>JAFUUV010000054.1 GCA_017471345.1 Ruminococcus sp.
CAAATAGGATGCCGGATAGGTGATAAAAACCTTGTCCACCGGCTCACCGCCTGCCTTTTCGGCACATTCCTTGAAATAGATAAAAAACTTGGTATATAATTCCTCGGGCAGAAAGCTCTCGCCGCCGAGGAAAAACGGCGTTTCCTCTCCCAGATTCCGCTTGAATTCACAAACGAAATTCTGCGGAAACTGCTGCTGAATGTTCATTGCCGCCTGTCCGAGCTGGATGTCGCCGTTTTTGTCCACACAAACCGCTGTGGGAATGGCATAGTCGTTGCCGAACATATTCACGGCGGTCTTGATATAAACGGGACTAATCCCGCCTGACCGGTCCCTCATGCACATACTTGAAAAGCTGGTGCCGATGTCAATGCTGATGTCCATGCTTGCTCTCCTTTGTTTTGGTTGTCCTCATTATATATCCCTCGGATTATGATGTCAGAAAAACGGCAAAATCGGGCGATATTTCCGAAAACTCGGTCTGAATCCGTCGAATGTTCATCGCGCCATAAACGCCTCGTACTTTTGCCGCGCAGCAGAGAGCATTCGTTTGCTGATAAAAACCACGTCGTCGGAATACAGCAAAAAACTTTTGTTGATAACATCCATGCGGCGGATGCGATACATATTCACCAGATAGCTTTGGTGACAGCGCAAAAAGAATGCCGGCACCTGCTGCTCAAGCTGATCAAGCTTCGCCGTAAAACAATAGGAAGTAGGCTTATTGTCAAGGTGCAGAATGACTTTTTTTGCACTGCTCTCGAAATACTCGATGTTCTTATAGGCGATGCGCATCGGCTCTCCCTCAAAGCGGAAGCTGAGAAATCGGTTTGTCTCCAAACGGCGGTGGATCTCGTCAAACTGCGCCGTAATAGAGGTCAGTTTTTTGGCGTCTGTCGGATCCGTCATCATCGCGGAGGGACGATAGATCAGAGCACTGACAAGGGTATCGGTTGTACCGATATGAATCAGTGACGCACTGCGGTTCACAGTTCTCAGACATACGCTCAGCGCTGCGGCGTTTTCATACAAGCTGTAATCCAAAAACGCGATATCGACCAACGAACAGTGTTTTTGTAAATACGCCGTTGCCTCGGTGATGTTCCAGCTTCCGAACAGACGGAAGGTGTGCCTGACCGTATCGAAATACCGTGAGATCACCCGGTTCATCAGCTTTAGTACAGCGGCGTCCGGATGATAAATAAAAACATTCGTCATATACAATCCTCTTTCGTATCTTTATCAAATAATAATTGATTTTTTAATACAAATTACTTATCATTATAGCATATTTTGTAGGATGTGCAATGTTTTTAGTGAATTTTTCCGTATATAAGCCGCTGTTTCCGATTTGTCATTAATTGTTCTCAAAACAAAGATTCTGATTCAAAACCACTATCATTTAGATAAAAAGCAATCACAACAAGAAATGTAGTCTGTATGAAAATCTCGGCTGCACTTTTGTAAAGAAGGCGAATCAAGCGGGCTGTGAAAAAAGTTCCCAAAAATCAAAACCACCCGTTCAACGGGTGGTTTTGATTACCGTGAGTATAAACAATAAATACTTGACAAGCACTAAAAAGGGGCTGTGAAAAAACACCCCTTTTTCTATTTCACCTCAGCAGCGCAGAGGAAGAGACTCGAAGGCGAGTGTGCCAAGGATGAAGCGTCAGCGCAATCCGCAGGCAAAAACAGTCCGGCGGGCTGTTTTTAACGAGAGCGCAGATGAATCTTTGTCGTTGAACACGCCGCAGCAAGCGAGGCAGGTGTTTTCCTTTTGTATAAATCATCTTTCATAAATATCACGTCTGTGCCCTACCGTCATGGCGAGAATAATCAATTCGTTGTCCTTAATCAGGCAAATCAGCCGATAGTCGCCGATCCGATAACGCCACTGACCGGTACGATTAGCGGTCAGCGCTTTGCCGTGAACACGCGGATTCTCGCAGCCGACCAGATTTTTTTCAATCCACGCCTTAATCATTTTCTGCGTGTAACGGTCAAGCTTTTTAAATTCCCTGTCAAACCGTGCTGTGGTTTCTACGGCATATTTCATAAATCCAGTTCCTTCCACAGCTCTTCAACCGGCTTGCTTTTTTCGCCGCTTTTCACGTAATCGGCATAGGCTTCATCGGCAATTGAAATGTCATATTCGTCCTCGATACGTTCAAAAAGAGCACGCTTAAAGGCTTCCGCAAGTGAAAGAGAGTGAAGCTTTGCATAACTGCTTGCCAGCATTTTTTCTTCTTCTGTTAATCTGATAGAGAAACTCATATCTATCAACTCCTTCTGTAGTACATTGTACTACGCATTACTTTATTTGTCAATAACTATTGCTATTATTAGCTATAAAAGTTATTTGTTACAATTTGGGCTTCTGCCTACGAATCAGAAGGTCGGGAGTTCGCGTTTCTTCTGCGTACGGTTACGAAACGTTCCTTGACGAGTCAGCGACAGCTCCTTTTGTATGCTTGACACAATTTTTTCGGGCAGATTTCGTCATAATGTATATTTCAATCGGCGGCGAATTCAGGTATAATAAAATGGTATCTGAAAAAAGGGGCATATCATCATGTATTTTCAAAATGTATTGGAAGCGGTCGGACAAACGCCGCTGATTAAACTCAACCGCATGGTCGATGAGGACAGCGCGACGGTGCTGGTCAAATTTGAGGCGCTCAACGTCGGCGGCTCCATCAAAACGCGCACGGCGCTGAACATGATTGAGCAGGCGGAAAAAGAAGGACTGATTCACGAGGACACCATTATCGTTGAGCCGACCAGCGGCAACCAGGGCATCGGACTCGCCTTGGTCGGCGCGGTCAAGGGCTACCGTACCATTATCATCATGCCGGACTCGGTCAGTGAGGAGCGCCGCAAGCTGATTCGCCATTACGGCGCGGAGGTCAAGCTGATTCACGACGCCGGCGACATCGGCGCGTGCATTGACGAGTGTCTGCAAACGGCGCTGCGCATGAAGGAAAAGGACAAGCGCGTCTTTGTACCCCAGCAGTTTGAGAACATCAACAACGTCAAGGCGCACAAAAAATACACCGCGCTCGAAATCATGCAGCAATGCGCGGAGCCGATTGACGGCTTTAGCTCAGGCATCGGCACCGGCGGCACCATCACCGGCATCGGCGAAGTGCTCAAGGCGCAGTACCCTGACATTGAAATCTGGGCAGTCGAGCCGGAAAACGCCGCGATTCTCGCCGGCGGCACCATCGGCACCCACCTGCAGATGGGCATAGGCGACGGCATTATTCCCGACATTCTCAACCGTGAAATTTATGATGAAATCTACGTCGTCACCGACGAGGAGGCGCTGAACACCTCCAAGCGGCTGGCGCGTGAGGAGGGGCTGATGTGCGGCATCTCCGCCGGCACCAACGTCGCGGCGGCACTTAAGCTCGCCAAAAAGCTCGGCAAAGGCAAAATCGTCGTCACCATCCTCCCCGACACCGCCGAACGCTACTTTTCCACACCGTTATTTGAGGAATAACCGTGCGCAGACGGGCAAGCAAAATCCTTTCAGAAATAGCAAAGGCTGTATTCCGTGGAATACAGCCTTATTTTTGAATTATGCCGGCTTTGCGGCGGCCTTGGAGCGGCGCTTGAAGCGGTACATCTGCTTGTCCGCCTTGTTGAACAGCTCGTACGTGTTGATATCGGTATTCTGCCGCATGGCGTAGCCGTAGGCAAGGTTAAGCTTGATAGCGGAGTGGCGGTTGTAGGCGTTGATGCGTTTGTTCAGCTCATGAATCAGCTTTTTAATCTGGGCAATTGATTGGTTTCTGCCAATGACAGCGAACTCGTCGCCGCCGATCCGGAAGCATTTGCCGAAATCCCCGAAGGTCTGCTCAATCAGCTCCGCCGCTTTTTGAATCAGCCTGTCACCCTCGGCGTGACCGTAGTGGTCGTTGACGCCCTTGAGGTTGTTGAGGTCAAAGACGACGTAGCACAGGCTGTCGCAGTCAAAGCTTGCCTCCTGCTCCAGCATAAAGGCGTTGCGATTGCTGATATTGCACAGGCTGTCCACATACGCCATTTTGCGGACGTTTTCATAATCCGAGCTTTTGATATAACGCCTTGCGGCGATGTCAAGTGTATCGGAAAACACTAAAAACGCCATAATGGACATCGCAAGGCCGAGGCAAAGAATATACAGCTTGTAGAAATCGGTGAAATAAAACAGCTGCGCCGCAATCAGCAGCACAATTTGCAGCGAGCAAAGCGTCACCACCACCGGTCTGTCCTCGGCGGATTTGCTGAGGTGGCTTCTGAGATGCAACACGGCAACGACAATCACCAGCAGGCAAAACAGCACGCCGTCAGCCGTAACGATGACCGAAAAAACCGACTGCGGCACGCCTGCCATACCGAAAATAAAAAACGCGGCGGCAAGCGCGGTAAACACCCAGTCAGCGATATTCAGCCACCGATGTTCGCACACCAGCCGGATGTAATCGACGCAGAGAACGGGCATAAACAGCATACCGGCGGCAGCGAGGTAGCCTGCCATCTCGCGCGAATTGGGAAAGACAAAGAGCGAGCGCGACGCGGTGAGAAAATACACCGCGGCGGTCAAAAACAACAAGCCTGTTTTCACGCTGATCAGCGACGCGTGACGGTTGCGGTCGAAGCGGCGGTGCAGCAAATACCCCAACAGCAGCGAGGTGAGCCCCGAGGTGACAAACACAAAGAAGAAAATCAGCGAGAGGTAGTTATCGCGCACATAGCCGGTGATGTTTCGGATATAGACCGAGCCGGAGCCGTCCGCGGCAGCGGCAAGCGGAAGCGAACGCGAAAAGAGCTTGCAGACAACCGGACAAATGACCGCAAAAAGGAGCAGAGCGATGTTTTTGAAGAAGAACAATTTTCTATTATTTCGCACACGCGCCACCTCCCTTTTTACTATTATAATATACAAAAACCGACAAATCAATTGTGAATATCGCCAAAAATTTACACTTTGTCACTACACGACAGTGCAAATTATAATTAAACATTCAAATTGCCTGTCCCTGTCGGCGCCATTCTTGACAAGCGGCGGAATTTTATCTATAATGACTGTGATTCGGAGGGATGCATATGGCACGAGAGCTTACATTTTCACAGCTGACGGAGCGCAGCATCAGCAAAAAATACCGCAAGGAAATCTGGAATCCGTTTGTTGAGGCGGTCAAGCGCTATGAGCTGATACAGGAGGGCGACCGCATCGCGGTGTGTATCTCCGGCGGCAAGGATTCCATGCTGCTTGCCAAGCTGATGCAGATGCTGCAGCGCTACAGCGAGGTGCCGTTCGCGCTGACCTATCTGGTGATGAACCCCGGGTACAACGAGGAAAACCTGCGGCGGATTCAGCACAATGCCGCGCTGCTGCAGCTGCCGATTGAGATTTTTGAAACAAATATTTTCGACGTCACCGACAAAACCGACCGTTATCCCTGCTACCTGTGCGCGAAAATGCGCCGCGGACACCTCTACAGCGAGGCGAAGCGTCGCGGCTGCAACAAGATTGCGCTCGGTCACCATTTTTCGGATGTGATTGAGACAACGGTGATGGCAATGTTCTACGGCTCGCAGCTGCAGGGCATGATTCCCAAGCTCAAAAGCACCAACTACAAGGGAATGGAGCTGATTCGTCCGCTCTACTGCGTCCACGAGGACGACATCATCGCGTGGGCACGGTACAACGACCTGCACTTTCTCCAATGTGCCTGCCGCTTTACCGAGGCGGAGTTTGTGCGGGAAACCGGCGGCACCAAACGGCGTGAAATCAAAGAGCTGATTCGTGAGCTGAAAAAAAACAACCCCAACATCGAAAAGAGCATCTTCAACAGTCTCCACCGCGTCCATCTCGATACCTTTATCGGGTTCAAAACCAAGGGTGAGGAGCACTCGTTTTTGGAGCGGTACTGATACTGACGACAGCAAAAGGGCTGACCAAACGGTCAGCCCTTAGTGGTGATAAGATAAAATTATTCCGCGTTGTCCTCGGTGACTTCCTCGGTGAAATCCGCCGGAACCTCCACGTCCTCAACGGGAAGCTCGTCCGTTTCCTCGCTGACGATTACCTCGGCAAGCTCCGGCTCGTCAAGGTTTTCCGCGAACAGCTCGTCGTCCTCCTCCGCGCCGTACAGCTCAGACGCGATTACGCCAATCGCTTCCTCGCCCTCGGGAATGGGCAGACCGACAAAGAAGTGCATCTGGTTTTTGTAGATGCGCACATCAATATCCAGTCCCTTTTCCTTGGCGATGGCGGCAAGCTTTTTGACGTCCGCGCAGAAGATTTCACGCGTGCCGGCAAAAACGGTCATCTTGGGCAGACCGGCGAGGTCGCCATAAATCGGGCTGACGGCAGGATGTGTCAGCTCCAGGTCGCCGGCGTACTTCTCGCCCTTGAACGCGAGGGTTTCGCTGTTGAGAATCGGATCGTCGGGCTGAATTTCCTCGATTTCGGGGTTGCTGTTGGTGATGTCAAGCCACGGAGAAATCAGGAACGCCTGCTTGGGCAGGGGCAGCGCGAGATAGCGCAGCTTCTGCATCAGGGCAAGCGCGAGACCGCCGCCGGCGGCGTCGCCGACAAAAACAATATTTTCAGCAGGAATTCCCTTGCCGCGCACGAGGTAGAGATAGCGGTCAAGAAGCATTTGCTGTATCTCGACGACGGTGTGCGCCGGCGCCTTGGGATAGACGGGCAGCACCAGCTCGGTGCCGAGCTTATTGGCAAGCCTTCTCATAAAAGCATAGTGATAACGCGAGGGGTTGAACCAGAAATTGCTGCCGTGCAGGTAGAAAATGACGTCGTCCGAGGTCTTGTTCTTGGGCTGCATGACAAAGGTGTCCTCTAACTCATCGAGCTCGGTCAGACCGATTCTGCGTCTGACAGCCTGCGGCAGCACAAACGGCTGCGCGCTGTGCTCCATGCTCTCCTCAAAGGTGCGCTCCTTTTTGGTGGGCAAGCGTCTTGCGGCGTCCTCGATGACAAGACTCTGCACACTTCTCTCCTGCTTCTTCGCCTGGATATTTTTCGCGATGACAGCGCCCGCGGCAGCCGCGGTGAGGGTAGCGGCCGCGCCGATGGCGATTTTCCGAGAGGTTTTCATCCTGAAAACCTTGCCTGCGGCGGCAGAAATCGCCGCAGTAATGATATTCTTCATGGGAATAGCCTCCTTTTGTATTTTTCATTTAGTATAACATACTTTTTCATAAAAAACAAATATTATTTTGAAAAACTGTTAGGCAATTTTAGCGGATTGCCTGTTTTTTTTAATAAAAGTGTGATTTTTCCGACAACGGACAAGTGCCTTTTCGCGTATTCCCCTGCCTTACAAAGCTGCTCTTCAAGAAAACATTTGCTTGCATTTTGACTGCTATAATGTTATAATATGTATATAATTTTAGCGTAGCAAGGAGTGAAATTCGTGAAAAAACTCTCTATCATCACATCGGTCGGGCTCTGCGCGCTCATAATTGTGACGCTGATTTTCAGCGCTGTTCCTTCGGTAAACGCGTTGACCGGCAAAAACAACATTATCAATTCGCTCGAAAAAGCCGGATACAGCTTTGACCAGGGGATTGCGTTTTGTTCCTTAGGCGACGGAAACGCGCGCGTCGCGTTTTATTACGGCAACGAGGAGCACGCGGTTATCCCCTCTGTCATTCACGGCATGACAGTGACAGAGCTGTGCACCGGATATGATTTTATGACATCGAGTACAAACACCAAATCGCTGACCATTCCCGAAACCGTGAAGGTCATGTATATGATGCGTTTCACCGACTGTGACGCGCTGGAAACAATCTATTTTAATGCGGTTAATTGCCGTGCGGAATACACCTTTAACGGCTTTGTCGGAGGCAATATCAACAACATTGTGGTTGGCAGTGCCGTTGAGCGGATTCCCTCGTGCTTTTACGCGTCTTACCGGCAGCCGGATATCACTGTTCCGGAGGGCATCCGCCAGATAGACAGCCGGGCGTTTTATCGCTCCGAAACGCTTCACAGCGTAACGATTTCCGGCACCGTCGAAACCATCGGCAAGGAGTGCTTTTATGACTGCAGCCATCTTGAATCCGTCACCATCGGCAAGGGTGCCGGCGAGATTGGCGAAAAATGCTTCACGTGGTGCACAGCCCTTGAAGATGTCCGTCTGAACGGCGGTACGTCAATCGGCGATTACGCGTTTCAGACCTGCACCTCTTTGCAGAGCGTCAGTCTGCCGGAATCCATGAAACAAATCGGCAGCGATGCGTTTTACGCCTGCGATAAGCTTCAAAAAATCGAACTCAACGAAGGTCTGGAAATTATCGGCGACCGCGCCTTTATGGCCGATCGGGCGCTCACGGAAGCGAAGCTGCCGTCTACGCTGAAATCAATCGGAGACAGCGCTTTCTTTGAGACGGGTATCAGTGAGGCAGTTATTCCCGAAGGAATAGAAGAAATCAAGACCGCCGCATTTTTCCGGTGCCTTAATTTAGAGCGCGTATCGCTTCCGGACACGCTGACGCGTTTCGGCGGCGGAAGCTGTTTCGCGTATTGTCCGAAGCTTGAACGCTTTGATTTTCCCAAGGCAATGACCGTTGTGGAAGCCGGTATACTCAGCAGCTGCGACAATCTCAGGGAGGTCACCTTCGGCGACGCCGTTACCGAAATCTATATGACAGCGTTCAGCGGCTGTTCCTCGCTTGAAACGCTCGCGCTGCCCGAATCGGTAACGACCATTCACGCAAGCGCGTTTAAGGACTGTACGTCACTCAGGGAAATCAACATTCCCTCGGGCGTTACCTTTATCGGCAAGCAGGCGTTCCAAGGCTGTCAGTCATTAAAGCAAATCACACTGCCTGAGAATCTCACCGTCCTGTCAGACAACGTCTTTTATAACTGCACGGCGCTCGAAAAGATAGAGGGAACCGACAGAATCCTGACAGCGAATGCGGGTGCGGTCAGCCATACAGCATGGTATCAGGCGCAGCCGGACGGATTTGTCTATGTGGGCAAGGCACTGTATGACTATAAGGGAACCATGCCCGAACAGACGGCACTTGCTGTCAAAGACGGCACCTGCAGTATTTCGCCGAAAGCGTTCCAAAACCGTACAACACTTGTTTCCGTCACCATGCCTGATACCGTTGAGGTTGTCGGCGCCTATGCCTTTGACGGTTGCGCAGGTCTTGAAACCGTCCGCTTTTCGGAATCGCTGCAATCCATCGAGTCGTATGCCTTCCGCAAGACCGCGCTCAAAGAAGCAATGCTGCCCGACAGTGTCCGGACGATAGGAGAAAAGGCGTTTATGAATTGTGAGAAGCTTGGAATGGTTCGCGCTCCGAAATATCTTCCCACGCTCAACGGCATCTTCAGCAACTGCAATCAACTTTCACGCGTGATGGGATATGTCGGCTCAAGCGGTCAGCGTTTCGCGCAGAGTGGGGTGCAGAAGCAGTTTATTCCTCTTGCGCAGGACGGAATGCCGGTGCGGAAAAATGACGTCAACGCCGACGGCAATATTGATATTACCGACGCAACCGCACTGCAGCAGCATATTGCGGAGCGGCTGACGATTGACAAATCGGTTCTCGCTTACGCGATATTCAACCATCAGGACACACCTGACGAGGCGGCTGCACAGACAGTGGACATCAGCTATGTCACCGCGATTCAAAGGACAATCGCCGAGTTGGATGAATCAAAATAAAAGTGCCGTCGGCACCGCAGCAATGCCCCCTCTATTCTGAGGGGGCATTTTCGCGGCACTTTTTCCCGCGACTTGCTTTTTTATTCGGGTGGGCGGTTTTGCAAAAAAATCAAGCCGCCCGACGGCGTCATCGGGCGGCAGCTTGGACGGATAAAATTATCTCTTTTGAGAATTGGCAAGGGTTGAGCGTGTCTTTTTGATATCGGTAAGCTGGGTGGACAGGCTCTCCTCGGCGCGTTTGAGAATGCCGTCGGCATACACATTCGCCGCCTTGCGGATTTCGGCGGACTTCGCCTTGGCGTCGTCCACGATTTCCTTCGCCTTTGCCTGTGCCTCGCGCACCATCTCATTCTGGTTGAGCATGATTTTCTTGCGCTCCTCGGCGGCACGGATGATATTCTCCGCCTCGCTGTTGGCTTCGTTGAGAATCTGCTTTCTGTCGGCGACAATGTTCTTCGCCTGGCGCACCTCGGCAGGCATCGCGTCCTGAATCTGCGCGATAATCTCAAACACCTCGTCGCTGTTGACCATGACCTTACCGCCGGAAAGCGGTACGGTTTTCGCGTTATCCACCAGATTTTGTAAATCTAAAATTAAATCATCGACTTTCATTTTCTTCCACTCCTTATATATAATGAAAAGTGTTTATTTTCGCAGCTTGCGCACAATCCGGTCGTGCAGGCAGGCAGGGACGAAATTGCTGATATCGCCGCCCATGGAGCCGATTTCACGCACCATGCTGGAGCTGAGATACATCAGATCCGAATCGGCAGTGATAAAAATTGTCTCCAGCTCGGGGTTGAGCTTCTTGTTGGCGATTGCCATCTGGAACTCATACTCAAAGTCCGACACCGCGCGCAGTCCCTTGACAATGGCGGTGACGTTGCGCTCGCGCGCGTACTCGGCGAGCAAGCCCTCAAAGCCCGAAATTTCCACATTTTCCAAATCAGCGGTAGCGTCGCGCAAAAGCTCCATCCGCTCGCTGACGGTAAAGGTGGGCGTTTTGGAGGAATTAATCAGCACAGCGACGATGACCTTGTCGAACATCCTGGCGGCTCTGCGAATGACCTGAAGATGACCGAGGGTTACGGGGTCAAAGCTGCCGGGATATATGACAGTTCTTTTCATCTGTTTGCCTCATTTCTGAATGTGCTTATTTTTATTTTACCATAGCGATACTGTCTGTCAAGTACAAAATCACCGTATTTCGACAAAATTTCCTCATTCAAGGGATTTTCGGCGATAATCACACCGGTTTCCTTCATATGCGCGGGCAAAAGCGCTAATGCCGCCTGCAGCATTCCCTTGCCGTAGGGCGGATCGAGAAAGGCAATATCAAAGCGTTCGGTATTCACGGACAAAAAGCTCTGCCAGTCGAGCCGCAGGACACGGGCGTTTTGCTCCAGACGCGTCGCGCGGAGATTTTCGCGCACCACGTCCACGCTGCGCTTGGCGCTGTCCACAAAGACAGCCTCCTTGGCGCCGCGGCTGAGCGCTTCGATGCCCATCTGTCCGGAACCGGCGAAGAGATCCAGAAAGGTTCTGCCCTCGGTTTCGAACTGGATAACGGAAAAAACGGCTTCCTTGATTCGGTCGGTGGTCGGACGCACATCCTCGCCCTCCAGCGTCAGCAGCTTTCTGCCGCGAGCGGTGCCGGTGATTACTCGCATACAATCTTCCTTTTCGTACTTTTCAGGGTGTCTCCGAGCCAATCGCGGAGACGCCTTTTTGTCATTATAGCATATATTTTTCTTTTTTGCAATCATTTTGGCAATCATTCAACAAAAAGAGTCTGCATACTGCCCTATTCTTCCCCGTGAAAATACCGGTAAACAGCAAGCGCGCTGTCCTTGGTCATTTTCGGCGCGGCTTCCAACTCCTCCAAATCGGCGTGACTGATGTTGTCCACGGTACGGAAGTATTTGAGCAGCGCCTTGGCACGCACCTCGCCGATGCCCTCGATCGCCGTCAGCGAGCTGCGGAAGGTGTTTTTGCTGCGCCGCGCGTGGTGGTAGCCGATGGCAAAGCGGTGCACCTCGTCCTGCATTTTGCTGAGGAAGGCGAACAGCCTCCGCCGCGAAGTGAGCGCGATTTCGCCGCCGTCGCCGGTGACGGCGCGTGTGCGGTGCTTGTCGTCCTTGACAAGACCGAACAGCGGCACATGGATATCCATCTCGGTGAACACCTCTCTGACCGCGTGCACCTGTCCCCTGCCGCCGTCAAGCAAAATCAGGTCGGGGAGTCTGCCGAAGCCCTCGGGCTTTTCCGCCCGTTTGTATTCCTCAAAGCGGCGCGTCAGCACCTCCGCCATGGAGGCGTAGTCATCCTGTCCCTCAAAGCCCTTAATCTGAAACCGGCGGTAGGCGCTTTTGAGCGGTCTGCCGTTTTCGTAAACCACCATACCGGCGACGTTTTCGGTGCCGTTGAGGTTGGAAATATCGTAACATTCAATATATACCGGCAGCTGCTCCAAGCCGAGGATTTCGCGCAGCTCCTCCAACACGCCGAATTCGCGGACGGTCGCTCCCTGCTGCTGCGCAAGCGTCTCCGCCGCGTTGGAGCGGCACATGGCGACTAACTGCGCCTGCTCGCCGCGCTGCGGCACGGTGACGGTGACCTTGGAGCCGCGTTTTTCGGTCAGCCAGCGCGTGATGTCCTCCAAGCCGTCGGGAGCGCTGTCGAGCGCGATTTGCTTGGGAATGTCGGTGCGCAGGGTGTAGTAGCGGAGCAGAAATTCCTCGGTGTCGCTCTCGCCGCTGTCCACGATGAAGCTTTCGCGGTCAAACAGCCTGCCGCCCTCAAAGCGGAACACCTGAAAGCAGGTTTTTCCGTCGTGGGAAAAGCCGGCGATGACGTCCTCGTCGAGCACCTTGTTGGCGACCACCTTTTGCTTGTCGCCCATTTTTTTGACGGCGGCAATTTTGTCGCGGATACGCGCGGCACGCTCAAACTCAAGGTTTTCCGCCGCCTGCTCCATCTGCTCGGTGAGCCGGCGGATGGAGTTGGAGGAGCCGCCCTTGAGAAAATCAAGCGCCTGCTCCATACTCTCGCGGTAATCGCGCAGCTTCACCCTGCCGGTGCAGGGAGCCATGCACTGCTTGATGTGGTAGTTCAGGCAGGGACGTCCCTTGCGGAAGTCCTGCGGAAATTTGCGGTTGCAGGTGGGCAGCATAAAGATTTTATTGGCTTCCTCCACGGCGCTTTTGACGTAGTAGCTGCTCTTGTAGGGACCGATGTAGGTCGCGCCGTCGTCCTGCTTTTGCAGAACGTAGCTGAGCTTGCCCCAGTCTCCCGCGCCGACGCGGATGTAGGAGTAGCCCTTGTCGTCCTTCAGGAGAATATTATATTTCGGCGTATGCTGCTTAATCAGGCTGCATTCGAGGATGAGCGCCTCGAATTCGCTGTCGGTGATGATATACTCAAAGCGGTCAACGTGATCCACCATGCGGCGCACCTTTTCGGCGTGGTTATTCTGCGAGCCGAAATACTGGCTGACGCGGTTTTTGAGCGCCTTTGCCTTGCCGATGTAGATAATCTCGCCCTTGCTGTCGTGCATGATGTACACGCCCGGCAGCAGCGGCAGCGCCATCGCCTTTTTGCGCAGTTCGGATAATTTGGCATTCATGGGAGTCCTCTCGTTCCCTGTCGGTTTAAAAACAAAACGGGCGAAGTAGCTTCGCCCTTAAAAAATGATGCGTTTCGGTTGTGAGATTATTCGGCGAAGCCGGACTCTACCAGAGCGGTCAGACCTTCTACCGCATCGGTCTCGTCAGAGCCGTCAGCGATAATCTTGATGGTAGTGCCGCCGATGATACCAAGCGAAAGGACGCCCAGAAGGCTCTTCGCGTTGACGCGGCGCTCTTCCTTCTCAACCCAGATAGTCGCCTTATACTCATTCGCCTTCTGAATGAAAAATGTGGCGGGACGAGCATGAAGACCTGCTTTGTTCTGAACTAAAACTTCCTTTACATACATTTTTTTACCCTCTTCTCTGAAATATATGAATTTCGGTTTTGCCTGCAATGAGGCTTCATTGTCTATATTATTATAATATTTTTTTATGGGAAGGTCAATAAAAATATTCAATTTCGTGCTTATCATCACCACACCGAAATGTTTTGAGGGGTTTATTGTGCATAATTACAAAAATGTGACCATTCCCTCACGGATTTCGACAGAGGCAGGCGATTTTTCGGCAGAAAACCGTCAATCCGACAGCAGCTCGGGACGCTTGGCACGGGTAACTTCGACGCTTTTTTCGCGCCGCCACCGGGCGATATTGGCGTGATGACCGCTGAGCAGCACCTCCGGCACGGCTTTTCCGCGCCACTCGGCAGGCTTGGTGTACTGGGGATATTCCAGCAGACCGTTGAAGTGGCTCTCCTCGGTGAAGCACTCGTTGTTGCTCAGCACCCCGGGCACCATGCGGCACAGAGCGTCGGTGAACGCCATCGCCGGAATTTCGCCGCCGGTGAGGACATAGTCGCCGATGGAGATTTCCTCGTCGATGTACATATCGAGCAGGCGTTGGTCTACGCCCTCGTAATGGCCGCAGAGAATACAGATATGCTCCGTCTCCGCCAACTCGCGCAGACGCTGCTGGCGCAGGGTTTTGCCCTGCGGCGACATATAAATGAACCACGGACGGCTGCCGGTTTCTTCGCAGATATGCTCAAAGCACAGGGCAATCGGCTCCGCCTTCATCAGCATACCCATACCGCCGCCGTAGGGCGTGTCGTCCACACGGCGGTGCTTGTCGAGGGCAAAGTCGCGCAGCTGGTGGGTATGGATTTCCACCGCGCCGCTCTGCCGCGCCCTGCCGATGATGCTGTCGCCAAACACCGGCGCGAACATCTCGGGAAAGAGGGTGATGATATCAATCCGCATCGTCAAAAATTCCTTTCATCGGGCGCAGCAGCACAAAGCCGCCGTCCGTGTTGATTTCGATGACCACCTCGTCGATGACGGGCGCAAGGTATTTTTTGCCGTCCGCGCCGGTGATTTCATACACATCGTTCGCGCCGGTACGCAGCACATCGGTGAGCGTGCCGTAAACCCTGCCGCTGTCCGCGTCACGGATTTCCAGCCCGATTAAGTCCTGCACAAAATGGACGCCTTCGCCGAGCTGAATGTCATCGCGGTCGATATAAACGATTTTTCCGCGCAAGCGCTCGGCGTCGTCGATGGAATCGACGCCCTTGATTTTGCTGAGGACAAGATGCTTGTGCGGACGGCTTTTCACCGTAACGGAAGCGGCGCCGCGGTCATCGAGATAAAGGGTTCGGAACGCGCAGAGAAACTCCGGAGAGTCGCACCACGGGTCGATGCGCACTTCGCCCTTGATGCCGTGGGTGCCGACAATCTTGCCGGATTCCAGAAATTGTTTTTTCATAGAAAGCTCCTTTTCGGGGCAATACCGCGTCATTCGCGGCGCCCTTTATTTCAGCTCCACAATCGTCACACCATCCTCGCCCTCGCCGAAGGTGCCGAGGCGGTGGGATTTGATGTGCTTGTTGGTTTTGAGATATTGGTTGATTTCGCGGCGGAGGACGCCGGTGCCCTTGCCGTGGATGATGGTCATCTTGCTGACGCCGGAAAGCAGGGCGTTGTCAATCGCCTTGTCAACAATCTGCACCGCTTCAAAGGCGGTTTCACCGCGCACGTCGATTTCGGTTTCGGGACGCACATCCATGCGGCTCGGAACGACGCGGCGCGTCTGTGAAAAGCGGTCGGCGCGGGGCTTGATCTGCGATTTGAGCAGGCGGAGGTTTTTGATATCCACGCGTGTTTTGATGATACCTGCCTGCACCAGCACCTGACCGTCGCGGTTGGGCGGCGCGAGGACGGTGGCGTTTTTGTCGATGTCAAAAATCAGCACCTCGTCGCCTACCTGCAGCGGACGCGGCAGGACGTACTCCTCGTCCGAGGTCTGCCGCAGCTTGACGGGGTCGGCATGGGCTTCCATGCGGTCGATATTCTGCCGCAGCCTGGCGCGCTGTTCGGCGGTCATTTCTTTTTCGCGCCGCGCCTTTTCCAGCTCCTCCATCAGCGCGTCCGCCTGAGCGCGTGTGCGCGAGACAATGCGCTGCGCCTCCTGCTTGGCACGCTCGATTTCACGCTCCGCGTCCGCGCGGGCACGCCTGGCTTCATTTTCGGCGCGCTGCTTCTCGGTGTTGGCGAGAGCGGTCAGGCGGTTGGCGTTCTCCACCTGCTTTTCGAGGGACTGGCGCTGTTTTTCCAGCTTGCCGACAACGTCCTCAAAATGGCGGCTGTCGGACGAAACCAGCTCTCCGGCTCTCTCGACAATATCGGGTGAAAGTCCGAGACGCTTGGAGATGGCAAAGGCGTTGCTCTTGCCGGGCACGCCGATGAGCAGGCGGTAGGTCGGGCGGAGGGTGGCGACGTCGAACTCGCAGCAGCCGTTCTCGACGCCCTCGGTGCGCAGGGCAAATTCCTTGAGCTCCGCGTAGTGGGTGGTCGAGGCGATTTTGGCGCGTTTTTCGCGCAGCTTTTCGAGAATGGCAATGGCAAGCGCGGCGCCCTCGACGGGATCGGTGCCGGCTCCTAACTCGTCAATCAGACAGAGCGAGCCGGCGTTGGCGAGCTTGAGGATGCCGATGATATTGGTCATGTGCGCCGAGAAGGTGGACAGGCTTTGCTCGATGCTCTGCTCATCGCCGATATCGACCAGAACACGGCGAAAAATACTCAGCTCGCTGTTGTCGGCACAGGGCACCAGCAAGCCGCACATCGCCATCAGCGTGAACAAGCCGAGGGTTTTGAGGGTGACAGTTTTGCCGCCGGTGTTGGGGCCGGTGATGACGAGGGTATCGAACCGCTCACCGAGAGTGATGTCCACCGGCACCACCTTGTCCGCCGGAATCAGCGGATGACGCGCCTGACGGATATGTATCACGCCGCGGTCGTTCATTTTGGGACGCGCGGCACGCATGGAGTAAGCCAGCTCCGCCTTGGCAAAGATAAAGCTCAGCTCGGTGAGATTCTGATAGCTGCGGATAATGCTGTCGGCAAACTCGCCGGCGTTGGCGCTGAGCTCAAAGAGAATCCGCTCAATTTCCTCCTCTTCCTTGCCCTGCAGTAATTTGATATCGTTATTCGCCTGCACCACGCCCATCGGCTCGATAAACACGGTCTGACCGCTCGACGAGGTGTCGTGCACCAGACCGGGGACGTTGTTGCGGCATTCCGCCTTGACCGGCACGACGTACCTGCCGTCGCGCTGGGTAATGATGGCGTCCTGCAAATATTTGAGGTATTTGGAGCTGTGGACAATCTTGTCGAGCGTTTCACGCGCCTTGGAGGAGGCGGTGCGGATTTTGCGTCGGATATCGCCGAGCGCCGGACTCGCCTTGTCGGAAATTTCATCCTCGCTGATAATCGCGGCGGTAATGCGCTCCTCCAGGTACTTATTGGCAATCAGACCGCTGAAATACGTGTCAAGGGTGGTTTCCACCGACGCGCAGCGGCTGTGCCACTCGCGAACGGTGCGGATGATACGCATGGTGTGCGCGATGCGGAGCAGCTCGGTGGTGCTCAGGCAGCCGCCGGCTTCCGCGCGGCGGAGACTGCCGGCACAGTTGGCGGCGCCGCCAAAGGACGGCGCACCGAAGCGGCCGCTGAGCGCTACCGCGTCGTCGGTCTGCCGCAGGAGCAGTTCAACGCGTCCGAGGTCAAACTGCGGCTCTAAGGACAGCGCCAGCTCCTTGGCGTCGGGAAGGGTTGCCGCGGCGGCAAGCTTCTCCAAAATTTTATCGAGTTCAAGAGTTTTGTAATGTCTGTTCATGGTTGTTACCTATGGATTGTGAAATTGTTTTATAAAATTGCAGGGTGGCAAAATCCTTTTCAAAGCGCTGACGGAGATACGCCTCTGTCGCGCGGTTCAGCTGCGCGAGTCCCTCGTCGGAAAGGGAGAAGGAAAAAAGCTTGTCGTCGTCCGCGTAGACGGTGTGCCGCAGGGCGGTCAGCGCCGCTTCGCCGAGCAATACCGCTTCGCCGCGAGAATGGCAGCCGTCACATTCGAGCGTGCCGGTACGCGGCAAAAAATACATTGTCGTCGCGGTGTAAGCGCCGCAGGAACGGCACATCAGCAAATCGGGCATATACCCTGCCATGCAGGCAAAGCGCATCTCCACACAGGGCTTGACAAGCCACTCGCCGCGCTTGCCCTCAGACAGCAGATAGACAGCGTTGAGAAACAGCCGCAAAAACGGCTCGGCAGGCTGCTCCTGCGGACAGACGGTCAGCGCCAGCTCACAGAAATACTGCGCGAGGCACATTTTTTTCACGTCGCCGCGCAGCTTGGAAAACACGCGCAGCGAAATGGCGTCGCCGGCGCTGTAGCTCTCGCGTGTTTTGTAAAACGTGAAACGGGAGTACGCAAGCAGCGAGGTCGGCGCGCATTTCCCGCTTTTGAGCTTTTTGGCGCCGCGCGCGAACGCCCTGACAACGCCGTGCGTCCGCGTCAGCACCCAGATGAGGCGGTCGTTTTCACCGATATTCTGTTCTTTGATAACCAGTCCGTCCGTCTGAAATTTCATCGCCGTTCTCCCTGAGAACCGTGTCCGCGCCGGTATCTTTGGCGTCCTGAATACTCTTGTAGCGGATGTAGTCGAGCACGCTGCCCGTCGTGAAAAACACCTGCCACATATACCATTCGTCCATGACAGCACCTCCGAAAGGTAGTGTCGCCCGACGCGCGGTTTTTATGATTGGTAAATTTTAATCTGAGCCGATCAGTCAAAATTGCGTTCGTCGTAGCCGAAATTCTGCACAAGCTGCGCGCGGTTGCGCCAATCCTCCTTAACCTTTACCCACGTCTGCAAAAACACCTTGCAGTCAAAAAACCGCTCGATATCCTGACGGGCGTAGGTGCTGATTTTTTTCAGCATGGCGCCGTTTTTGCCGATGATAATGCGCTTGTGGGTGTCGCGCTCGCAGTAGATGGTGGCGTCGATATCCAGAATGCCGTTGTCGCGCGTTTTCATGCGCTCAATCAGCACCGCGACGCCGTGGGGAATTTCCTTGTCGCAGAGGCGGAGGATTTTTTCGCGAATCAGCTCGGCGACAATCACGCGCTCCGGCTGGTCGGTGAGGGTGTCGTCGTCAAAGAAATGACCGCCCTCGCCGGCTTGCTTTTTCAGCTCGTCGAGCAGGTCGTCCATGCCGCTGCCGTCCTGCGCGCTGACAGGCACCACCGCGTCAAAGTCGTAAAGCTGCGAATAGGAGAGAATCTGCTTCATCAGCGCGTCCTTTTCGCGCAGCATATCAATTTTGTTGATGGCGAGAATCGCCGGCATTTCCATCGTTTTGAATTTTTCAATCAGCGACAAATCCGCCGGACTCGGCTCCTTGCCTGCCTCGACAACCAACAGGCAGCAGTCCACACCGCCGACGCTCTCGTTGACCGAGCGCACCATATACTTGCCCAGCGTGTTTTTCGGCTTATGCATTCCGGGGGTGTCGAAGAACACAATCTGATAGGCGCCGTCGGTCAGCACGCCGGTGATACGGTTGCGCGTGGTCTGCGGCTTGGAGGAAACAATCGCGATTTTTTGTTTTAGCAGACGGTTGAGAATCGAGCTTTTGCCGACGTTCGGCTTGCCGACAATCGCGACAAAAGCACTTTTGTCATTGGTATTTACCTGCATATCATGACCTTCTTTTCCGGTGATAGTGGAGGGAATTTCTGAAAATTCCATGAGATTCCTTTTGAGATTCCCTTTATTATAACATAAAATTTCCATAAAGAAAAGGGCTAACGCGTGGTTCAGCCCTTGGGTTTACGGTGATTTTTGAATATTTTTCGGGAAAAGCCGCGCGGTCCCCACATGACAAAGAAAACGGCGGCGACCGCCGACAGCACCAGCAGCGCTGTCCACAGCGGACGGGCAACAAAGAAAGCCCACATCCGCGCGAACGCGTCGGCGTTCCAAAAAAACAGCACAGCCACCGCGACCGCCGCGGCGGAAAGCAGCAGCACCGCCGCCGCGGCGATATCCTTCGCGCGGCGGATGAGCGGATGCCGCTCGCGTGTGACAAGGTCGCAGACCGTTTCGACGGCAGTGTTGAACAGCTCGGCGGCAAGCACCGCGGCGATCAGCAACACGAGCACGGCATATTGCGTGGCGGACAGACGGAAAAACGGCGACAGCAGCAGCACATAAAACGCCGCCGTCAAATGAAAGCGCATATGCGCCTCGGTACAGACCGCCTCCCAAACGCCGCGAAAGGCGTAGAAAAAGCTGCGAAGCTGCTTCATCAGTTGAGAATGTAGCTGGAGGAAGCCGGCAAGCCGAGCTGCTCCATGACAAGCTCTTCCTTCTCTCTCATGCGCACCTTTTCGAGGTTGTCAATATGGTCGTAGCCGAGGAGATGGAGAACGCTGTGCGCGGTGAGATAGCCCACCTCGCGCTGGAAGGAATGGCCGAAGCGCTCCGCCTGGTCGCGCGCCTTCTCCATGGAAATGACCACGTCGCCGAGAATTTTGGCGCCGGTTTCCATGTCGATATCATACACACCGTTTTCGCCCATCGGAAAGGAGAGGACGTCGGTGTCGATATCCTTGTCGCGGTACTGCTTGTTCAGCTCGCGGATGCCCGCGTTGTCGGTGAAGGTGACGCTGATTTCAGCGGGGCCTTCAAAATTTTCGAGCTTCAACACGGCGTTGCAGCACCGGCGCACCAGCATACGGATACCCGTGGGAATTTTGACTGCTTTTTGCTTGTTTGTGATGATTACTTTGATTTTGTCTGCCATTTTTTCACCCTTTCATAATATTTCACGTTTAGGGAATCTCTAATCATTCAGTGTCGTGCAGAAGTGCGGAAGATTTATGGCAGAATTTTGTCAAAATATCGCAGATATACTGACGTATATCAAGGGATTTTGGCGAAATGATGCCGTGAAGATTTCGTGCTTATGCGCGGCAAGGAATTGTTAGAGGTTCCCTTTATTTATTGTTTTCAAATTTCGCGTATGCCTTGATGATGTCCTGCACTAACTTGTGACGGACTACATCCTTTTCGTCAAAGGCGCACTGTCCGATGCCCTCGATGTTGCGCAGAATTTTCATGCAGTCCTTGAGACCGCTTTTCGCGCCGGAGGGCAGGTCAATCTGCGTGATGTCGCCGGTGATGACCATCTTGGAATTGAAGCCGAGACGCGTCAGAAACATTTTCATCTGCTCGCGCGTGGTGTTCTGCGCCTCGTCCAAAATGATGAAGCTGTCGTCGAGCGTGCGTCCGCGCATATACGCCAGCGGCGCCACCTCGATGTTGCCGCGCTCAACGTATTTCTGGTAGGTCTCCGCGCCGAGCATATCAAACAGCGCGTCGTAGAGCGGACGCAGGTAGGGATCGACCTTGCTCTGCAAATCGCCGGGCAAAAAACCGAGCTTCTCGCCTGCCTCCACCGCAGGGCGCGTGAGAATGATGCGGTTGACCTGCTTGCTGCGGAACGCCGTGACCGCCATGGCAACCGCTAAATAGGTCTTTCCGGTGCCGGCAGGTCCCACGCCGACGGTAATGGTGTTTTTGGCAATCATGGTGCAGTAGCGCTTCTGACCGATGGTTTTGGGCTTGATGGGCTTGCCCTTGGAGGTGATGCAGATGCAGTCGCCGGCAAGCGCTTCAATTTTTTCCTCGCTGCCCTCGCGCACCAGCGCGATGCAGTAGCGGATATTTTGTTCGGAAAGCGCCTCGCCGCGGCTGAGAAACTGCAGCAGGCTTTCAATCACCGTGCGTGCGCGCGCGGCGTTTTCCACATCGCCCTCGATTTTCAGCTCGCTTCCGCGACAGGTGATGCGCACGCCGAGCTCGCGCTCGATGAGCTTGATATTCTCGTCAAAGCTGCCGAACAGCGCGACGGCATTTTCCATTCTGTCGATATTGATAACCTGTTCCGTATGGCACAGCTCCTCATTGTGAAATCATATTGTAATTATACCACATTTTTCGGGAAATGACCTATAAAAATCAGCTTTTTTGAACAATTTTTTCAAATTCATCAATATTACACAAAGACAACAATTTTTTGCGATTTGTTTTTGGAGATTATATAAATTACTGTATTAGCGCACTAAAGTATTCGCGCATAAAAACAGCTTTTTCCCCTTGCGGAGGGGATTTTTTCGGATATTAATCACAAAATCCAAAAAATATTTTATACAACATATGCAAAATTTTATCCTCATAAAAATTTCCCGCAGAAGCGGAAAACACTTGACATTCAGGGGCGTTTGCGGTATAATGGCTCAGGTGTGAAGAAAAAAGCTTTACAGACCGCATAGCAAGGAGCTATGGCACCATGGAAAAAAATATCGAGGTTTCGCTGCTGCTCGACTTTTACGGCGAGCTGCTCAAGCCCGCGGGCAGGCAGGCGGCGAAGCTGTACTACAATGACGATCTCTCGCTGGCGGAGATTGCCGCCGAAACCGGCATGACGCGTCAGGGTGCGCGCGACCACATCAAGCGCGCGGAGCAGCAGCTTTTCGCGTTTGAAAACAAGTTAGGACTGCTCAGGCGCTTCGGCGAGTTGGAGCAAGGGCTTGCCGCTGTCGCGAAATTAGCGGAGGGCATCGTCGAAAAAACCGATAACAACGACATTCGCGCGTCGGCACGGGAAATCCTGCGGATGACGGGCGAGCTGATGGAAAAGGAATAAGCTTATGGCATTTGAAGGACTTGCGGATAAAATCAGCAACGCGTTCAAAAAACTGAAAAGCAAGGGCAAGCTGACCGAAAACGACGTCAAGGGCGCCATGCGCGAGGTGCGTCTGGCACTGCTTGAGGCGGACGTCAACTACAAGGTTGCCAAGGACTTTACCAACAAGGTCACCGAACGCGCCATTGGTCAGGACGTAATGGAAAGCCTGACGCCGGCGCAGATGGTCATCAAAATTGTGGACGAGGAGCTGACCGCGCTGATGGGCGGCGAAAACGCCCGTCTCGAGTTTGCGTCCAAGCCGCCGACCGTCATCATGATGTGCGGCTTGCAGGGCTCCGGTAAAACCACCCACTCGGCGAAGCTGGGCAAGATGCTCAAGGCGCAGAACCACCGTCCGCTGCTTGTCGCCTGCGACGTGTACCGACCGGCGGCGATTGACCAGCTGAAGGTCGTCGGCGCAAAGGCAGGCGTACCGGTGTTTGAAATGGGCACCGAAAATCCGGTGAAAATCGCGAGGGCAGCGGTGCGTCACGCAAGAGACTACGGCCACGATGTGGTGATTCTCGATACCGCCGGCAGACTGCATATCGACGAAAAGCTGAT
Organism: Ruminococcus sp.; assembly: GCA_017471345.1. GTDB lineage: Bacteria > Bacillota > Clostridia > Oscillospirales > Acutalibacteraceae > Ruminococcoides. The sequence continues at coordinate 22,986 of JAFUUV010000054.1, forward strand.
GGATGAGCTCAAAAAGATGAAGGCGGAGGTGGAGCCGGACGAAATCCTGCTTGTCATCGACTCGATGACCGGTCAGGACGCGGTGAACGTCGCCAAAAGCTTCAACGAGCTGCTCGAAATCAGCGGCGTGATTATCACCAAGCTCGACGGCGACACCCGAGGCGGCGCCGCGCTGAGCGTCAAGGCGGTCACGGGCAAGCCGATTAAATTTGCCGGTACGGGCGAAAAGTTAGACGACATTGAGGTGTTCCACCCCGACCGTATGGCGAGCCGTATTTTAGGCATGGGCGACGTGCTGACGCTGATTGAAAACGCGCAAAGCAAGCTTGACGAGAAAAAAGCCGAGGAAATGGCGCAGAAGATGCTCAACAACAAGCTTGACTTCAACGACCTCAACGAGCAGTTTAACCAGATTAAAAAGATGGGACCGCTCAAGGGCATTTTGTCAAAGCTGCCGGGCATCGGCAACCAGCTGGACGACGTGGATATCGACGACAGACAGATTGACTGGCTGCAGGCGATGATTCTGTCGATGACGCCCGCGGAAAGGGAGAATCCCGCGCTGATTAATCCCTCGCGCAAGCGCCGCATCGCGGCAGGCTCGGGACGCACGGTGGAGGAGGTCAACAAGCTCCTCAAGCAGCTTGAGCAGATGCAGAAAATGATTAAGCAGATGAAGGGCGGCAAGGGCAAAAAGCGCCGCAAAAACAAACTGCTGCCCGGACTGGGCGGAATGCCGATGGGCGGCAACGGCAATATGCCGTTCTGAGAAAAGCGTAAAAAAGCTGAGAGCCGAGACGCGGTGCTTGTCACCCGCCGCTCGCCGCTCACTTTTTCATACAACACATATTAATTTTAATTGAGGTGTAAATTATGGCAGTAAAAATCAGATTGAGAAGAATGGGCTCCAAGAAGGCTCCCTACTACAGAGTCATCGTCGCGGATTCCAGATATCCCAGAAACGGCAGATTTATCGAAGAGGTCGGTACCTACGACATTCTCAAGAACCCCTCTGAGTTCAAGGTTGACGCGGAAGCGGTCAAGAAGTGGATTGCCAACGGCGCGCAGCCTACCGATACCGTTAAGGCGCTTCTGAAGAAAAACGGCGTAATCGACTGATTGCGCGGCGAAAGGAATTAACCATGCAGGAATTACTGACAATCATCGCCAAGGGTTTGGTGGACGAGCCTGACGCCGTCAAGGTGGACAGAGACGAAACCGACGAGGAAGGCGTTACGGTGTATCACATCCACGTCGCGGAGGACGACATGGGCAGAATCATCGGTAAGCAGGGCAGAATTGCCAAGGCTATCCGCACGATTGCCAAGAGCGCGTCGATTCGCATGGATGAAAAAGTAATGGTTGAAATTGACTAAAGAAAAAAAGGGCGGACAGCGCCCTTTTTTATTTGTTATTTTTTTGACAATAAGGAGATTGCGATGAAAAAAGCTATTGCCACACTTGCGGTTGTGCTGACAGTCGCTGCCGCCGCGACCGCGCTTTCGGGCTGCGGAATGCTGCGGCGCTTCCTGCCGTTCGGCAAGCAGGAGCCGACGACAACAGCAACCACCACCGCCGTACCGACCACGCAAAAGCCGACAGAAAAACCGACCGAGAAACCGACACAAAAACCGACCGAGAAACCGACACAAAAACCAACCGAGAAACCGACGCAGAAGCCGACGGAGAAGCCGACCGAGAAGCCGACGGAAAGCGCCTCGGAATATCCGCTGACCTATGAGGGCTGCCGCTTGGTGACCACGCCGAGCTATACCGACGACGTGCTGGGCATCACCTTCTCGGTACCCGCATGGCAAAACAAGGTGTACGCCAAAACCGATTTCGCGCAAAACGGTGAGTACACGCTGCAATTTTTTGAAGCCTCCAACCTGATGCGGGGCGTTGAAAAATATCAGACAGCAAGCATGGGCTTCCTGTTTTCCGTCAGCATCACGGACACGGAGGCCGACGGCGATCACGTGCTGTACGCCGCCGGCTCGATTCTCTCGGGCAGCGAAAGAAAATACCTGACCTACTTCAAGCCGACGGATGTGCGGTTTGACACGGAAAGCGAAACGCTGACCGAAAACTATCAGAGCGTGTATCAGTACCAGCGCGAGTACTTTGAGAGCGGTGTTGTCCGCTCCGCCATGCAGTACCAACCCTCTGACAAGCCCAACGCCATCACCCTGCAATCGAACTGATTCTCTTCCGCAAGCAAAAAGACGCCTCACCCGAGACGTCTTTTTCGTTTGTTTACATTTTTCCGGCTAAAGCTCTGCCGAGCCAGATGTCGGCGATATCCATGGCGAGGTAAAGTCCCTTTTTCTCGCTGGATTTCACCAGCGCCTTTCGGGGAGAAAGGTATGGATCGGTCGCCATGAGCTGCACGGTGATTTTGTCGGCAATTTCCTCGCCGTTGACCTCTTTCTTGGACTTAATCTGCATTCTGATTACATACGGCTCCTCCATGTTGCCGTAGTAGATTTCGTCGCCGCAGCGCACCAGAGGTCTGCCCTTATAGGTAGCGAACTCCTTTTCCTGTTTCGCGTCTGCCACAAGGCATCATCCTTTCTTAGACATTGAGGTATGATTTTACCAGTGCTTCGAGCAGGTCGTCGCGGTCAATGGCGCTGATGATGTTGCGCGCGTTGTTGTAGGTCGTGATGTAGGTGGGATCCTCACTGAGAATATACCCTACAATCTGATTGATGGGGTTGTAGCCCTTCTGCCGCAGCGCGTCATATACGATTGTCAGTCCTGTTTTAATCTGGTCATCCTTTTCGTCGCCCAATGAAAAAATCATTGTTTTCTCTAACATACCGAAGCACCTCCCGTATCTCTATTCTTTTATTATACAATAGTTCGGCGGAAATTGCAAGGTATTTTTGAGAGTTATGCAGCAAGATAAACAACACTGTCGTTCCGACCAAGCGGAGCGCGTGGAGGAATCCCCTTGATAGGACACCGTGGTTTGCCGCCGAGGGGGATCCTTGCGCTGCATGGGTGCGCTTATCGCAGCTCTACCTTGATGTTGCGGAGGTTGGCGATTACCTTATCCATAATCTCCTGCACCTCGGCGGAGCTGAGGGTGCGTTCGTTGGAGGAGAACTCAAAGCGGATGGTGATGCTGTGGAACAGCTCGGTGTCATAGGTATCGACAATTTTGGTGTTTTTGAGAATACCCTTGCCTTCGTCCGCCCAGCACTGCGCCAAATCGGCAAAGAACACGCCGGCAGGCACCACCACGCTGATATCATAATCCATCGGCGGGAACTTGGACGGCTCCTCGTAGGCGATGGAAGCGTTTTTGGCGGCGGCAAAGGCGTCCATATCTATCTCGGCGAACACAACGCTTGCCTTCTTGTCCAGCTTCTTGTTGACAGAGGGATGCACAATGCCGAGGGTGCCGATTTCTCTGCCGTCGAGGATGACGGTGTTGAGGTTGACAGGATGCTCATAGCTGTGCGCCGGCTCGGCTTTTTTGTAGCTGAGAGGCAGGTGGCGGAGGTCGTCGGCAATCACCGCGAGCATATCGCGCAGCGCGAAATACAGGGTGCGGACGTCCTTTGTCTTGCTGTAGAGGGTAACCGCAAGCTTTTTGCGCTCGACACAAAGGTTGTTTTCATCCACGCCCTCGACGACTCTGCCGATTTCGAAGATGCCGAACTCCGGCGCGTAGCCGATGTTGGTCTTGACCTGACAGAGCTGGGTGGGAATCATGGAACGGCGCAGGGTTTCGATGTTGGGGTTGGTGGCGTTGAGCAGGCGGACGTTTTCCTCGACGGGAATACCGAGCGCCTTCTGCTCGTCGGCATAAGCCCAGATATAGGAGTGTACCTCGTGCAGGTTGTAGCGCTTGACGAGCATATCCTTGATTTTATCCTCGCTGCTCTTGACGGCGTCCTCACGGACGGGATAGAGCGGCGAACGGGTAGTATTGATGTCAAAGTTATCGTAGCCGTAGATACGGGTGATTTCCTCGATGATGTCGGCGTTCATGGTGACGTCCTTGGTGGCGCGCCACGAAGGCACCTTGACGTCAAAGACGTCGTCCTCAAGCGCGACGGTAAAGCCGAGGCTGCGCAGGGTTTTGACGATGGTGTCGTTGTCAATTTCAATGCCGGTGTAGCGGTCAACAAACGCCTTTTCGAAGCGCAGCTCCACGGGCGGATAGGCAAAGGCAACCTCGTCGGTCAGCGCGGAGACAACCTTGACGTCGGCGTCGTACTGCTGCAAAAGACGGAGAAAACGCGCGATGGCAGGCACGGTCATGGCGGGATCCAGACTCTTTTCGTAGCGCATGGAGGCGTCGGTACGGTGCGAGAGTCTGACCGTGGATTTGCGGATGGAAGCCGCGTCGAAGGTGGCGGATTCCAGCGTCAGGGTAGTGGTGTCCTCCACGATTTCGGAGTCCAGACCGCCCATAATACCGGCGATGGCGACGGGCGTGTTGTCGTTGCAGATCATCAGGGTGTTTTCGTCAATCTGACGCTCCACGCCGTCGAGAGTTTGGAACACAAAGGGCTGCTCAAAGCGCTTGACGCGGATTTTGCCGACCTTGCGCGAATCGAAGGCGTGCATGGGCTGTCCCATTTCGAGCATGATGTAGTTGGTGAGGTCGGCAAGGAAGTTGATGCCGCGCATACCGCAGTAGTACAGGCGGATGCGCATATTGACCGGACTGACGGTGCGGCGGATGTTCTCGACCTGCAGGCAGGAGTAACGCTGACAAAGCGGATCCTCAATCTTCATATCCACCTGCGGCAGCGCCTTATACGCTTCTAAATCGGCGGTGTCGAGGGGCTTGAGCGGTCTGCCGGCGAGCGCCGCGAATTCACGCGCGATGCCGTAGTGTCCCCAGAGGTCGGGACGGTTGGTGAGGGACTTGTTGTCAACCTCAAAAATAATATCGTCAATCTGATAGACGTCCTTGATGTCGGTGCCGTTGGGCACATCCTCGGTGATGTCGATAATGCCGGAGTGGTCGTCGCTGATGCCCAGCTCGGACTCGGAGCAGCACATTCCGTAGGACATATGACCGGCGAGCGGACGCGGCGCGATTTCGATTTCGCCGAGCTTGGCGCCGACCTTGGCAAAGGCGGTTTTCATGCCGACGCGCACATTCGGCGCGCCGCAGACAACGTCGGTCAGCTCCGCCTCGCCGGCGTCCACCTTGAGCAGATGGAGCTTTTTGGAATCGGGATGGTTTTCGACGGACTTAATCTCGGCGACAACAACGCCGCTGAGGTCAGCGCCTTTATAGAAAATCTCGTTTTCCACCTCGGCGGTAGAAAGCGAAAAACGGTGAATCAGCTCCACACGGTCCAGACCTGTGAAATCCACAAAGTCGGAAATCCAGTTCATTGATAAGAACATTTGTAACTCTCCCCTTTCTTAATCCTCGTCGTCGGTGAACTGCGCCAGCGACTTGAGGTTGCCGCTGTTGAGGTCGCGGATATCCTTGACGCCGTACTTCATCATCGCGAGTCTGGTCAGACCGAGACCGAAGGCAAAGCCGGTGTACTGCTCGGGATCCACGCCGCCCTCGCGCAGGACGTTGGGGTGAATCATGCCGCAGGGGCAAAGCTCCAGCCAGCCGCTGTGCTTGCAGGAAGGACAGCCCGCGCCGCCGCAGATTTCGCAGTTGATATCCAGCTCAAAGCCCGGCTCTACAAACGGGAAGAAGCCCGGACGCAGACGCACCTTGATGTCGCGCTGAAAGACCTCGGAGAGCATGGTTTTCATAAAATAAATCAGGTTGGAAATCGAGATATCCTTGTCCACCATCATACCCTCCATCTGGAAAAAGGTATTTTCGTGGCAGGCGTCGGTCGCCTCGTTGCGGAAGCAGCGTCCCGGGAAAATCGCCTTGATGGGCACGCCGTTTTCCACGAGATTTTTGCCGTACTTGCGCAGAATCGCGTTTTGCGCGGCGGAGGTCTGCGTTTTCAGCAGCTGACCGTTCTCTAAATAATAGGTATCCTGCATATCGCGCGCGGGATGGTGCTTGGGGATATTGACCGCCTCGAAGCACTCGTAGTCGGTGACCACTTCGGCGTAGTCCTCGATGGTGAAGCCCATCGAACGGAACACCGCCTCGCACTGCCGCTGCGACAGGGTGACGGGGTGATAGGAGCCGCGCGTCATGTCCGGCGGCGTGGTGACGTCGAATACGGGCATCAGGCTGATTTCCGCCTCGATTGCCCTGCGGCTGATTTCCTCCGCCTTCTTCTCCACCATTTCGGCGGCGGCAGCCTTGAGCCGGTTGACCTCCGCGCCGAAGGTTTTGCGTTCTTCGTTGGAGAGGTTCTTCATGCCCTTGAGCAGCGCGGTGATGCTGCCCTTCTTGCCGAGATAGCCGACGCGCACCTTGTCCAGATCAGCAAGGTCGGCAGCCTGCGCAAGCTTTGCTCTGATTTCTTCTTTGAGAGCATCAATTCTGTTATCCATAATTTCCTCCTATAATACTATTCTCTGATAGAAAGTAGACAACTTTCTATCAGAGAGAAAACGCTTGGCGCGTTTTCCAATTGCGCAAAAGCGCAATTGCCGTCTTATACCATCTTGACGCGCCTACGGCGCTATTAAAAAGTAGAAAGTCTACTTTTTAATGAAGATTGGTAAAA
>JAFUUV010000006.1 GCA_017471345.1 Ruminococcus sp.
AGGGCAAATTGTTTGCCGCGTCTGTCCGTCATTTTGCTCCTGTTTTTGCAGGATTTACAAGAGATGCCGTCGCTTTTATTCGGGCAGCAGCGACAGAGCATCACCGGCAAATAGCCGTAGCGCAGCACGCCGCGCGGAATGCTGCCGCCGAGACGGTTGACGCGCGCGAAGCTCAGCTCAAAGCTGAGCGTCACGTCCTTCAGCCCATAGGCTTGCGCCCAGAGCAGGTCGTAGGTATTGACCAGATTCAGCCCGAAGTCGCCGTGCAGCGTCATGCCCTCCTGCTTGGCAAGATAGAGGGCGCCGATATTGCCACAGAGGGCGTCGGTGACGCCGAGCTCTCTGACGCGGCGCAGCTGCTTTTGAATGGCGGCGTCTTTTCCGAACATACCGCGCGGAATTTCCACACCGACAGCGCAGCCCTCGTCACGCAGCCGCGCGATTTCACGCGTGTCGGCAAACAGCGGTACAAAAACCAAATCGAGTTCGCGAAAGCCGGCGCCTAACTTGGTGCCGGTGACACGGGCACGCTGCGCGTGCTCCTTGGGCTGATAGGGCTTCGCGGCAAGCGGCTCGACCGGACAAATCCGGTAAGCGTGGACGGTGGCACGCGCACGGTCGAGCGCGGACAGCGCGTCGCGCCGCAGGCGGTTGAGCGCGGAAAGCGGCAGGCTGAGACTGTCGCCGAGCGCCATGTGCATCGACGCCACACGGTAGGCGGTGCCGCCGGTTTTGCCGAGCTGGGCTTGGCATTTTTCCGCCGAAAGCGGCGCGTTCCGCGCTGGTTCGGCAGGCATTTCAGTGACAGCGGAGACCGTGTGAACGCCGTCGCTGACCGTGAGGGAAGCAGGCTCGCCGGAACGCGCGGCAAATCGCATCGAAATATCAATATGCTGCCGCTCGTCCTTATAGGTGGCGCGAATGGCGGACAGCAGGCGGTCGTCGGCGGAGACAACATCGCTTTTGGTGCGCGTGCCGAACATTTCCCTGCCGATTTTTCCCTGAAAATAGCCGTCGGTGAAGCCCGTCCGCGCAAACACGCCGCGCAGCATCGCGGCGGTTTCGTTCGTGACAAAGCCGAAATCGCGCTGCTCCACACAGGCGCGTGTCGCCGCCGCGACGTACTCGGGACGCTTCATCCGTCCCTCGATTTTGGCGGAAAAGACGCCGATTTCCTGCAGCTCGGAGAGCAGCGGAATCAGGCTGTTGTCGCGCAGGCTGAGGGCGTGACCGGACTTTTGGCTGCCCACGGCAAACGGCAGGCGGCAGGTCTGGGCACAGGAGCCGCGGTTGCCGCTGCGGCCGCCGAGCATCGCGGAAAAATAGCACTGTCCCGAAACGCTCATGCACAGCGCGCCGTGGACAAACACCTCTAACTCAATCGGAATTTCCGCGCAGGCGCGGATTTCCTCGCGGCTCATCTCACGCGCAAGCACGACACGCTTGAAGCCCATCTCGTACAGGGCGCGGACACCGGACGGCGTATGGACGCTCATCTGGGTAGAGGCGTGAAGCGGCAGCTCGGGCGCGATTTCACGGGCGAGCCGCGCCACGCCCATATTCTGGACAATCAGCGCGTCCGCGTCGGCACGCGCCGCGATGATAATGGCGTCGCGCAAGGCGTCAAATTCATCATCAAAAACAATGGTATTGAGGGTGACATAGAGCTTGACGCCGTGAATATGGCAATAAGCGACCGCCTCGCGCAGGGCGTCCTCCTCAAAATTATGCGCCGAGGAACGCGCCGAAAAGCGCTTTTCCCCGACGTACACCGCGTCCGCGCCGGAACGCACGGCGGCAATCAGGCTGTCCATGCTGCCGGCAGGCGCTAAAATCTCAATGCTTTCCATGCTTTTTCTTCCCCTTGGGAGCAGGCGCGGGCTGTTCGTCGTCAAACAGCGAGCACTGCTCCATCGGCACATAGCCCATCGCCTTTTCGGCGCGTTTTTCCTGCACGGTTTTTTCAAACTGCTTTTCCGCGTCGGTTTTTTTCGGCTCAAACTTGCGCAGCCGTTCATTTTCGCGGTTGAGCGTCCGCAGCTGATCCTCGAGGGCGCGGATGCGCTTGGTCAGCCGCGTGACCTCGTTCATCGCGTCGGTCAGGCGGTTGCGGTAGTCGGTGCATTTTTTATTCAGCTCGTTGGTGTGCTGCATAATCTGATCCGCTTTTTCGACCAAATCCTTATTGCGGCGGCGTTCCCTTTGGGTGTCGTCGCAAAAATCCAGCGCCGTCAGAATCGCGCAGTCGCGCGTATCGAGGTTTTTGGCGGTACGCGAGGCGGTGAGCAGGTGGTCGGACACCTCCTGCGCGATACCCTTGACATAGGCGTCGTCGTCCTCGGTGATGACCACGTAGCTTCTGCCGTCAATCTGTACGCTGACGCGTTTTTTCTCCATATCAACCACGCTCCGTATATTTTTTGCGTTGCTATTTTCTATTATAGCATAATATGAGAGGATTGCAAGATAATGTTTAATTTAAAAGGAAACGGGACAGCCGGAGCTGTCCCGTGATGCAAACGCTGACGCGATGCCGAAGCCACGGTCGGGCGATGACCGCCGACCGGTTTTTTCGATTGACAAATTTACGGAGCGACCGGCATCTCCTTCAAAAACTCCGTAATCCTTTCAAACTGCATGGAGTGAGACGCCTTAACCAGCACGGTGTCGCCACGGCGCAGCAGGTCAGGCAGCGCCTGTTCGAGCGCCTCGACGCTCTCAAACCATTTGCCGCCGGCGCCCTTGGCAAGCGCCTCGGCAAGCGGTCCGACGCAGAGCACGAGGTCAACGCCCTTTTGCCGCGCGTAAGCGCCGGTTTGGAAGTGGAGCGCCAGCTCCTCCGCGCCTAACTCCTTCATGTCGCCGAGAATGGCAACCTTTCTGCCGGTCAGGTTGACCAGTGTATCCAGCGACGCCTGCACCGAGGTGGGGTTGGCGTTGTAGCAGTCGTCGATAATTTTCAGTCCGTCGGTATGCAGGACGCGCGCGCGTCTGCCGACGTTTTCAAACGCCTCCACACCGCGGACGATTTCGTCGCCGGTCATGCCAAGCAGGCTGCCGACAGCCGCCGCCGCGAGAGCATTGGATACCATATAAGTGCCGATGGCGGGAATGACAGCGTCGAGCCGCTTGCCGCCGAAGCAAAGCGTGCAGCGCACGCCGTCCTCGCCGTTGTTGACGATATTTTCGGCATAATAATCATTCTCCGCGCCGATGCCGAAGAAAACGGGCTTGACGCCGCGCACCTCGGTGACGGTACGAAGCTTGTCATCGTCGCCGTTGAGGATAAACGCCGCGTTGTCACGCGCGTGCGCAAACATCTCGGTTTTGGCTTTCAGAACGCCGTCGCGGTCGCCGAGGTTTTCCAGATGGCAGCAGCCGATGACAGTGAGCACACAGATGGTGGGCTGCACCATTTCGGAGAGACGCGTCATCTCGCCAAAGCCGGAAATGCCCATCTCAATGACCGCCGCTTCGGTATCCTCGGGCATGGCGAGGAGGGTAAGCGGCACGCCGAGCTCGTTGTTGAGGTTGCCCTGTGTTTTATGGGTTTTGAACCGCTGCGAGAGGACAGAGTAAAGCATTTCCTTGGTGGAGGTTTTGCCGACGCTGCCCGACACGCCGACAATCGGAATGTCAAACTTTTCGCGGTACGCCTTGGCGATTTTTTTGACCGCCGCCAAGGTGGAATCTACAAGGATATAAGGCTTCGCGGCGTTTTGGGGCGCGGTTTCGCAAATCGCGCAAATCGCGCCTGCCGCGTAGCACTGTTCCATAAAATCATGACCGTCCACGCGTCCGCCCTTGATGGCAAGGAAGAGTGAGCCGTCCCGAATGTGACGGCTGTCACGCTCCACCGAGGTGACGGTGCGCTGACGCGACGCGTCGTCGCCGACATAGGTGCCGCCGCAAGCGTCGGCAATTTCCTGTAGTGTAAATGGTTTCATAGCGTATACCTGTTAATACGGCTTGCGCGCGTACTTTTTCATGGAAATTTCGATAATCTGCTCGCAGAGGTCGGGATAGGTGATGCCCTCGACCGCCGCTTCCTGCGGAATCAGGCTGGTCGGCGTCATGCCGGGAAGGGTGTTCGCCTCAAGACAATACGCCTTGCCGTCCTCTGTGAGGATAAAGTCCACACGCGCGTAGCTCTCCAAATGCAGGGCGTTGTAGGTCGCGACCGCCGCTTCGCGGAGGGTTTTGTCCTGCTCCTCGGTGATTGCGGCAGGACACACCTCGATGGCGGCGCCTGCCTGATACTTGGTTTTGTAGTCGTAAAAGCCGGCGTTGGGAATAATCTCAATCGGAGGCAAGGCTCTGCCGCCGAGCAGACCGACAGAAAACTCTCTGCCGCGGATGTACTCCTCCACCACAATTTCATCCTCGCCGTAGCTGAACGCCTCGCGCACGGATTCGAGGTACTCCTCGGGGTTGCGCACGACGGAGATGCCGACGCTGGAGCCGCCGGAGCAGGGCTTGACGACGCACGGGAAGGCGCTCCACTGCTTTGCGTCCTCAACGGTTTTATAAATCTCGCCGTCGGCGGTGAGAACATGATTTTGCACGAGCACGCTCTTGGTGATGCCCTTGTTCATGGCGAGGGCGGAGCCGAGATAGCCGGAGCCGGTGTATTTGAGTCCGAGCAGGTCGAGCGTCGCCTGAATCTGACCGTTTTCGCCGGCGCCGCCGTGCAGCGCGAGGAAGGTGATGTCGGCATAGCTGCATATATCAATAATATTTTCGCCGAGGTAGCGGTCGCTCTTGTCGCGGCGCTGCTCCTTGATATCGCTGATATCGGAAATCGTCTCGCCGACCTCTACCGAATCGGTGAAGCTGTAGTTTTGCTTGAAGAGCGCGTACACGTCGCAGATATCGCACTCGTACCCCTTGAATACATCAAGCAGCACCACCTCGTGGCCTTTTTTGCGCAGCGCGTCGGCAACCAAAATGCCGGACGAAATGGACACGTCACGTTCGGTGCTGGTGCCGCCCGCCAGTACTACAATTCTCATTTGAACCCCTCCGTCTCAGAATAGAGAGGAATGATAGCCCCAGTTGGCACATTCCTCGAATTTGACATAGCAATCGGCGCCGTCAACGCCTGCCTCGTCACGCATGATGTCGCAAACGGCGGCGGTGAGTGCCGCGTAAGCGTCACGGGACGCGGAGCCGAAAATCTTGACCTCCACCATAGCGATGGGATTGGCGGTTTCGCGGTGGAACATCATGGAAACGCCGTCCTGTACCGCCAGCATCAGATAGCGGTCGCTCTTGCCGGGAATCAGGCTGATGGCGTCGGAAAGACGGTTTTCCATCACGCGCTTTTGTTCGTCGCTGACGACAGCGCTGGTTGTCACATGGATAAAAGGCATATTCCTACCCCTCCTGTTTGATACTTACCCTTTATTATAATATTTTTTTACCGTGAAATCAAGCACTTTTTTACGCGCGGTCACGGATTGGCGGCAGGCATAAAATTTTTTGAAAAAAGCGCGGCAATTGTCACGAAGCTGTTGTACTCGCTTTGCTATACTATGTGCAAAGATAACGAACCATTACCAACAAAGGAGAGAGTAACAATGACAAAAAACATCGGCTTCAAATTCAACATCGGCTTATTTATTCTGTTTATCATCGGCGTTGTCCTGCTGTGGATGATCGGCGACATCCTGATTTCCACCGTCATCACCCACACCGGCTTTGTCTTTTCTGTCGCGAGAGACATTCTGATGCCGCTGATTATCGCCGTTCCGGCAGGCGCTATGACACAGCTTCTGAAAGCGGATTAAAAATTTTTCAAAAAAGGTTGAAAAACACCG
>JAFUUV010000055.1 GCA_017471345.1 Ruminococcus sp.
AAGTGCAAGGAAACCGGCGAGGAAAAGACCATTCTCTTCGGTCTGACCGGCACCGGCTACTTTGATATGGTTGCCTACGAAAAGTATAACGACGGCTTGATGACCGACTACATTCCCACCGACGCCGACCTTGAAAAAGGCTTCGCCGGTCTCCCTAAAATTGATTGTTAACCAAAGAAAGGACAGCCTCGCGGCTGTCCTTTTTATATCATGATATTTCTTACTGTGCCAAGGCTTCCCTGGTGCAGTCGGCAACGATTCGGAGTCCCTTCAGGAGCAGCTCGTCCTCAATGACAAGCGGCGGCATAATTTTGAGCACCGCGCCGTTTCTGCCGGCACACTCGCAGATGAGCTGACGCTCGAAGCACTTCTCGATGATGGCTTCGGAGAGCGCCGGATTGACGGCGCCGAAGTCAATACCCCAGATGAGTCCCATGCCGCGCAGCTCCAGACGGCTGTCAAGCGGCAGCACCTCTTTGGTGAGGAATTCGCGCACCAACTCGCCCTTGCGGCGTGTTTCCGCCTCGACATTGTGCTCAAGAAGCCAGTCAAAGCTCGCCTTACCGGCAATGAAGCTGAGCTGGTTGCCGCGGAAGGTGCCGTTGTGCTCGCCGGGCTTCCAGAGGTCAAGCTCTTCCTTGAGGAGCACGATGGCAAGCGGCATACCGATGCCGCCGATAGACTTGGACATGACGACCATATCCGGCTGGATACCGGCACGCTCAAAGGAGAAGAAGGTACCGCAGCGGCAGCAGCCGACCTGAATGTCGTCAACGATCATGAGAATATCGTTTTTGTCGCAGAACGCGCGGACGTCGCGCAGGAATTGGTCGGAGAAGGGACGGATACCGCCCTCCGCCTGCAGGGTTTCCATGACAACAGCGGCAGGCTTGGAAACCGCGCTGTGGTCGTCGTCAATGAGCGTCTGCATATACTGAATGACGTCGAGTCCCTCAAACATATACGGCGCCGGAATATGGGTGACGTCGCTCATGGTAACGCCTGCGCCGTTGCGCGCGTACATCTCGGAGGTCAGCGACAAAGCGCCGAGCGTCATGCCGTGGAAGCAGCCCATGAAAGCGAAAATATTGCTTCTGCCGGTATTTTTACGCGCAAGCTTGATGGCAGCCTCGACACCGTTGGTGCCGGTGGGACCGCAAAACTGAATCCGGTAATTCAATCCGCGCGGTTTGATGATTTTTTCCTCGAGCGTCTCGATGAACTCACGCTTGGGCACGGTGTACATATCGAGCGCGTGGATAATACCGTCGGTGGCGAGGTAGTCAATCACCTTCTGCTTGATATCGGGATTGTTGTGACCGTAATTAACCGCGCCGGCGCCGCAGAAAAAGTCGATGTACGTGGCACCGTCCTCATCCTTGATGACCGCGCCCTTCGCCTCGGTAAAGACCTTGGGAAAATGGCGGCAGTAAGAACGGACAGCGGATTCATATTGCTCGAACGGTTTTGTATTCATTTCGTATACCCTCACAATTCCTTAAATAGTAGTTTTATTCTTAAACAGTCGTTTTCATATAATCGGCAAGCGTACCGCGCAGAATGGTTTCGACGCGCGACGGCTCGTCGGGCAAGAGCAACAGCAGCTGACTGCCGGCTCGCAGCAGATACCCGCCGCCGTCGGGATGCGGCAGGCGCCTGACAAGCTCAGGATGGCTGCCTGCGGCGGCGCGGGAGATGATGCCGACAATCGAACGGTCGTCGGTAAAATCCAGACCGCCGATAATGACGGCAATCTGATGGCTGCCGAAGGCTTCACAGAGCCGTTCGCCAAGCGTCTGCGCGCTGTTGGCGAAGCAGGACGAGGCAACGCGGACACCGAGCGGCGCGAACCCCTTGCGCAGTGTTTTTTCGCAGAGGGAGGTTTTCCGTGCCGCGTAGAAAATCAGTGAACAATCCATGGCGCCTCCTACTCTGTGCGGTACTGCGGCTTGAGCACCGGCTCAAACGTCGGCGCGATAATCATGTCGCTCTGCACAACGCTGTAGTCAAGCTGCCAGCCCTTGAACTCGTAGTCATAAAATTCGTCGCTTGGCTTGACGGGATCGGCAGGCGGCTTGGCGGAAAGGCCGTCCTCAACCTGCTGCTTATCCAGCTCCGAGCCGTCGTAGTTGATAAAGGTAACCGTATGGAAAATCCGCAGCTCGGTAGTCGGTTCCTCGGTTTCGCGTAATTGCTTGGTACCCTCGGCAGTGGTATCCTCCTCTTCGGTGGTGGAGGTGACCTTCTGATCCTTGAAGTCATACTTGCCGTCATACCAGTCGATTTCCTTGTTTTCGTAGGCGGTGCTGAAATCGGTCACCTTGGGACGTTCGCCGCCATATGCGTAATAATATACATCCGGCCATACGGCGTTATCATTCAGCGTTGCCTTGTCAACATCCACCTTGGCGTCCTCGCCGATGCGCACACGGCGCGCGACAACGACCGTGCGGAAGTTGGTAAACTCGTAGGAGCAGGTGGAGAGCGTAATCAGCTCGTCGTCCTCGTTGACGTCAACGGGACAGTTGATCAGCGAACGGATGCGGACATTATAAACATAGTTCATAAAGTCCTTGTCATTCTGGAACTCGCCGCGCAGGTAGTTGAAGAACTCGCCCTGGCTGGAGAGGGTGTTGGTTTTATACACCGAAATAATCTTGTATTTTCCGTCCGCCTTCGGCGTATCAAACTCGATGACAGGCGCCGTGCGGTAGAAGTCGAGGTCACCGGACATACCGGCGTAGCTCATGAGGCTGCCGAACATGGAGCCGTCGTTCATATGGTGACCGTGCATGATAACGTTTTTGCTGTCGGTACCGTGCGGACAGCGGTAATCTAAAAAGATAGTGCCGTAGGAATCCCACTCGCCGCGGTAATTGTGGTTCAGATAGTACTGACCGTTCATATCGTCATCCTTGTGCCAGAGCACAGGGTCGTCAATCTTGGTGTCTTTGA
>JAFUUV010000007.1 GCA_017471345.1 Ruminococcus sp.
GCACTGCAATCGGATAGGCTATCCGGCTTTCCCCTCACCCTTCCGTCATTTCGCAGAGCGAAATGCCACCTCCCCTCAAAGGGGAGACTTGCCTTGCCGGAAAGGACTGTTTGTCGATTTGGGTAACAGCGCCCATACAGCGCTGACTAAATCGCCGCCATCCGCAGAAGCGTTTGGCGTAAATCCGGCGGTTCGGTCAAGACCGAACCCTACAGAACGTTATGCATGATTCACACAGCGATGGAATTTCCTTGATAGGACACCATGGTTGCTCGCCGAGGGGGATCCTTGCTCTGCATGGGTGCGGTGCCCAAAATCAGAGATTTTGACCGCTCCGCATTTAATACTCAATACCGATTCTGGCGGGGACGCCGTGGTCGAAGGGGTGCTTGATTTTTTTGAATTCGGTGATGTAGTCCGCTGTGTCGAGGAACCGCCGGGACGGATGGTGACCGGTCATGACAATCTCGATATTATTCGGCGCGTTGGCGATGAACGCAAAGACAGCGCTTTCGCTGAGCATTCCGGCTTCGATGATGTCAAACACCTCGTCGAGCACAATCATATCGTACCGCTCGGACAGTGTCATGGCGGCGGCGCGTTCAAAGATGCCGCGAAAAATCATGCCGACCTGCTGGCGTTCGCGCTCATCCATATCGAAGGTGAATTTCAGCTCCAGCGGACAGGAGGTCAGTGTGACGTTTTCGAACGTATGCAGCGCGGCGCGTTCGCCGGTGTTCTCGGTTTTGAGAAACTGCACAAACATCACCCGCATCCGGTTGCCTGCCGCGCGCAGCGCCAAGCCTGCCGCGGCGGTGGTTTTTCCCTTGCCGTCGCCGTAATAAACATGAATCATGCCGATGCCTCCCCTTTTTGCGGACAAAGACGTCCTGTATCCCTGCTATCATTATAAAATGAAGTTGTCAATTTGGCAATATCGGCAAAATCACCAAAATTTCCATAGCGTGTTCGTAAAACTTCTCTATAGGGGAGTGGAAGGAAAATCGGGGCAAAGCCTTGCAAAACGGCTTGCTTTGGGGTATAATAACACTTGCGTGACTGCACACTGATATGCGATGAAGCGGGAGGTTGCGGCTGAAAAAGCCGGTTTTTCCGTGGAGTATGTCCGATTTTAAACCGGGCGATTACAATGAAACAGGAGGATAACTGCGGCAAGTGGGTTGCTTTGCCATAGCTATGCTCATTTTGCGTTCAGATGTACCCCGATGAACTGAAGAGTGAGTCGGGTTTTTTCATACGGGGTGAGGAAACACCCGGATGAGTTTCAGGATTCTGAACGCGATCAGCCCGCCTAAAGCGCCGGAAATAACGCGTCCGGCGCACAACAAAGTGCCGTGGGTTTTGCCATATAACCCAACTCGGCAAACCAACGCACAAAATTTTTAAGGAGGCGACGATATGGCAGTCAAGGAAAAGATCAGGATAAGATTAAAGGGTTACGATCACTCTCTCGTCGATCAGAGCGCGGAGAGAATCGTTGCGACGGCAAAGCGCACCGGCGCGAGAGTTTCAGGTCCCGTACCGCTCCCCACCGAGAAGCAGATTGTCACCATTCTGCGCGCGGTTCACAAGTATAAGGACAGCCGTGAGCAGTTTGAAATCAGAACCCACAAGCGTCTTATCGACATCTTAAGACCGTCCAACAAGACAGTCGAGGCTCTTATGAGCTTAGAGCTCCCTGCCGGCGTTGATATTGAGATTAAGCTTTAATCTTAAGCTTTAATCTCCGGTACCAACCTACAAGCAGACAGGGTCATGTTGGCGAAAGCCAACCAATAACCTACAAGGAGGATACATTTCTATGCAGAAAGCAATCATCGGCAAGAAAATCGGTATGACACAGATTTTCGATGAAAAGGGAAGAGTTGTTCCCGTAACGGTTGTCGAGGCAGGCCCTTGCGTGGTCACCACCAAGAAAACCGTTGAAAACGACGGCTACGCGTCCGTACAGCTCGGCTTCGGCGACCTCAAGCCCAACAAGGTCAACAAGCCCATGAAGGGTTTCTTTGACAAAAACGGCGTAGCACCCAAGAGAATTCTCAAAGAGTTCCGCTTTGAGGACACCGACGCTTTTGAAATCGGTCAGCTCGTAAAAGCGGACGTCTTTACCCCCGGCGACAAGATTGACGTTACCGGCAAGAGCAAGGGTAAGGGTACAGCCGGCGTCATCAAGAGATGGAATTTCCACCGTCTCAAGGAAAGCCACGGTACCGGTCCCTGCGTTCGTCACGGCGGCTCCATCGGCGCCTGCTCCTCTCCCTCCAGAGTGTGGAAGGGCAAGAAGATGGCAGGTCACCTCGGCGCCGAGCAGGTAACGGTGCAGAACCTCACAGTCGTAAAGGTTGACGTTGAAAACAACCTCATCGCTGTCAAGGGCGCTGTTCCCGGTCCCAACAAAGGAATCGTTGTACTCAAAGATTCCGTGAAGGCTTAAAGGAAGGGGGATTATAAATGCCAAGTATTTCAGTAGTTAATATGGAGGGTGCGAATGTCGGCACCATCGACCTCGCAGAGTCCGTATTCGGTATTGAGCCCAACGCCGCTGTTATGCACATGATGGTGGTCAACTACCTCGCCGCGCAGCGTCAGGGCACACAGTCCGCTTTGACAAGAGCGGAGGTTTCCGGCGGCGGTAAGAAGCCCTGGAGACAAAAGGGCACAGGCCGCGCCAGACAGGGCTCCACAAGAGCTCCCCAGTGGACACACGGCGGTATTGTGTTTGCTCCCAAGCCCAGAGATTACAGATTCACCGTCAACAAGAAGGTCAGACGTCTCGCGATGAAGTCCGCCTTCTCCACCAAGGCTGCGGAGAACAATGTCATCGTTGTTGACGCCATCGCGCTCAACGAGTACAAAACCAAGAAAATTGCTGCCATGCTCAACGCCGTCGGCGCCGAGAAGAAAGCCCTCATCGTGCTTCCTGCCGTGGACAGCAAGGTTATCAAGTCCGCTTCCAACATCCCCGGCGTCAAGACCGCGCAGGTCAACGAGCTGAATGTTTACGACATTCTCAACGCTGACAAGCTCATCATCGCCAAGGACGCGGTAAGCAAAATCGAGGAGGTATACGCATGATTGCTCATGATATTATTGTACGCCCGATTATCACCGAGAAAAGTATGCTCGGCGCGGCGAATAAGGTGTATACCTTTGAAGTAGCGAAAACAGCGAACAAGATTGAAATCGCAAAGGCGTGCGAAGCTGTCTTTAAGGTAAAGGTCGCGAAGGTCAACACCGTTTCCGTCCGCGGCAGATTCCGCCGTCAGGGCAGAAACAACGGCGGCTACACCAAGAGCTGGAAAAAAGCCATCGTCACCCTGACCGAGGACAGCAAGCCTATCGAATTTTTTGAAGGCATGATGTAATCCGAAGCGCCCGCTCTTCAAGGCTTTCAGCCAACCGCCGGCAAAAGCGCCGGACAGCAGGGCATCACATCAAGCTTCGGACAAAGTAGTTATGGGAAACGCCATTTCCCGCAAAACCATCATGAGGAGAGTGAAAACTAATGGCAATTAAGGTTTATAAGCCGACAATCAACTCCAGAAGAAATATGTCGGTTATTGATTATTCTGGACTTTCAAAGGTTGCCCCCGAAAAGAGCTTGCTTGCTCCCCTTAACAAAAAGGCAGGACGTAACAGCTACGGCAGAATCACCGTTCGTCACAGAGGCGGCGGCAACAGAAGAAAATATCGTATCATCGACTTCAAGCGCAACAAGTGGGACGTCGAGGCTTTTGTCAAGACCATCGAGTACGATCCCAACCGCTCCGCTTTTATCGCTCTGATTGAATACACCGACGGCGAGAAGGCATACATCCTCGCTCCCGAAGGACTCAAGGTAGGCTACAAGATTGTTTCCGGTCCCAACGCGGACATCAAAATCGGCAACGCTCTTCCGCTTACCTCCATTCCGGTCGGTACCTTTGTACACAACATCGAGCTCTATCCCGGCAGAGGCGCTCAGCTCGCCCGTTCCGCCGGCAACATGGCTCAGCTCATGGCGAGAGAGAACGGCTACGCGCTGCTCAGACTTCCCTCCAACGAGCTGCGCAACGTGCCCGAAACCTGCATCGCGACCATCGGTCAGGTTTCCAACCCCGACCACTTCAACGTCAAAATCGGTAAGGCGGGCAGAAAGAGAAACATGGGCTGGCGTCCTACCGTCCGCGGTTCTGTTATGAACCCGAACGATCACCCGCACGGCGGCGGTGAGGGTAAATCCCCCGTCGGTCGTCCCGGACCTGTTACCCCGTGGGGCAAGCCCGCTCTCGGCTACAAGACACGTAAGCACAAAAAGCAGAGCGACAAGCTGATTGTCCGCAGAAGAAACGGCAAGTAAGGCGAGAAAGGAGCTAAACAATGAGTAGAAGTACGAAAAAAGGTCCTTTTGTTCAGCCTGTACTGCTCAAAAGAGTCCTTGAAATGAACGAAAAGGGCGAAAAGAGAATTCTCAAGACCTGGTCAAGACGTTCCACCATTTTCCCCGAATTCGTCGGACATACATTCGCGGTTCACGACGGCCGCAAGCACGTTCCGGTATATGTCACCGAGGATATGGTTGGCCACAAGCTCGGCGAGTTTGCGCCCACAAGAACCTTTAAGGGTCACGCCGGTTCCAAGACCAGCAAGTAAGCGGAAGGAGAGTATTGCAAATGGAAGCGAAAGCAGTTGCGAAGTTTGTTCGCATTTCACCCCGCAAGGTTGGCGTTGTGCTTGACCTCATCAGAGGCAAGGACGTCAAGTACGCGGAGGCTGTTCTTAAGCACACTCCCAAGGCCGCTTGCGAGCCGCTCCTGAAGCTGCTCAAGTCAGCGATGGCGAATGCTGAGAACAACCATGACATGGATGTATCCACGCTTTACGTTGCCGCGTGCAACGCTACGGCAGGCCCCATCCTTAAAAGAATTCGTCCCAGAGCACAGGGCAGAGCGTTCCGCATCAACAAGAGAACTTCTCACATCACCCTTGTACTCAAGGAAAAAGAAGACTAAGGGGAGGTTTAGATTATGGGTCAGAAAGTTAATCCGCACGGACTGAGAGTCGGTGTCATTAAAGATTGGGATTCCCGTTGGTTCGCAAACAAGAAGGACTTCGGTCCCACGCTTGTAGAGGACTACAACCTCCGCAAGACACTCAAAAAACAGCTTTATAACTTCGGTATCTCCAAGATTGAAATCGAGAGAAACGGCAAGAGAGTGCGCATCAGCATCCACACCGCCAAGCCCGGCCTCGTCATCGGCAAGGGCGGCGCCGAAATTGAAAAGCTCAAGGCACAGTGCCAGCAGATGCTCGGCACCAAGGACGTCAACATCAACATCGTTGAGGTCAAGGCTCCCGAGCTGGACGCCCAGCTCACTACCGAAAGCATCGCCCAGCAGCTCGAAAAGAGAATTTCCTTCCGCCGCGCTATGAAGCAGAGCATCGGCAACGCCATGCGCCGTGGCGCGAAGGGTATCAAGATTATGTGCTCCGGTCGTCTCGGCGGCGCCGAAATCGCGCGCAGCGAGCAGTACCACGAGGGCACCATCCCGCTTCAGACACTCCGCGCCGATATCGACTACGGCTTCGCCGAGGCAAACACCACCTACGGCAAGGTCGGCGTAAAGGTTTGGCTGTACAAGGGTGAGATTCTCAACATCAGCGAGGATAAGCCCAGAAGACGTCCCCGCAGAGACAGAGAAGGAGGCAGAAAATAATGTTAATGCCTAAAAGAGTTAAGTACAGAAGAGTTCACCGCGGCCGCATGACCGGCAAGGCTCTTCGCGGCAATACCGTCACCTACGGTGAGTACGGTCTCCAGGCGTGCGAGCCCGGTTGGATTACCTCCAACCAGATTGAGGCTGCCCGTATCGCCATGACCCGTTACTGCAAGCGTTTCGGTAAGGTCTGGATCAAGATTTTCCCCGACAAGCCTGTTACCGCGCGTCCCGCTGAAACCCGTATGGGTAAAGGTAAAGGTAACGTCGAGTACTGGGTTGCGGTTGTAAAGCCCGAGAGAGTGATGTTCGAGCTCGGCGGCGTCGATGAGGCGACCGCAAGAGAGGCGCTCCGTCTGGCTTCTCACAAGCTTCCCATCAAGTGCAAGTTCGTCAAGAAAGAGGAGGGTGAGCAGTAATGAAAGCATCAGAACTCAGAGAACTTTCCGTTGAAGAGCTTCAGACAAAGCTCACAGAGCTCAAGGAAGAGCTTTTTAACCTTCGTTTCCAGCTTGCTGTGAATCAGCTCGAAAATACTTCGAGAATCGGCGCCGTCAAGAAGGATATCGCGCGTGTTTCCACCGTCCTTCGTCAGCGTGAGCTCGGTTTTGAAGCGTAATGAGAGGAGGACGTAACAGTGAGTGAAAGAAATATGAGAAAAACCGTCATCGGTAAGGTCGTGTCCGACAAAATGGACAAAACCATCGTTGTCGCGGTCGAGGACAGCGTCAAGCACAAGCTCTATAACAAAATCGTCAAGAGAACCGTTCGCTTCAAGGCGCACGATGAAAACAACGAGTGCGGCGTCGGCGACAAGGTGAAGATTATGGAGACCCGTCCTCTTTCCAAGGACAAGAGATGGAGACTCGTCGAGATCATTGAGAAAGCTAAATAAGTTTTATTTTTAGCGACCTACAACTAAAAGGAGGAATCGACTGTGATTCAGCAGCAAACTATCCTCAAGGTTGCCGACAACACCGGCGCAAAGGAACTTATGTGCATTCGTGTACTCGGCGGTACCGGCAGGAGATATGCCAACATTGGCGATATTATCGTTGCTTCGGTTAAAAAAGCAGCGCCCGGCGGCGTTGTTAAGAAGGGCGACGTTGTAAGAGCTGTGGTTGTACGCTCCGCAAAGGGCGTCAGACGCGAGGACGGAACCTACATCCACTTCGATGAAAACGCAGCAGTTATTATTAAGGAAGATAAGAACCCCCGCGGAACCCGTATCTTCGGACCGGTTGCGAGAGAGCTTCGTGATAAGGACTTCATGAAGATTTTGTCCCTCGCTCCGGAAGTACTTTAATGGAGGTGTCACGCAATGAGTAAGGTTCATGTAAAAACAGGCGACACCGTTATCGTAATCAGCGGTAAGGACAAGGGCAAAAAAGGCCAGGTGATGGCTGTCAGCCCCAAGGAAGGCAAGGTCATTGTCGAAAAGGTCAACATGGTATCCAAGCACGTCAAGCCCCGCAAGATGGGCGAGCAGGGCGGTATCGTCAAGGCCGAAGGCGCTATGTACGCTTCCAAGGTGCAGATTGTATGCCCCCGCTGCAAAAAGCCCACCAGAGTCGCTCACAAGTTCTATGAGGACGGCTCCAAGGGCAGAGTATGCGCCAAGTGCGGCGAAGCGCTTTAAGGAGGATTTAAGAAATGGCAAGACTTAAGGATTTTTATGTAAAAGAAGTTGCACCTGCTCTTATGAATAAGTTCTCCTACAAGAGCACCATGCAAATCCCCAAGCTCGACAAGATTGTCATCAACGTCGGCGCGGGCGAGGCAAGAGAGAACTCCAAGGCGATTGAGGCGATTTCCAAGGATCTCGCCGCCATCACCGGTCAGAAGCCCCTCGTTTGCCACGCCAGAAAGTCCGTCGCGAACTTCAAGCTCAGAGAGGGTATGCCCATCGGCGTCAAGGTAACGCTCAGAGGCGAGAGAATGTATGAGTTCCTCGACCGCTTTTTCAACGTAGCGCTGCCCCGTGTACGCGACTTCAGAGGCATCAACCCCAACTCCTTCGACGGCCGCGGCAACTACAACATGGGACTCAAGGAACAGCTGATTTTCCCTGAGATTGACTATGACAAGATTGACAAGGTACGCGGCATGGACATTTGCTTCGTTACCACTGCGACCACCGACGAGGAAGCCCGCGAGCTTCTCACCCTGATGGGCGCACCGTTTTCAAAGTAAGGAGGGATTGTTGTGGCTAAGACATCAATGAAAGTGAAACAGCAGAGAAAGCAGAAGTTCTCCACAAGAGAGTACACAAGATGTAACATCTGCGGCAGACCACACGCCTACCTCCGCAAGTATGGTATTTGTCGTATTTGCTTCCGTGAGCTTGCCTACAAGGGCGAGATTCCGGGCGTGAAGAAAGCAAGCTGGTAAGGAGGAAATAAGGTAATGCAGATTACAGATACTATTGCAGATTTGCTGACCCGTATCCGCAACGCGAACGCGGCAAAGCACGATTCTGTTGAAATTCCCGCCTCAAACCTCAAGAAGTCCATTTGTCAGATTCTTGTGGACGAAGGCTACATCAAGAGCTTCAACGTGATTGAGGACGGCAAGCAGGGCGTCATCAAGGTTACTCTCAAGTACCTCGAGGGCAAAAGACCGGTCATCACCGGCCTGCGCCGCGTGTCCAAGCCCGGCCTGCGTATTTACAGCAACGCTGAGGATATGCCCAAGGTAATGAAGGGTCTCGGCGTCGCGATTATCTCTACCTCCAACGGCGTTATGACCGACCGCGAAGCGAGACGTCAGCACGTTGGCGGCGAGGTTCTCGCTTATATCTGGTAACAAGGAGGTGCGATCATGTCTCGAATTGGAAGAAAACCGATAAATATTCCCGCCGGCGTCGACGTCAAGGTCGACGGCAGCGTTATCACCGTCAAGGGTCCCAAGGGTGAGCTCAGCTACACCGCCAACCCCGCCATGACGGTAGAGGTCAAGGACGGCTCCGTTGAGGTCAGCCGCCCCGATGACAACAAATTCAACCGCTCCATCCACGGCCTGACAAGAACACTGATCAACAATATGGTGGTCGGCGTCACCGAGGGCTACACCAAGGAGCTGAAGGTCACCGGCGTCGGTTACCGTGTGCAGAAGCAGGGTAACAAGTGCGTCATGAACCTGGGCTATTCCCACCAGGTGATCGTTGAGGACACCGCGGACGTTAAGTTAGAGGTTCCGGATCCCAACACCATCAAGGTTGTCGGCATTGATAAGCAAAAGGTTGGTCAGTTTGCTGCCGAAATCCGCGAGAAGCGTCCGCCCGAGCCGTATAAGGGCAAGGGTATTCGCTATGTGGACGAATATATCCGCCGCAAGGAAGGCAAGGCCGGTAAGGGTAAATAATTAAGGAGTGAATCAACATGGTAAGCAGACCTGATACAAAAAAGGCACGCATCAAACGCCATAAGAGAGTCCGCGCGAAAATCAGCGGTACTCCCGAGTGTCCCCGTTTGTGCGTATTCCGCTCCACCAATAACATCTACGCTCAGATTATTGATGACGTAGCCGGTGTGACCCTTGCCCAGGCTTCCAGCCTTGACAAGTCCATTACCGGTAACGGCGGAAACAAAGAGGCGGCAAGAGCTGTCGGCAAGCTCGTGGCAGAGCGTGCCAAGGAAAAGAATATCACCGACGTCGTATTCGACAGAGGCGGCAACATCTATCACGGCCGTGTGAAAGAATTGGCCGAAGGCGCTCGCGAGGGCGGCCTCAATTTCTAAGGAACAGGAGGAAATCACTTTGGCTAATAAAGTAGAAGTAACAGGCGAGTTAAAGGAAAGAGTTGTCACCATCAACCGCGTTTCCAAAACCGTTAAGGGCGGCCGTATCTTCAAGTTCGCGGCGCTCGTCGTCGTCGGCGACGGCAACGGCGTTGTCGGCTTCGGCATCGGCAAGGCAGGCGAGGTTCCCGACGCTATCCGCAAGGGCATCGAGGACGCCAAGAAAAACCTGATGAAGGTTTCTCTGCGCGGCACCACCATCCCCCACGAAATCATCGGTGAGTTCGGCGCCGGCCGCGTGCTGATGAAGCCCGCCGCTCCCGGTACCGGCGTTATCGCCGGCGGTCCCGTCCGTGCGGTCGTTGAAGCTGTCGGCATCAAGGACATCCGTACCAAGGCGCTCCGCTCCAACAACCCCTGCAACGTCGTTCGCGCGACTCTCGCAGGTCTCAGCGCACTGAGAACCGCTGACGAGGTTGCCGCTGTCCGCGGCAAGTCCGTCAAGGAAATTTTATAAGAGAGGGAGGCTGCAAGACATGACAATTAAACTGGTAAAGAGCCTCATCGGCTCCAAGAAAGATCAGATTGCAACCGCCCACGCTCTCGGCCTGAAGAAAATCGGCGACGTCACCACTCAGCCCGACAATCCCCAGACCAAGGGTAAGGTAGCAAAAATCATCCACCTCGTAGAGGTTAGTGAAGCGTAAGCAAGGAGGTGCGAACAATGAAGTTACATGAACTTTCTCCGGTTGAGGGCTCCAAGAAGAGATCCAAGAGAATCGGCAGAGGTCACGGTTCAGGCTGGGGCAAAACCTCCGGCAAGGGACAAAAAGGCCAGAAGTCCCGTTCCGGCGGCAGCATCCGTCCCGGTTTTGAAGGCGGTCAGATGCCGCTGCAGCGCCGCGTTCCCAAGAGAGGTTTCAACAACATCTTTGCTAAAAACGTGGTAGCTGTCAACCTTAGTGTACTCAACAGAAAATTCAACGACGGCGACACCGTCAACTGCGAAACCCTCAAGGCCGCAGGCGTTATCAAGAACGGCTTTGACGCTGTCAAGGTTCTTGGCAACGGCAAGCTGGAAAAGAAGCTCAATGTGGAGCTTCCTCTCATCAGAACGCTTGTAATCAAGAAGAAGGATGGAAGCAAAGAGGAAAAGAAGGTCTGTCCGTATTCCGAATCAGCTAAAGCTGCAATCGAAGCTGCCGGAGGAAAGGCAGAGGTGATCTAAGTGTTAAAGACTATTCGCAATGCTTGGTCCATTCCGGATCTTCGCAAGAAGATTCTCTTTACTCTTTTGATCATCATTGTGTTCAGAATCGGTTCCATCATTCCGGTTCCGTTCCTTGATTCCAATGTGCTGAGCGCAGTCATGGCGCCTGCCAATGAACTCACCAGCGGCAGCTCCAACATGATTGCGTATCTGAACACACTTTCGGGTGGTGCGTTCTCCAACGCTACGCTCTTCGCGATGGGTATCACCCCCTACATCAACAGCTCCATTATCATCCAGCTCCTCTGCGTGGCAATTCCCGCGCTGGAGCGTCTCACCAAGGAAGGCGAGGCAGGCAGACGCAAAATCGGCACCATCACGCGCTACGTCACCGTAGCCCTCGGTCTGATTCAGGGTACCGCCTACTTCTTCTACCTCAAAAACACGGTCTGCACCGAAGAGGGCGACTACTACGGTCAGCATATCACTGTTTACAACGAGGGCTTTTCCATGGTGTTCGCCGGCATCGTCATCGTGCTTGTCTTTACGGCAGGTACCGCGCTGATGATGTGGCTGGGTGAGCAAATCAATAAATACGGCATCGGCAACGGTATCTCCATCCTCCTGTTCGCAGGTATCATCGCGAGACTTCCCGTCACCGTCCGCACCCTCGCCGCTTACTGGGGCCTCGGCTTCGGCGACGGCACCGCGGGCGCAGCACAGCCGCAGTTCTTTGTCTTTGTGATTATCTGGGTTGCGATTTTCCTCGCGATTATCTGGATTATCACCTTCATGCAGGATGCGGAGCGCAGAATTCCCATCCAGTACGCCAAGCGCGTCGTCGGCAGAAAGATGTACGGCGGACAGTCCAGCTTCCTTCCCATCAAGGTTGCGCTGGGCGGCGTTCTTCCCATCATCTTCGCCAGCTCCATTTTGTCTATTCCCAGCACCATCAACCTCTTCCTCAATGTGAAGGAGGGCTTCTGGAAGGCATTCTTTGACGCGTTCAACACCAACAACTGGCTGTACATTCTGCTGTACTTCATCCTGATTCTGATGTTCGCGTATTTCTACACCACCATTCAGTACAACCCCGTAGAGATGGCGAACAACCTCAAATCCAACAACGGTACCGTGCCCGGCATCCGTCCCGGTGCTCCCACCGCCGCGTATATTAAGAATATTCTTTCCCGCATCACCCTCATCGGCGCCTTGTTCCTTTCGGTTATCGCGCTGGTGCCGCTGGTGTATTCCGCGGTGACAGGCCTGCACGGACTTTCCATGGGCGGTACGTCCATCATCATTATCGTCGGCGTCGCGCTTGAGACTGTCAAGCAGCTTGAGTCACAAATGATGATGCGTCATTACAAAGGTTTTCTTGACTAATTGAGGAAAATGAGGTATAATAATATGAACATTATCATGTTAGGCGCTCCCGGTGCAGGTAAAGGCACTCAAGCCGCTGTACTTTGCGAGCACTTTGGTATTCCCACTATTTCAACCGGCAACATGATCCGTGAAGCGCTGAAAAACGGCACGGAGATGGGACTGAAGGCGAAATCCTATATGGACGACGGCAAGCTGGTTCCCGACGAAGTAGTCATCGGCATCGTGAAGGAAAGACTGAGCGAGGATGACTGCAAGAAGGGCTTCATTCTTGACGGCTTCCCCAGAACCATTCCCCAGGCCGAGGCTCTGGACGCGATGGGCGTGGAGATTCAGTACGTCATCAACATCGACGTGGCTGACGAAACCATCACCAGACGTATGTCCGGACGCCGTGTCTGCGAAAATTGCGGCAGACCTTATCATATCGAGAGCTTGAAGCCCTTGAAGGATGGGGTTTGCGACGATTGCGGCGGCACCCTTGTTCAGCGCAAGGACGACCACCCCGACACCGTGCTCGCGCGTCTCGCTGTGTATCACAAGGAGACCGAGCCCCTCGCCGACTACTACCGCAAGCAGGGTAAGCTTGTCAACGTAGAAGGCAAAAATACTGTCGCTGATACCACAGCGGCTGTGCTCAAGGCGATTGAGGCTTAAGCATGGTGCAAATCAAAACAGCGCGGGAACTTTCTTTGATGAAAGACGCCTGCCGGATTTCGGCAGAAGCGTTACGCGTTGCGGGAGAGGCGGTACGCCCCGGCGTATCCACTCTTGAAATTGACACAATTGTCCGCCACTACATCGAGAAACAAGGGGCAACCCCCTCGTTTCTCGGTTACGGCGGTTTTCCCGCGAGCGCTTGTATTTCCGTAAATAACGTGGTCATCCATGGCATACCCGACACATCTACCGTTCTTCGCGAGGGAGACGTTGTCAGCGTTGACGTCGGCGCCTTTTACAAGGGCTATCACGGCGATAACGCCTTCACCTTTCCCTGCGGCAGCATCGGCGCCAACGCGCAGGCGCTGCTCGACGCGACGCGGGAGAGCCTGTATGAGGGAATTAAGCAGGCAGTCGTCGGCAACCGCATTGGCGATATCGGCAACGCGGTGCAGCGGTATGTCGAAGCTCGCAGCTACTCGGTGGTACGAGAATACGTCGGCCACGGCGTAGGTGCGAAGTTGCATGAGGCCCCCAACGTACCTAACTACGGTACACCCCATCGGGGAGTCAAGCTGCTCCCCGGCATGACAATTGCCATTGAACCGATGGTGAACGAAGGCTCGCGCCATGTGCGTGTGCTGCCGGACAAATGGACGGTCAAAACCGTTGACGGCAAGCTCAGCGCGCATTTCGAGCACACCATTGCCATCACGCCTGACGGCCCCAAAATTCTGACCGTATGTGACTGAGGTGACGTATGGAAGTGAAAAAGGGCAGCGTCGTCAGGGCAAAGGCAGGCAGAGACAAGGACAAATTCTTTGTTGTATTGGAAGTGGACGGTGAGTACGCGCTCATCGCCGACGGCAGACGGCGTCGGGTGGAACACCCCAAACGCAAGAAGCTGATTCACCTTGCGCCTACCAACACGGCGCACAGCGGTTCGGCTGATACGAATCCTAAGATTAAGCAGATTTTACGCGATTTTAACGGAGGCAAATAATGTCAAAGCAGGATGTCATTGAAGTAGAAGGTATCGTCAGGGAAGCTCTTCCCAACGCCCAGTTCAAGGTGGAGCTTCAAAACGGTCACATGATTTTAGCTGTTATTTCAGGCAAGCTGAGGATGAACTTCATCCGCATTTTGCCGGGCGACAAGGTCACGGTGGAGATGTCTCCCTACGACCTGAGCAGAGGCAGAATTACTTGGAGAAGCAAGTAATTCATCACACACTACACAGACTTTAACACGGAAAGGAATGATTCTTAGTGAAAGTCAGACCTTCAGTAAAGAAAATGTGCGACAAGTGCAAGGTAATCAAGAGAAAGGGTAAAATTCTCGTTATCTGCGACAACCCCAAGCACAAGCAAAGACAGGGCTAATTGCCGCGCGACAGAGATTTTTACGTCTCTTTGCGGATTAGCTTTTGGTTCGGCACTGACCGAACCGCAGCCGGTCAGCTGTAGGTGCGCCATACCGCCCTGTCCGCTGACCACTCTTACAAATATTACTTTATGATTATATGGAGGTGCAACTGAATGGCTCGTATAGCAGGTGTTGACTTACCGAGAGATAAAAGAGTCGAAATCGGCCTTACCTACATCTTCGGTATCGGACGTAAAACTGCAACAGACATTATTGCTGCAACAGGTGTTAACCCCGACACGCGTGTCAGGGATTTGACAGAGGAAGATGTTTCCAAGCTCAGAGAGTACATCGAGCATCACTGCCGTGTAGAAGGTGACCTTCGCCGCGACATCGCCTATGATATCAAAAGACTGATTGATATCGGCTGTTACCGCGGTGTGCGTCACAGAAAGGGACTGCCCGTCAGAGGTCAGCGTTCCAAGACGAACGCCCGCACCCGCAAGGGTCCCCGCAAGACCATGGCTAACAAGAAGAAGTAAGGAGGTACGACTATGGCAGCACCAAAGGGTAAGAAGGTTATCCGCCGTCGTCGTGAGCGTAAGCACATCGAAAAAGGCGCAGCGCATATCCAGTCAACATTCAACAACACAATCGTCACGATTTCCGATACACAGGGCAACGCTGTTTCGTGGGCGAGCGCAGGTGAGCTCGGCTTCAGAGGTTCCAAGAAGTCCACTCCCTTCGCGGCGCAGTCCGCTGCTGAAACCGCTGCAAGAGCGGCGATGGAGCACGGTATGAAATACGTTGAGGTCTATGTCAAGGGACCCGGCCAGGGCAGAGAGGCAGCCATCCGCGCACTCCAGACCGCAGGCCTTGAGGTTACCATGATCAAGGACGTTACGCCCATTCCTCACAACGGATGCCGTCCTCCCAAGAGAAGACGTGTATAGTATAATTTAAGGAGGATACGATTTATGGCTAAAAATATGCAGCCTATCGCCAAGCGCTGCAGAGCGCTCGGCTTATCACCCGCTGTTATGGGTTACAGCAAAAAGACTTCCAACCGCAACCCCGGCGGCAAAATGAGAAGAAAAAAGAGTGAGTACAGTATGCAGCTCACCGAGAAGCAGAAGGTAAAGTTTATCTACGGCGTTCTCGAGAAGCAGTTCCGTGCTTACTATGAAAAGGCGGAAAAGGCTGAGGGCAAGACCGGTGAAGAGCTGCTCTCCCTCGTTGAGCGCAGACTCGACAATGTCGTATTCCGTCTCGGTCTCGCCGCAACCCGCCGCGAGGCAAGACAGCTTGTCAATCACGCGCACTTCTGTGTCAACGGCAAGAAGGTCAACATCCCTTCCTACCTTGTCAAGACCGGCGACGTCATCACCGTCAAAGAGAAGAGCCGCTCCACCACCCGTTTCAAGGCAATCGCCGAGGGCGAAAACGCTTCCTCGCTGGTTCCCAAGTGGCTTGAGAGAGACGAAAATCTCCTCGGCGGCAAGGTTGTCGCTCTCCCCAAGAGAGAGGACATCGACTATCCCGTCGAAGAGCACCTCATCGTTGAGTTGTACTCCAAGTAATCTATCGGCTGATTTTCAGCGTTTTTGAACATAGGCAGATTACACAAGCTGCCGCCGTGCTCTGCGGCGGCATGACGTAAGGAGGATTCGCGAATGATTGAAATTGAAAAGCCAAGAATTGAAACAGCGGAATTATCCGAAGACGGCAAGTACGGTAAGTTCGTTGTGGAGCCGCTTGAACGCGGCTTTGGCAACACTCTCGGCAACAGCCTGCGCAGAGTGCTGCTTTCCTCACTGGAAGGCTGTGCCGTTACATCTCTCAAGATTGACGGCGTTCTTCACGAATTTTCAACTATCCCGGGTGTAAAAGAGGACGTCACGGAGATTGTACTCAACATGAAAAGCCTCGTCGCCAAGCTCGTGGAAACCGCTCCCAAGGTTGTCGAAATCGACGCCGAAGGTCCCTGCGAGGTCACCGCGGCTAACATCAAGTGCGACAGCGAGGTTGAAATCCTCAACCCTGAGCTGCACATCGCCACCCTCGGCGAGGGCGCCAAGCTCAACATGGAAATCACCATTGACAAGGGCAGAGGTTATGTGCCCGGCGAGCGCAACAAGCAGCTCACCGGCAACAATGTCATCGGCGTGCTTCCGATTGACTCCATCTACACGCCTGTATTAAAAGTAAACTATACGGTTGACAACACCCGTGTCGGTCAGATTACCGACTATGACAAGCTCACACTCGACGTGTGGACAAACGGTGTTATCAACGCCGAAGAGGCGGTCTCCCTTGCCGCCAAGGTGCTCATCGAGCATCTCAACCTGTTCGTCGGCCTTTCCGACAAGGCTTCCTCCGTGCAGGTAATGGTGCAGACGAACAACCAGGGCAAGGAAAAAATCCTCGAAATGACGATTGAGGATCTCGACCTTTCGGTGCGTTCGTTCAACTGCCTCAAGCGCGCAGGTATTAATACAGTTGAAGATTTAATTAATAAGTCCGAAGAGGATATGATGAAGGTGCGTAACCTCGGCAGAAAGTCGCTGGAAGAGGTCGTGCAGAAGCTGAATTCTCTCGGTTTCAGTCTTCAGAAGGAAGACGAATAATAATTAGGCTTTCGCCTTGTTTGATTAACACATACGACCTGTAAAGGAGTGAATACAATGCCCGGTACAAGAAAGTTAGGAAGAACAACCGCTCAGAGAACCGCTATGCTCCGCGCGATGGTTACCTTCCTTCTCGAAAACGGCAAAATCGAAACCACCAACACCCGTGCCAAGGAGGTACAGGCGATGGCTGAGAAGATGATCACCACCGCCAAGGACAACACCCTGCACAACAGACGTCTTGTCCTTTCCTTCGTCACCAAGGAGGACGTCGTCTCCAAGCTCTTCAGCGAGATTGCTCCCAAGTATGCTGACCGCAAGGGCGGCTACACCAGAGTCACCAAAATCGGCCCCCGTCGCGGCGACGGCGCCGAGATGGCTGTCATTGAGCTGGTTTGATTTTATCAAAGCTTCAAAACCGCCCGTTTCGGGCGGTTTTTTGTGTTTACGGGGAAACAGCGAAGGATGCGCCGCACCTCGGCGGCGAACTGTAGTTTTTGATACTATTCTCTGATAGAAAGTAGGCAACTTTCTATCAGAGAGAAAACGCTTGGCGCGTTTTCCAATTGCGCAAAAGCGCAATTGCCGTCTTATACAATCTTGACGCGCCTACGGCGCTATTAAAAAGTAGAAGGTCTACTTTTTAATGAAGATTGGTATCAAATAGAAAAAAGCTTGCCGAGCAGACAAACCTTTCCAAAAAATGATACATTACGCATTATGCATCGCAATTTTCACTTTACATTCTTTGCCGGATATGATACAATAAAACAGACTATTATGGCAAAAGAGGTAAAACTATGGAATACAAATTTTCCGACAGAGTATCGAATTTAAAGCCCAGCGCCATCCGTGAGATTTTCAAGTATGCCGCGGATCCCGAGGTGGTCTCGCTGTCCGCCGGCAACCCTTCTCCCGACGCGTTTCCGGCAAAGGAAATCGCTGAGATTTCCGCACGGATTCTTGCCGAAAACCCCATCTCCGTGCTGCAGTACAGCGTCACCGAGGGCTACAGTCCCCTGCGTGAACACCTGAAAGCGTATATGCGCGAAAACCATCAGACCGGCACCGACAACGACGATATCCTCATCACCACCGGCGCACAGCAAATTATGGATTTGTGCACCAAGGCGCTGGTCAATGAGGGAGAGGCAGTCATCTGTGAAGCGCCGTCCTTCATCGGCTCGCTCAATACCTTCCGCAGCTATAACGCCAAGTTGGTCGGCGTGACTGTCGAGCCGGACGGAATGAGCACCGACGAGTTGGAGGAAAAGCTCAAGGCGCATCCCGAAGCCAAGCTGATTTATACCATTCCGAATTTCCAGAATCCCTCCGGCGTGACCATGAGTCTGGAAAAGCGCAAAAAGGTGTATGCCCTTGCCAAGCAGTATGGTGTGCTGATTATCGAAGACAACCCCTACGGCGACCTGCGCTACAGCGGCGAAAATCTGCCGAATATCAAATCCTTTGACACCGACGGCATTGTCATCTACGCCGGCTCCTTCTCAAAGGTCATCTCGCCCGGAATGCGCGTCGCCTATACCATCGCGCCGAAGCCGATTTTCCAGAAGTTAGTTGTCTGCAAGCAGGGCAACGACGTCCACACCAACATCTGGTCGCAGGTGGTCTGCGACGAGTTTATCACCAAGTACGATTTCAACGCGCATTTGCAGCGCCTGCGCGATATCTACACCAAGAAAGCGGAGTTCTGCATGGACTTGCTGGACAAGTGCTGCGCACCGCGCATCACCTACCACCGTATCGACGGCGGTCTGTTCATCTGGTGCGATTTGCCCAAGGACGTCGATATGCCGCAGTTCTGCAAGGACGCGGTGCTGCATAAAGTATGTGTCGTTCCCGGCAACGCCTTCCTGACCGACGAGTCAGAGGAATGTCACAGCTTCCGCATCAATTTCTCCACGCCCACCGACGAACAGCTGGAAAAGGGCATCAGAATCCTCGGAGAAATGATGAAATAATTCATTCGTAACGAACCATTTGACATAAGGAGACCTCTATGGAACAAACTGAGAAAAAGCAGGTTGTATTCAGCGCGATACAGCCGAGCGGCACCATTACGCTGGGCAACTACCTCGGCGCCGTGCGCAACTGGGTAAAAATGCAGGACGAGTACGACTGCATTTACGCGCTTGCCGACCTGCATACCATTACCGTCCGTCAGAATCCCGCGCAGATGCGCAGAAATATCCTCGACGCCTACGCGTCCATTATGGCTTGCGGCGTCGATGTGGAAAAGAGCCTGTTTTTCATCCAGAGCCATGTCCACACGCACGCGGAGATGGCGTGGGTGCTGAATTGCTACACCCAGTTCGGCGAGCTGTCGCGCATGACGCAGTTCAAGGATAAGTCCAAAAAACACGCCGACAATATCAACGCCGGTCTGTTTACCTATCCCGCGCTGATGGCAGGCGACATTCTGCTCTATCAGGCGGACAAGGTGCCCGTCGGCGCCGACCAAAAGCAGCATATCGAGCTGACCTGCGACATCGCCAAGCGCTTCAACGGCATCTACGGCGACGTGTTCAAAATTCCCGAGGGTTTTATCCCGAAGAACGGCGCGCGCGTCATGAGCCTGCAAAATCCGCTCAACAAGATGAGCAAGTCCGACGAGAATGTCAACGGCTGCGTCCATCTGCTCGACACGCCCGAGGTGATTATGCGCAAGTTCAAGCGTGCCGTCACCGACAGCGAAGCCTGCGTGCGCTATGCCGAGGGCAAGGACGGCGTCAACAACCTGATGACCATCTACAGCGCCGTCACCGGCAAAAGCCTTGACGCCATTGAAGCCGAGTTTGCCGGCAAGGGCTACGGCGACTTCAAAACAGCCGTCGGTGAAGCCGTGGTTGAGGAGCTGCGCCCGATTCGCGAGCGCTATGAGCAGCTGATCCGCGACAAGGCGTACCTTGAGGATTGCTACCGTCAGGCGGCAGGTGTCGCGCTGAAAATCAGCAGCCGCACCCTTGGAAAGGTGATGAAAAAGGTAGGTTTTGTCAGATGACAAAGGTTGAAAAAAATCTGCTCAGATTGCTCAAGCCTTACATTCCGCTGATGATTTTTGTCCTTGCGACCGTCGCCGGCATCCTGCTCCGCGCGGTCGGCATGGAGGTGCGCAGCGACGACTTCAATTCCTTCCTCAGCGGTTGGTGGAGCGTGATTGCCGCGCAGGATTTCAGCGGCCTTTCGCAGCAGGTCGGCAACTATAACATCCCTTATCAGGTGATTATTTTCCTGCTCAGCCGTTTTATCGGCGACGCGCTCTTCGCCTATAAGCTTGTTTCGATTATCTTCGACTTCCTGCTTGCCGGCGCGGCGGCTTTGCTGGTCGCGACGTACCGCCGTGAAAGATGGTTCAGCTTCGCGCCGATGATGGCGTATGCCGTTGTGCTCTGTTCGCTGACGGTGGTGCTCAATTCCGCGTTTTGGGGACAGTGCGACTCCATGTATGTGTCGCTGATTCTCCTTGCCGTGTGCTGCACCATGAGGGAAAAGCATATTCCGGCGTTCATCCTGCTCGGCGCCGCGCTGGCGTTCAAGCTGCAGATGGTGTTCATTCTGCCGCTCTATCTCTATTACTATATTTCGAGCAAAAAAATCAGCATCCTGCACTTTTTGCTGATTCCGGCAACGGATATCGTCATGTGCCTGCCGGCGATCATTGTCGGCAGACCGTTTGGGGATATCCTTCAGATTTACATCGGTCAGACGGATTACGGTCACCAGATTCAGATGAACTACCCCAACATCTATGCCTTTATGTGCGAGGGCAAGACGGTCGAGAATTATTTTCTGCTCAAGCCGCTCACCATCGTGCTTGCCATGTCGGTGCTTGCGGCAGGTCTGCTGTTCGTCTGGAAGCGCGGCGTTGACCTCAACAAGCCCGAAAAATTCATGATGACCGGCATCTGGACGACGTTCACCTGCCTGATGTTCCTTTCGTCCATGCACGAGCGCTATTCTTATCTGCTCGATGTGCTGCTGATTGTCTATTTCTTTATGACGCGCCGTCATCCTTTTGTGGCGCTGATTGCCGGCCTTATCAGCCTGCGCGGTTATTGCTACTACCTCTTTGGGTATTATGAGGCGCTGCCGCTCGGCATGACCTCGATTGTCAACATCGCCCTCTACGCGTATGTGACATATATTTTCGTCAGAGAAACGGTTCTCGATCAGCCCGTTTTAAAACTGAAAACCTAAAAAAGAAGGCTTGCTATGTTGGCGAGCCTTCTTTTTTCGCGGCGTACCGTCAGCGCCTTGTGCCGAGCAGCGGCTGCGCGACGCGGCGGTTGAAGAACGCAATCAACGGTCCCATAAAGAACGCGGTGATGATGGTGCCGACGCCGACAGTGCCGAAGATATCGGGAAAGCGGACGCCGGAAAGCAGCAGCAGTCCCACGCCGATGGCGACACAGCAGAAATCGCAGATGACGCGGCAGACGGCGAACGGAATCCGGCTTTGCTTTTGCGACCAGACCAGCGCGACCGCGTCGTAGGTGGAAACGCCCAGATCCGCCGTAAAATACAGCGACGACGAAAGGCAGAGGATGACAAGTGCCATCAGCAAAATCACTATCCGCAGCCACAGCGGCGCGTCGGGCAGCAGCTTTTCGCAGATTCCCTGCGAAAATTCAACAATGTAGCCGAGCAAAAAGAGGTTGATGAAGGTGGCGATGCCGATTTTTTTGCGGTCAAAAATCAACGCGAACAGCAGCAGGACGGCGTTGACAATCACATACAGCGTGCCGAAGCGGATAGGAATCACCGCGTCGAGACCGCTCATCAGCGACTGAAAGGGATCGACGCCGATCGCGGCGAATTTGAACATCCCGACGCTGATGCCGCACAGCGCCACGCCGCATACACTCATAATAACGCGCTTGACAAGTTGGTTCATTTGCTCACCTGCTCCTCTGTATCAATGATGCAGTACTCAAAGGCGTTGATGACCGTGGTGTCGCCCTTGACGCACTTTTGGGGAATCCGGAAATCGTAGTTGCGGTGGACGTGTCCGTGAATAAAGTAGGACGGACGGTACCGCTCCATCAGTTGGTTGAAGCACGCAAAGCCGCGGTGCGACAGGGTTTCAAAGTCGTTGAGTCCCCGTGCCGGCGCGTGCGTCAGCAGAATGTCAAAGCCGTGGTTCCTTTTCAGCGGCAGCCACAGCTTGCGGACGCGGCGCTGCATCTGCCGCTCGGTGTACATATAGGTGCCGTCGCGGTAGCAAAACGAGCCGCCCAGACCGAGAATCCGCAAGCCGTTGCAGGTGATGATGCGGTCGTCGGCACATTCACAGCCCTGCGGCTCTCTGCCATAGCTGTCGTCATGGTTGCCGTGTACATAAATCACCGGACAGCGTGCCATGGTGACCAGAAATTCCAAATACTCCGGACGCAGGTCGCCGCAGGAGAGAATCAGGTCAAATTCCCTGAGACTGTCGGGCTTGTAGTATTCATAATAGCGAGCGGACGGCATATCCGCCACTGCCAGAATTTTCATGCTTCTATCCCCTTTGCTTTGCCTGCTTGATACCCACCATGTCCACGGTTTTCTGCCCGACAGGCGAGAGCCGGTCATACGTCGGAATGGTGCCGATGACGTTGTCCGCCAGGTAGTCCATGCCGATGATTTGCTCCAAGCTCAGCTCGAGCTGCCGTGCGCCGATCACCTCGCCGCTCTGGGTGTAAAACGGCGTCAAAAACGGCTTGCCGACGCCGCTGATCAGGCTGTTGCGGAAGAAATCCGCATAGCGCCGCGAGGAAAGCGGCAGTGCCGGCGCGTATTCGATATCCACCACGCCGGCGGATATTCCCCAAAAGTAATTCAGTGCGCGTGCGGTGTTGACGTATTCGCTGCGGATGGTTTTGTCCAGCGCGGCGCGAATCATCCTTTCGTAGTACACGCCCCATTTCCAGACAGGCACGGCAAGCAGCGTGGCTTTTTCGCCCTGAATCCGCGAGAGTCCGAAGGTGCTGCGCGTGTCCTCGGTAAACCGTGCGGTATCCTGCGAGGAGATGAGGTGAATATGGCGGCGGCGCAGCGACAGCGCCGCTTCCTCGGCGCCCTTGACCGACGACCATTCCAAAAACACGCGGACGTCGGGACACGCCATCTGCGCGCCGAGCGCAAAGGCGTTGATGCCGGCAATCTGTCCGTAAATCGGGTAGTCGCAGACGTAGCCGACGTTGCCGCTCTTGGTAAGTGAGCCTGCGAGGACGCCGAGGATAAATTTGACCTCGTACATCCGCGTGTAGTAGGTGCGGACATAGCGGTGCGAGGTGTTGAGCGAGCAGTTCATGACAATCGCGTCGGGATAATCGACCGCCGCGCGCAACGACGCCTGCAGCAGTCGTGGCGAAACGGTGAAAATCAGCTTGTTGCCGTTTGCAATCGCCTCTTTTATCACGCTGTACAGCCGGTCGTCGTCCTCGCAAAGATAGACAGAGGTCTCCGCCTTGCTGCCGAGCACCATCTGCGCGTACTGCCTGCCGGCTTCGTGGTCGCTGATCCACCCTGACTTTTCCGGCGCGGTATCGTAGATAAACGCCGCTTTCAGCTTGGCGGGCTTGGGCAGCACCATCGACAGCAGCGATTTTTTGCTCTCGGCAGGAGACGCCTTCAGCTCGATGGACTCCGGCTCGTCCTTGAGGGCGATTTCCTCCCAGATTTTTTTGAGATTTTCGGTGATGACCGTTTCACCGGCGTTTTGCAGCGCGGCATAGCCGTAAATTTTGATGTAGGTGAGCATCGCGTCGCCGATGGTGGCGTTCACCCTGTCGCCGCCGAGCGACAGATACGCCTGCTCAAAGTGGTAGTAAGCGCCCGAAAACCGCCGCTGCTCCTCGGTGCTCCACCACTCGCCGTAGGACTTGCCCATCGCGCGCATCAGCTCGCGGTAGTCGCCGCGCTTGGAAAATTCGATGAAGTTGATTTTGCTGTAGCGGTTGAATTCCAGAAATTCGTAGTACAGCGCCACCTGCTCGCTGCCGTCCTTTTCGGGCAGAATCCGCGTCACGTCGGCAGGCACGCTGTAGGCGCCGCAGTATTTCAGCACGCTGACGCGCTTGTTGCCTTCCTCCACGTAGTAGCGGTTGAGGTATTCGTACACCTTAATCGGGTCGCGGATGCCCTCGCTGATGTGCGAGCGGTACAGCGCCTCCCATTTGTCGGCAAACTCCGTGCCCTCCTCCAAAATCGGGAGGAAGTCCTTGGTGAACGCGTTGACGCGGCCGCCGGTTTTGGTGCCGACGATAAACCGCATCGGGATTTGCACCACGCCGAGGCGGATGCCCGTCAGGGCTTTTTCCGGCGGAACGATTTCATCGAGCACCGGCAGGTACGGGCTGCGGTTTTCGGCGGTTTCGGCGCGGAAGGTCTTTAGTCCGAGCTTCAGCGCTTCCTTGTAGTAAAGTTCCTGTTGCATCATGATTCTCACAAAACAGGCTCCGTGCGGTTGCGCGGAGCCCTTGTCGTTAGGCGGTAATGGTAAAGCGGATGGTGAGGCTTTCGCAGCCCTCGGCGTGCAGGGTGACGGACGCTTCGCCCGTTCTTCCCTTGGTGCGGACGTAGAAGCCGCCCATGCCGGCGCGGAGAATGACGGGACGTTCGCCGATGATTTCGATATCGCCGCTCGGCTCCACTTGCAGCGCACCGAAGTAATAGGGCAGGGGATTGCCGTTTTGGTCAGCCATACGCACGCGTACCGCCGCGACGTCGTAGGTCGCGCCCTCCTGCAGCGCGGTGTGGTCAACCTGAGCGGTCAGCACGCGCCGCTCAAACGGCGACACCTTCAATTCCTTGACAAGCCTGCCGTTCTTGTACGCCTCAAAGCGGAACACGATACTCTTGTCGCCCCAGTTGCCGATGTATTTTCCGTACAGGCGATAGGCGGCATCGCCGTCCATGCCGTAGTGCTGC
Organism: Ruminococcus sp.; assembly: GCA_017471345.1. Lineage (GTDB taxonomy): Bacteria > Bacillota > Clostridia > Oscillospirales > Acutalibacteraceae > Ruminococcoides. Next base: position 24,638 of record JAFUUV010000007.1, read on the forward strand.
ATCAGGTAAACGGACTTGCGCAGCGATTCCTCGGAAAGATGGTTCATGCCGAACCGTGAGCTTTCGTTGAGGATATCCTTGACGTACGCCGCCTGCTCGGGGGTGAAGTCCTCGTTGTCCGCAATCTGCGAGCCGATGTAATCGGTAATTTCAATCGGCGGATAGGCAAGATGCGGAAAATCCGTGTTTTCGCGCGTGTATTCGTGAATAAAGCTGTCGTTCTTGTAGAAACGGACGCTGTCGGCGTTGGTGAGGATGTACACGCGTCCGCGGTTGGTCGCCGGATGGTCGCCGATGTCCATCGACGAGCTGAGCGTCAGTATCGGCTCGTTGCTCTGCTGCACCGCGTAGAGCGCTGCCGCCATTTTGGGATTGCGGAACATATCGCAGACGCCGTGGTAGCAAATGCGGTTGCCGGAGCCGAATTCCTTGTGGGTGTTATAGTCAAACATACACCAGCCGAAGGAGCCCGCGATGTCGTCATAGGAAGCGACCGCGTCCAGAATCCGCGCGTGGCGCAGCATATGCTCCAGCCGGTGCTCCTCGTCATCAAACGCCTTGGTGGAGTACATATGACCGCCGTATTCCGAAATCAGGTACGCCTTTTCGGGGTTGGAGGTGACGGCTTCCTTCGGTTCGCAGCCCGGCTGCTCGCCGTCGTGAATAAAATCGTTGTAGGTGTATACGTCCTCTAACAGCTCGCTGTTTTTGTGACACCGCACGCCGCCGGTGGCACGCGTCGGGTCGAGCGCGCGCGCCGCTTCGTTGGTGCGGACGTAGAAGTCGTGGTCGTCCGGACTTTCGTTGATGCGCACACCCCAGAGAATGATGGACGGGTGGTTGCGGTACTCGCGCACCATCTCCCTGACGGAATCCACCGCCACGTCCTTCCATGCCGCGTCGCCGAGGTTTTGCCAGCCCGGCAGCTCGGTAAAGACCGGCATTCCCAACTCGTCGCAGCGCTCAAGGAAGTGGTGCGACTGCGGATAGTGCGAGGTGCGCACCGCGTTGCAGCCCAATTCGTATTTCAGAATATCCGCGTCCATGCGCTGCATGGCACGCGGCATCGCGTAGCCGACAAACGGATAGCTCTGGTGACGGTTGAGACCGCGCAGCTTAAATTTTTTGCCATTGAGGTAAAAGCCGTCCTTTTTGAATTCCGCTGTGCGAAAGCCGATGACGGTGCTGACGCTGTCGATGACAGCGCCGTTTTGCAGCAGCTCGGCGTGCAGCTCGTACAGCGCCGGATTGACCGCGTCCCACAGCCTGATGTGCGGTACGGTCAGGGTGCCGCCGTCGCTCTCACAAAGAACAGTGTCGCTGCCCCTTTCGGTGACGGACAGGCGCACCTGTGTCGCTTCGCCGACGATGTCCGGCTCGCAGTCCACGACGCCGGTGTCGCCGGTGTAGGTCGGTTTGGCAAAGACGTCGGCAATATAGCTGCTCGCGCGGTATTCCAGCTGCACCTCGCGGTACAAGCCGCCGTAGGTCAGGTAGTCAATCACCTTGCCGAAGGGCGGAAAATTCAGGCTTTCGCGCGTGTCCAGCTCGACCGACAGCAGGGGGTGGGGATTGTCGGTGCGCAGCTCCCATTCAAACGCCGTGTAGCCGCTCTTGTGTTCGCCGAGCAGCTTGCCGTCAAGGTACACCTTCGCGTCATGCGCCGCCGCGCCGAAGCGGACAAACGCGCGTCTGTCGCCGCGTCCGGATAAATCGAGCCGCTTGCGGTAGCCGCAGACCATCTGACAGATGCTTTCGTCAAAATAATCATAGGGCGTCACCTTGCAGGTGTGCGGCAGGCGTACCGTCTCCGCTTCGCCCTCGCCGTTCAAAAACCCGACGGTACATTCGGGGGTAAACTCCCACGCGTTGTTGAGAGGAATGATTTCTCGCATGATACACTTCCTTAATCACACAGCAGCCACAAAAATCCGTAGGGCTGCAGGGTTGCCGATAAACCGCGCACGGCTTCACCGCTGATGAGGTCGGCGCCGGTCAGGATTTCGTCAAAATACGCGCTCTGTTCGCTGTTGCTGAAATTGAAGAACGCGTACAGCGTTTGTCCGTCATGGGCGCGTCTGACGCCGAGCACATGGTCGTTGCCGGTGCCGATGGCTTCCGACGTCGCCGTCGCGGTAAATACGCTGTGCTGACGGCGCAGCGCTCCGAGCCGGACAATCGTTTGGTAGAGCCTGCCCGCAACGGTGCCGGCGTCGTTCCTCATAGCCGCTTTTTTCCAGTCCAGCCTGCCGCGGTGCAGGTAGCGGCTGTCCGCCTGCTTGTCGGCATCCTGGTGGTAGCTTTTGTCATTGAGCTGACCGATTTCGTCGCCGCTGTATATCACCGGAATGCCACTCTGCGTCAGCATATAGGCATGGAGCATCACGTCGCAGCGCAGCGCGGTTTGCAGCGCCTCTTCGTCGCCGCTTTCGAGCGCGGCTTCCACACCGCACAGGCTGGCGGTGGTACCGCACAGACGCGCGTCGCCGAGGGCTTCGTCGTCATTGTACAGCTCGCCGCGCGACGGGCTGCCCTCGAATTTTCCGGTAAAGTAGTCGTTGAGATATTTTTTGTGGGGCACTTCCTTCATGCCAAAGGAGAGAAGGTAGCGGTAATCCAGTCCCCAGCCGATGTCGTCGTGACACCGCAGATAGTTCAGAAATACATAGTCCTTCGAGAGCGCTCCTAACTGCTGTGTCTGGTGTCTCAGCAGCCGCACGTCCTGCGTCGCCACGGTGTGCCACATACTCGCCATGGTGGTGACGTTGTACAGCATATGGCACTCCGGCTGTTCGGGTGTGCCGAAGTACGGCGCCACCTTGGACGGCTCCATCACCACCTCGCCGAGCAGCAGTACCGACGGGCACACGATTTCCGTGATGATGCGCATCATGCGCACCAGCTTGTGGACGGTCGGCAGGTTGCGGCAGGGCGTGCCCAGCTCCTTCCAGATATACGGCACCGCGTCCAGACGGATGATGTCGATGCCGTGGTTGGCAATCGACAGCATATTGCACACCATGTCGTTGAACACAACGCAGTTGCCGAAGTTCAAATCCCACTGATAGGGATAAAAGGTTGTCATCACGATATCGCCGTTTTCCAGCTCCGTAAAATTGCCCGGCGCGGTCGTCGGAAACACCTGCGGCACGGTTTTTTCAAACGCGCGCGGAATGTCCCAGCTGTCAAAGAAGAAATAGCGCTTGCGCATTTCCTCATCGCCGTCACGCGCCGCCTTTGCCCACGCGTGATCCTCGCTGGTGTGGTTCATCACGAAGTCAAGGCACACACTGATGCCGTTGCGGTGACATTCGGCGGTCAGGGCTTCCAAATCCTCCATGGTGCCCAGCTCCGGCTGCACGCTGCGGAAGTCCGCCACCGCGTAGCCGCCGTCGCTTCTGTCCTTCGGGCTTTTCAGCAGCGGCATCAGGTGGAGGTAGTTGACGCCGCTTTCCTTGATGTAGTCAATGTGTTCACACACGCCGCGGAGGTTGCCGGCGAAGTTGTTGACATAGAGCATCATGCCGATCAGGTCGTTGGTGCTGTACCAGAACGGCGTTTGCTCGCGTTGGCGGTCAAGCGCCCTGAGCGCGTCGCCGCGCTCTTCATAAAAGGTATACATGGCGTTTGCCAGCCAGTGAAACGCCTGTGTATCGTTGTTGTAAACCTCGCTGTACAGCCGCTTCAGCTCGTCAAAGCGTTGGGAAAAGCGGCTCGCGAATTCCTCCTGCCATCTGTCGGTTCGGTTCATACGCTGCCCTCCCCGAAAACCTCCTCCGCCGTCGGCATTGCCGGAATCGCGCCGCTGCGCGAGGCGGTCAGGCTTGCGGCACGGTTGGCAAGGGCGACGAGTCTTTGGATTTCGTCCTCACACAGCTCCTCGGGATGGTACTTGCCCAGCCGCGCCATACCGCTGAGAAAGGCGCCGAGGAAGGTGTCGCCGGCGCCGTTGGTGTCGGCAACCTTCACGCGCACGCCCGCGCACGTGCCGGTCGCTTCGCCAAAGCGATAGTAAGCGCCCTTCGCGCCGAGGGTGAGGAGAATCAGCGTTATGCCAAACGCCTGCGCAAGTATTTCCGTGCCTTTTTCATAGTCGTCGGTGCCGGTCAGCAGCGGCAGCTCCTCGTCGGAGATTTTCAGAATATCCACCATGCCGAGCGGCTGCTTCATCATTTCTGTCGCAAGCGTCGGATGGCTCCACAGGCTTGCGCGGTAGTTGGGGTCATAAGAGACGCACGCGCCGAAGTCCTTCGCGCGCTGTGCCGCGGAGAGTGTCGCGCTCCGCGCCGGCTCGTCGGTCAGGCTGACAGAGCCGAAATGCAGGACGCGCGTGTTCCTCAGCTGTTCGTCGCTGATGTCTCCGGCGGACAGCAGGGTGTCGGCAAAGCCCTTGCGGTAGAAGGCGAAGTCGCGCTCGCCGCTCTCCTGCAGGGACACCACGGCAAGCGTGGTGTTGGCTTCCCGACTCATCCTCAGGCCGCCGGTATCCACGCCGTTTTGCGCGAGGGTGTCGGCTAACAGCCTGCCGAACGCGTCGTTGCCTACCTTGCCGATAAAGCCGGTTTTCGCGCCTAATTTGGCGGCGGCTACGGCAACATTCGCCGGCGCGCCGCCCGGAAACGCGGTATATACGGGGATTCCCTGCGCGGAAACGCCCGTTTGTGTCAAATCAATCAGCATTTCGCCGATGGTCAGTATATCAAGCATCATGCCCTCCCGATGAAATCATTCGTTATCGGTTCCGATGTTGCGGATGACGCGCGCCGGATTGCCGACCGCCAGCACATTGTCGGGGATGTCCTTGGTGACGACGCTGCCGGCGCCGATGACGGTGTTTTTGCCGATGGTCACGCCCGGGACGATGATGACGCCGGCGCCGAGCCAGCAGTTTTCGCCGATGCGGACGTCGCGGTTGTATTGCAGCCCTTTGGCACGCAGCTCCGGCTCTAAGGGATGGTTGGGCGTCGCGACGGTCACGTTCGGGCCGAACATCACGCCGTCGCCGACAAAGATATTGCCGTCGTCCACCAGCGTCAGGTTGGAGTTGGCGTACACACGGGAGCCGAAGTAGACGTGGTGCCCTCCCCAGTTGGCGTGGAAGGGCAGCTCGATGTAGCAGTCGTCGCCGCAGGCGGCAAAGTTCTCCTTCATGAAGGCTTCCTTAGCGGCGATATCCGAGGGCTTCAGCTGATTAAATTCCCACAGCCTGTCCTGGTACACGCGCTGTTCGCGCATAATTTCTTCATCGCAGGGGTTGTAAATCAGCCCCTGTTCCATTTTTTCGTATTCTGTCATGATAGTTACTCCGTTACGGTTTGAAGGAAGCGGTCAAACGCCGCCTGTCCTGCCGCGTCGCGCTTGAACACGCCGGCGTCGCAGAGCACCTGCTCAAACACCGCGCCCACCTCGGCGCGGATGATATCCATGGCGTTTTCCGCGTTGAATTCGGGGTGATTTTTCAGCAGCGCTGCCGCCCACTGCGCATGGGAGGCGGTCTGCGGATTGTCGGCTAAGTCGTCGCCGTTGAGCAGCGCGGTTTTCACGGCTTCGAGTTCCACCGCCAGCCGTGCCGGCAGTACGGCGAGTCCCATGACCTCAATCAAGCCGATGTTCTCTTTTTTGATGTGGTGCAGCGAGGGGTTCGGATGATACAGTCCCAGCGGTCTGTCCTCGGTGGTCAGGTTGTTGCGCAGCACCAAATCGCACTCCGGCCTGCCGTCGCGCATCCGCGCAATCGGGGTGACGGTGTTGTGCGGCGTGCCGTCGGTAAAGGCAAAAATCGTCGCCGCCTCGTCGGTATAGCCGCGCCATGCCGTGAGAATATGCGCACAGGCGGCTGTCAGCTCTTCGCGGTTGTCGCTGCTCAGGCGGATGACGGACATCGGCCATTTCACCACGCCGGCGCTGACGGCGGGAAAGCGGCTGAGGGCAAAGGTTCGCTCCACCGGCGCTTTCTCCATGGCAAAGGTATAGTGACCGCCCTGAAAGTGCTCGTGGCTGAGAATCGAGCCGCCGACAATCGGCAAATCGGCGTTGGAGCCGACGAAGTAGTGCGGAAACTGCGCGACAAAGTCAAAGAGCTTGTCAAACACTGCCGCGTCAATCACCATCGGGATATGCAGGCTGTTGAACACGATGCAGTGCTCGTTGTAGTAGCCATAGGGCGAGTACTGCAAAAACCACGGCTCGCCGTTGATTTGCAGCGGAATCGGACGGAGGTTTTGCCGCGCCGGATGGTTTTGGTTGCCGGCAAAGCCCATGTTTTCGGCGCAAAGCTGGCATTTGGGGTAGGCGGTCGAA
>JAFUUV010000056.1 GCA_017471345.1 Ruminococcus sp.
GATGACACGCAACGTAATTGACGACGTTGCGGGCGGCAAAAGCGAAATCGGCATACTGTATCTCAATGATTTCAACCGCAAGCCGCTCGAAAAGCTGCTGAAATCAAACAGCCTGACCTTTACGCCGCTGACCGAGTGCAACGCTTATGTATACTTATGGAAGGGGCATCCGCTCGCGGACAGAGCCTCAATTAAATTTGATGACCTGAAGGAGTATCCGTGTCTTTCATTCGAGCAGGGCGACAAGGGTTCGTTCTATTACGCCGAGGAGATACTAAGCACGAACGAGTATCCCAAAACAATCAAAGCGACCGACAGGGCAACCATGCTCAATCTTATGATCGGACTGAACGGCTATACCCTTTGCTCGGGCGTGATCAGCGAGGAACTGAACGGCTCGGATTATCTTGCCGTGCCGTTTGAACCCGACGATGATACCGCTGTCAGTAATATGGTAATCGGATACATTTCAAAAAAGAATCTGATGCTGAGCAATATCGCGGAGCTTTATGTGAAAGAGCTTGACAATTATCTTAGAGTATATAAGGAAATACATAACTAAGCATCCATTATTTGTGTGTTGAAAATGAAATCCCAAAGCGTTATGATAATACCAGCGTTAACGCCAAATACACTTTGGAGGTATTCATTTGAAACACATATCAAAAATATTCGCTGCCGCAATGGCAGCTTTGACAATCATATCCTGCTCATCAGCGGCTGTCGGCGCGGCAGAGGTGAAGCCCTGTCCTCAGATAAAGGTTATCTGTCAAAATGGAAGCTGCGGCGACATTAATGCGTTTTTAGCTAAGTATTGCGGAAAGAATTGCAATCTGAATCAAATATTGAAAAATGTCGGAGGTTATTGCCCTGGCGGTAATTGTAGTGTAAATAAGCCCTGTCTGCCAACCGCAAAGCCCACAGAGCCTGTTGTAAACCCCACAGAGCCCGCTGTTCCGCCACAAACGGATTCAGCAGAGTTTAATACTGCGTATGAAGCTCAGGTGCTTCGGCTTGTAAACGCCGAAAGAGCGAAATACGGACTTTCTCCGTTTGTAAAGGACAGCGGAGCGACTCAGGTCGCACACCTGCGTGCAAAGGAGATCGTTCAATCATTCTCCCACACCAGACCAAACAGTAGCTCGTGCTTTACCGCCGCAAGCGAGCTTGGTGTTTCCTATCGTTCGGCGGGCGAGAATATAGCTTACGGGTATCCCACGCCCGAAGCGGTAGTGAACGGCTGGATGAATTCGGAAGGTCACAGAAAGAATATTCTGTCCGCGTCATTCGGAAAAATAGGAATCGGTTGTTTTGAGAGCGGTGGTGTTCTCTACTGGTCGCAGTTCTTTATTAATTAAATACTATTTGCCGTACCCGGTTATAGATCCAATCTATAACCGGGTATAATTTTTGTGTATTGGACAAAACCTATCGTTTTGGTATATAATTCAATCAGTAAAAACAAAGGAGACGACAGTTATGACGCTGATCCTTAAAAAACTGACTAACGCAAATCGTATGTACGGGCGAATGTAAGTGTGACGTCTGACCCGATCCGCACAAAGAGCGTTTGAGAAAAAGTAAAATTGCATTTCCGCGTTCAGTCACACTGTATCATATCATTATCAAATATAAGAAAGAGGTATTTTTTATGTCAGAATATAAATTTGAAACCAAACAGCTTCACGTAGGACAGGAACAGGCAGACCCGGCAAGCGACGCTCGCGCGGTGCCGATCTACGCCACCACAAGCTATGTATTCCATAACGCCCAGCACGCCGCAGACCGTTTCGGACTCGCGGACGCGGGCAACATCTACGGCAGACTCACTAATTCCACACAGGGCGTTTTTGAGGAGCGCATCGCGGCTTTAGAGGGCGGCGTGGCAGGCTTGGCTCTCGCTTCCGGCGCGGCGGCGATCACTTACACGATCCAGGCTCTCGCAACTCAGGGTGAGCACATCGTCGCACAAAAGACCATTTACGGCGGTTCCGCTAACCTTTTGGCGCATACCTTGCCGTTATATGGAATTGAAACCACCTTTGTTGACATTCACAATCTTGATGAAGTCAAGGAAGCGATTCAGCCAAATACTAAGGCGATCTACATCGAAACCCTCGGCAATCCCAACAGCGATATTCCCGACATTGAAGCACTCGCCGAGATTGCTCACCAAAACGGTTTGCCGCTTGTGATTGACAACACCTTCGGCACACCGTACCTTATCAGACCGATTGAGTACGGCGCGGATATCGTCGTACACTCCGCGACAAAATTCATCGGCGGTCACGGTACCACACTCGGCGGCGTGATCGTAGACGGCGGCACCTTTGACTGGGCTGCTTCGGGAAGATATCCGTGGATCTCGGAGCCGAACCCCAGCTATCACGGCGTAAAATTCACCGAGGCCGCCGGAAAAGCCGCATTTGCGACATATATCCGTGCTATCCTGCTCAGAGATACCGGCTCCTGCATCTCTCCCTTCGCAGCTTTCCTGCTCTTGCAGGGAACCGAAACGCTTTCGCTCCGTCTCGAGCGCCACGCGGAGAACACCAAGAAGGTGCTCGATTATCTCGTCAAGCATCCGCTCGTCGAAAAGGTTTATCACCCCTCGCTCGCAGACCATCCCGACCATGAGCTTTATAAAAAGTATTTCCCCAACGGCGGCGGTTCGATCTTCACGTTTGATATCAAGGGCGGCAAGGAGGAAGCATTCCGTTTCATCGACGGCTTAAAGATATTCTCGCTGCTCGCCAATGTCGCGGACGTGAAATCCCTCGTTATACACCCTGCCACCACGACCCACTCACAGCTCACCGACGAGGAGCTTGACGCGGCAGGCATCCACCAAAACACCATCCGCCTCTCCATCGGTACGGAGCACATCGACGACATCATCGCCGATCTGGAAAACGGATTCGCCGCTGTATAAGCCCTTACCGAGTTAAAGAATAATAAATAGGGAACCTTCCGGCAATACAGCGTCAAAACGCAGTTTTGGGAGGTTTCCTTTTTTATTTGATGTGTATATTGACAATCAGATTTTGATATTATATAATTGACCTACTATGTTAATGGTTAATCACGTTTGTTTGGAGGAAAAGCCATGCTTCTCGGCTTCAACAATTCAAATATAAACCGACTTGCGCAAACGGCTGAGTTTGGCATCGAGCGCGAGAGCCTGCGCGTCACCTCTGACGGTAAGCTCGCGCAGACAAATCACCCCTTTGTCGGTGTTTCGCATATCGACCGTGATTTCTGTGAAAATCAGGTGGAGATGATCGGCGACGTTTTCAACGATCCTGCCGACCTGATCTGCCAGCTCGGTGGTCTGCTCAATGAGATAGATGTTGAGCTTGTCAAAAACAACGAGCTACTCTGGGCGTTTTCCAATCCGCCGAAATTCGATTCGGAGGATGAAATACCCGTCGCCCGGTTCCACGGCGCACAGCGCGGCAAGTCGGAATACCGTCACTATCTCGCGGAAAAATACGGAAAAACAAAAATGCTGTTTTCAGGAATCCATCTTAACATTTCCTTTACCGAGAGCCTGCTGCAAGCCGCTTTTCAAGAGAGCGGCGCTGAGATATACACTGCATTTAAGAATGATTTTTACCTGCGCCTCGCAAAACGCCTGACGCAGTATGCGTGGCTGGCGGTTTATCTCACCGCTGCAAGCCCTGTCGCGGACGCTCCTCTCGGCATCAAAAGCAACGTTTATTCCTCGATCCGCTGTTCGGAGCACGGCTACTGGAACCGCTTTACGCCTATCCTCGACTATTCAAGCCTGAAAAACTATATCTGCAGTATCGCACGCTATATCGTAAACGGCGACCTGAAAGCCGCTTCCGAGTTGTATTATCCCGTCCGTGTTAAGCCGCGCGGCGTAAACAGCTTGGAAACGCTCCTGCAAAACGGCGTTAACCATTTGGAGCTGCGCGTCCTCGACGTCAATCCGTTGACGCGCACGGGCATTTTTCCCGAGGATATCCGCTTTATCCACCTGCTTCTGCTCTGGCTTTCAAGCCTGCCCGATTTTGATTTTGACGAAGAAAAGCAGCTACAGGCGATAGCGGACGTCAAAGCCGCCGCCGTTTTCGGCAATGCGGAAATCAAGCGGAGAGCCAAAGAAACGCTTGAGGAAATCAAACGCTTTACCCGGCAATATTTCCCGCATTTTCTGCCCGTCATCAACTATCAGCTCAATAAACTGACCGACGGCAATAGCTACGCCGAGATCGTCAGCCGCAAATTTACCGACGGCTACATGGAAAAAGGTATTGCGCTTGCAAGGCGGTACCAAGGAGGTGAGCGCAGTGTGTGAGTTATTCGGCGTTTCCGCACGAGATGATTTTTATGCTAACAACTACCTGAAAGCCTTTTACGCCCACAGCGATTTTCATCCGCACGGCTGGGGCTTAGCCTGCGTTTCACGAAACAGCGCGCTTGTGGAAAAGGAGAGCGTCAAAGCCTCCGAAAGCAACTATCTGCGCGAGAGGTTATCTCAGCCGATCACCGAAAAGCTCCTGCTCGCGCACATTCGCTATGCCACCATCGGTAACGTGGAGTACAAAAACTGCCATCCGTTCACGGGAAAAGACTGCACGGGACGGCGCTGGACGCTCATTCACAACGGCACGATCTTCGATTATCCCGCGCTGTATCCCTACCTCAAAACACAAAAGGGCGACACCGACAGCGAGCGCGTTTTCCTCTATCTTTTGGATAAGCTAAAAGAGGCGACGTGCAAAAACGGTGCAAGGCTGCATTTTGAAGAACGCTTCCGGCTGTTTGAAGAGATCATCTGCGATATGTCAAGGGGCAACAAGCTCAACCTGCTCTTTACCGACGGCAAATACCTGTATGCGCACACCAACTGTAAGGGTACGATGCATTATCTTGAAAAGGAAGGCGTAGCACTCGTTTCCACACAGCCTCTTACCGGTGAAAACTGGCGGCTTGCACCCTTCTGTCAGCTTCTTGCGTTCAGTAGGGGTAAGCTGATCAAAATAGGAACCGAACATCAGCACGAATATATCCAAAGCGAGGAAGAGATGAAGCTGATCTATCAAATCTTCGCCAACCTATAAGGGCATCTAAGGTGAGAACATGACCAAAGAAGAAATAATGGACCGTCTGTACGACCGCTTTATACGACCGACCGAACAAAAAAGAGAGAGCTTTATCGGCGTGGAGATCGAGATGCCAATCGTCAACCTCGACCATGAAGCGGTGGACTTTGCCGTGGTGCATCAGCTGACCGCGGCTTTTCTGAAAGCCTTTGACTTCTTCACTGCGACGGGCTTCGACGAGGAGGGTCACGTCTATTCCGCCGTCAACAGCACGTTCGGCGACGTGTTTTCCTACGACTGCTCCTACAATAATATGGAGTTTTCATTCGGCAAGGAAACAGATCTGCAAGCAATCCACGATCGCTTCAAGCTGTATTACGGCTTTGTACAGGATTTTTTCAAGCCGCACCACTATACGCTGACGGGAATGGGAATCAACCCCAACCGAAAGCTGAATCACAATATCCCGATCGAAAACGGCAGATACAAAATGCTGTTCAACCACCTGTCGTCATTTTCCAAATACTTTTACATTCCCATGTTCTTCCACCGCTATCCGCAGTTCGGAATGTTCTCGAGCGCGTCGCAGGTACAGCTCGATGTGGATCATGACTCGCTGCCCGAAATCATCGACACCTTCAACAAGTTAGAGCCGATCAAGGCGCTGCTGTTCGCAAATTCCGTGCTGCTCGGCGAGAACGAGGACTTGCTCTGCTGCCGCGATATGCTCTGGGAGAACAGCACTCACGGGATCAATCCGCACAACGTCGGAATGTACGACTGCGACATCCAAACGACCGAGGACATTTTAAATTACATATCCACTACGAGCATTTATTGTGTGGAGAGAAACGGCAAATACCTCAACTTTCCGCCGGTCAATATTTTGGAGTATTTCACGCGCGACAAGCTGACGGGAGAATACACGGAAAACGGCGAGCATATTTTGATGGAATTTCAGCCGCAGCCCGACGATATCGCCTATTTGCGCACCTTTAAGTTTGAGGATCTGACCTACCGCGGTACGATCGAATACCGCAGCGCCTGCTGTCAGCCGATCGGCGACGTGATGACCGTTGCCGCCTTCCATCTCGGTCTGCAAGGCAAGGTGAAGGAGCTGCAAAAATTGCTTGACAGTGATGTTTCTCTATATCACCATGGCTACAACGCCGCCGAGCTCAGAAAACAGCTTGTCCGTAAGGAACTGCCGTCCACTGTTGACAGGGACGCGCTGTATGACCTTGTATCAAAGGTTCTCGACCTCTGCCGCGAGGGACTATCCGAGAGAGGACGGGGCGAGGAAAAATATCTGGAACCGCTTTATCAGAGAATCAATAACCGCACCAACCCCGCCAAGGAAATGCTCCGCCGGCTGCAAAACGGCGAGAGCATGGAAAGCATAATAAAGAGCTATGCCGAGGTGTAACAGTATGAACATTATTGACATTCAAAACGAAATCATCAGATTAAAAAAGGAAAAAGATATCTGTATCCTCGCTCACAGCTATCAGGCGAAGGAGATTTTGGAGGTCGCCGATTTTACGGGTGACAGCTACAAGCTCAGCGTTGACGCGTCGAAGGTCGGCAATCAAAACATCATTTTGAGCGGCGTTCGCTTTATGGCGGAAACCTGCAAGCTTCTTTCACCTGAGAAGCGGGTCTTTTTGCCGAATCCCGACGCAGGCTGTTCCATGGCAGACCAAATGGACAGAGAACTGGTTGAGCAGATGAAGGAGCATTTGCCGGGCTATACTGTCGTCGCTTACATCAATACCACCGCCGATCTGAAAACCGTATGCGACGTTTGCGTTACCTCGTCCTCGGCGGTTGAAATTTGCCGCAAGCTCGATAACGACAAAATTCTCTTTATTCCCGATTGCAACCTCGGTGCTTATGTGGCGGCGCAGATTCCCGAAAAGGAGTTCAAGCTTGTTTCGGGAGGCTGTCCAATCCACGCCTGCGTCAACACGGATGATGTAAAAAAGGCAAAGGCTCTTCACCCGAACGCGGAGCTGCTGGTGCATCCCGAGTGCACGCCTGCCGTTTGTGAATTGGCAGACTATATCGGCTCTACCTCGGGCATTATGAATTACGCGGTCAATTCCGGTCAAAAGGAGTTCATCATCGGGACCGAGATCAGTATTCAGGAGCATTTGCAGTATCAGTGTCCTGACAAGCGGTTCTATTACCTCACGCAAAAGCTGATTTGCCCGAATATGAAATCAACCACGCTCATCGACCTTTACAACTGCGTCGCCGGAAAGGGCGGCGAGGAGATACTGCTCGACAGCGACACAATCATAAAAGCAAGAAAATGTATTGATGAAATGATAAGGTTGGGAGAAGCATAATGGCAATCAATGAAAGTAAAATCGCGTCCGTCGTCAACGCGCTGATGGAGGACTACGGCAAGGGCAGAGTGATCGACGAGATAAAGATGTTCGACTATCCTGACAGGGCGGTGATTATCGACCTGCTTGAAAAGCTAAAGATCATCATTTATCCCGGCTATCACCGCAACGGCAATTACCGCACCTACACGGTCAAAAACAATATTTCCATTCTGCTCGAGGATATTATTTACAACCTGACGAAGCAGATTGCTGTCGTTCTGAAATACGCGCCGCAACACCAAAACCCTGACAACGACGTGCGCGAAGCGGAAGCGGAGAGAATCACCTTTGCATTTCTCGACAAAATCCCGAAAATCAGGGAGTACATCGAAACCGACATTCAGGCGTTCTATGACGGAGACCCCGCCGCCTATAACAAGGACGAGATCATTTGCACCTATCCGGGCTTGTACGCGATTTTTACTGCGAGGATCGCCCACGAGCTGTTTTTGCTCGGCGTGCCGCTGATTCCCAGAATTATGACGGAGCACGCCCACAGCCTGACCGGTATCGACATACATCCGGGTACGACGATCGGTAAGTACTTCTTCATTGACCACGGTACAGGCATCGTTATCGGTGAAACGACCGTGATCGGCAACAACGTCAAGGTCTATCAGGGCGTGACGCTCGGCGCACTGTCTACCCGGGGCGGTCAGAATCTGCGAGGTAAAAAGCGCCACCCGACCATTCATGACAACGTGACGATCTATTCGGGCGCGTCTATTCTCGGCGGCGATACCGTCATCGGTAAAAACGTCGTCATCGGCGGCAACGCCTTCATCACAAGCTCCATTCCCGAGGGCGCGAGGGTTAGTGTCAAGAGTCAGGAGCTGATGTACAACTACGACTCCAAGCACCCGGTCGAGAGAAAAGATATTGAATTAGACGAAACATGGTTTTATATGATATAAAAAACGCAACGGACGAAGAATTAAAAGCCCTGATCGAAAACAGCGCGAATGATGAGCTGCTGTTCGCCGCAGCCGACAGCGTCCGTCGCAGTCATTACGGCGACGAGGTATATCTGCGCGGCTTGATTGAGTTTACCAATTACTGCAAAAATGACTGTTATTATTGCGGCATCCGCAGATCGAACCGTCAGGCGGTGCGGTATCGCTTGACAAAAGAGGAAATTCTGAAATGCTGCCGCGATGGATATGTCCTTGGTTACAAGACTTTTGTTTTGCAGGGCGGAGAAGACCCGTATTATACGGACGATATGATCTGTGAGATCGTATCAAAGATACATTCCGAATACACGGATTGCGCGGTAACGCTTTCGATCGGTGAAAAGTCCAAGGAAAGTTATCGGCGGTACTTTGATGCGGGAGCAGAGCGTTATTTGCTGCGGCATGAAACGGCGAACGAAGCTCATTACAAAAAACTGCACCCAAACTGTATGAGCGGTGCAGCGAGAAAGCAGTGTCTGTACCAACTCAAAGAGATCGGCTATCAGGTTGGAACAGGCTTTATGGTTGGCTCTCCGTTCCAGACGACGGAGGATCTGATTGTGGACTTGCGTTTTATGCAGGAGCTTATGCCCGACATGATCGGAATTGGACCGTTCATTCCGCACAGTCAAACGCCCTTCTCATCCTTTGTGGGCGGCACGCTTGAGCTGACCCTGCGAATGATCGCAATCCTGAGACTGATGTTTCCTTATGCGCTGATCCCCGCAACGACAGCCTTGGGAACTATTGATGCTTTAGGGCGCGAAAAGGGCTTAAAAGCAGGCGCAAATGTGGTTATGCCGAATCTTTCGCCTGTTAAAGTACGCAAACAATACGAGCTTTATGACAATAAAATCTGTACGGGAGAGGAATCCGCGCAGTGCAGGGGTTGTTTGGAACGCCGTGTTAACAGCGTCGGTTACCGTATTGTCAATTCACGCGGAGATGTGAGAAGATAGGAAATGAAAGCTTTATCTATACAGGAATTTATTGATTTGAGGAATCAAAGCCGCAATCGCTACGGCGTTGAACTCCATTTGCATGATCAATGCTCGTCACAGTATCTTTCTACGGACGGAAAAACGATTGAGAAGGAATACTTAATATTTCTAACCGGTTTTCTTGATGATAAAAATCTAAGCGCGCTGATTTCAGACGACAGAACCGGTGTATTGATCATACCGAAAGGAA
>JAFUUV010000008.1 GCA_017471345.1 Ruminococcus sp.
GGAGCGTTTTCAATCACGGATTTGCCGTATTCACGACAGACCTCGTCGGAAATCTCACGCAGCTTGTAGTGATCAGAAATATGATTTTCAAACTTCCGTCCCGTGCGAAAGGAAACGCTGTTTACGACAATATGATTATGAAGATGGTCGGTATTTAAATGTGTCGTAACGACTATCTCATATTCATCGCCCCACATACGGCGGGCAGTTTCTACGCCGATTCGGTGCGCTTCTTCGGGCATGACTTCTCCTGCCTGAAAGCTCTGATAGCCGTGATACGCCACATTGCCGCCAAGCTTGCCGAACCGCCGCTTAGTTGTAATCATACGCTCATAGGCTCGCTTTTTCGGGCAGTTAATACCGCTGACGTACATTGTTTTGTCTGTCTTGTCACCATTCTCAACGTATTTGAGAGCTGCGGCTAAGTCATCATCAAGATATTTGCGCTCGATTGTTTTGTCGGGATTTTCAGCGTAATTGATAACATCTTTCAGCCGCCCTTTGACTGGCCAGAAGCCTGTGGTTGCCACGTCATCATCTCCTTACGGATTTGCGCTGTTGAAGATTTTTCCGGCAGGAGTAACTGCTGTTGGATTTCGTCGGTGACTTCAAGCAACTTTCGCTCTGTTTCGGGCGTAACCTTGTCTGCGACTTCATCGCAAAGGCGGCAGAGCGTTTGGTTGAAATCAAAAAAGACATCAGGCAGCATCGTTCTCGGTACATATCCCAATGCCCTTTGTCTGACATATTCGGACTGAGATAAGCTGCAGCTCTCGGCGAGCTTGGCTATCTTCTTTTTCTCGGACTGCGTGACACGCAGCTCAATTCTTGCTTGTTTTTCGTTCAATAATATACCTTCTTTCATCGGGTGTTAGGGGGTCCCTAAAGATTTACAACAGCGTGGAGGCTGTTGTATTTGGAATTTGCCGTACAAATTCCCTGCTTGCTACAGTATAAGACAAACCCGCCCTGCTGTTCTCAGGACGGGTTTTCTGCGTCTTATACTGCTGTATAGAGTATCTTTTTACGGATGATATCTTCTGTGCCAAAATGGCACGATCTGTTCTTTCTCTCATAGAATCCTGTGCCATTTTGGCTCAATCGAACATCAATAAAGAATCCAGAACCGCTTTCGGATCTAACTCAGATATATCGTTGCTCGGCTCTGCTTCATTTTCCGTTCCAAACGGCAACGTGATCACAGCCGTCTTAAATTCTTCTCTGACGACCTTTCGGATATCGCTGAGGGAGAATGACGGAGAGTGATCCTGATTTCGGATTTGATGGATTACCGCATCGACGATGAATTGATTTCTCGATTTACCGAGAGTGCTGAGATAATCCGCAGCCTCTTTTTCATCAGGACGATCTATCCGGAATCGTACATTGATCCTATACTCATTTCGCATGACTCTCATCCGCTTTCAGCTTGATTTCTGCAAGAGCTTCATAACCTTTTGCCGCAGCGCAGATATCATCAATAAAGCTGGCACGCTCAAGGCTCCCGGTATAGAAATGTTTGACCAAGCAACCTCCGCCTCCGCAGATATACAGTCTCATTGTTTCGGCATCGTACCCATGCTCACGCAGTCGGCGGAAGATGCCCTCCACATATTCCTGCGCGGTGGCTGTGATGATTTGCAGATCGGATTTGGATATATCAGCCGCGCCCTCTCTGAGCACCGTGTCGATGATGAAGTCATCGATCTCACGCTGCGTCAGCTTGGAGAAAGCCGCGCGGACGGCAAGCGTGCATTGATATACGCCGAACTTCTCGGTATACATCTTGCTTTCTGCTTTCGGTCTGCCGTTCTCCATAAACATCATGTTCATGGTGCCGTTACCGATATCTGCCATCACGCTCAGCCCCTTCATGCGGGGCGTGTACGGAAGGATTGCGGAATAACCCTGCGGGAAGATCTTTACATCGGAGATATGGATATTGTAATCCACATCCCGAAAAGTAAATGCGACATCTTCATTCTGTGACAGATATTTCGCAAACGCTTCTTTCTGACCGCTTGTCCAAGCTAACGGAAGTCCTGCGGCGATGATAACGTCGGCTTCGTATATATTGGCATCGCTCAATTCCATAGCAATAGCGACAAGGGTAAGGCAGTAATAATCGTTATCCTGTACCTTATCCCGTAGGAATTCCTTGTGCCCTTCGCCGATCAGATAATACCTGCCGTCATAAACAAGCATATCCTTTGTAAACAGCGGCTCAGTGTCATAGGCTGTAATTCCGGTCTTGAAGCAGTGATTAGCGGTCTTGATATTACCGTAGCCGTGATCGACTCCGATAATGAACTTTTCTTTAAAGTGTTTCATTGTGGTTTATCTCTCCTTGTTATTGATATTTTGGATGACAGATTGATACAGCATTTTATCGGTGGGCAAAACTGAATAATAAAAGTAATTACAATAAATACCCGATACCGACAATAACTGTACGCAAGGGTGGCTGTCGCCGTCATCCAGCAGCAGACAGCATCCGTCTTGGCAGTTGGCACAGGCAGAACGCACAAGGGTGTTTACCTGCTCAATCTGCTCAGGTTTAGTGGGAACAATCATAAGGCATCGCCTCCTTTCAAGTGATATTTGAATCGCTGCCCCTTAAAAAGTGGGGACAGTTATCAAATAACAGATACTTGAAAGTTTAGAACAAACGCGCTATAATGTATCCATATCATTTTGGAGTATGTTATGAAAAAGTATTTGATACCGCAAATCTCAGCTTTGAGCCTTTTATCCTCTGCCGTGAAGCAAGACGATGGGTGGAGGTTTTATTTCAACGCAACCGATCCGTCAAAGGAATACCTTGTTGAGCTATCCGTGCAGGACGACTGCATGATGTTCTATCAAGCGATGACCGTCCTGTACGGTTCGGAAGAACCATCATCACCATGCGACCGCTTATCCGATGTGTTTGTCTATATCGATTTCTCGGGTGTCTTTGACAGGCGACCTGTCGGCAGGGTAGCTGAATTACAAGCGAAAGCGGAGTATCTGTTCCGTCCCGAAGGGATTGAAATTGCATTTGACGAAAGATACCCTGCTCACAGATATATCGCCTTTGAGCGTTCAGCCAGTATGAGCCGTCATAATGTACTGTCGTTTGTTCGTGAGGATGTGTATGAGCCTCTCCGGGAGCGGATGATGCTCGGGATGAAGATCGGGAATTGTCAGTTATCTAAGCTGTATGCCTATAACGGATTGATGTTCACGGGCGGTCGTCGGGAAAAAATACAGAATTTACTGCAAGAAAAAAGGATCGTCGTGATAGACAATCCGAAAAGCATCGTAAAGGATGCGGATATCATTACCGTTGAGGATGACGGCACAGATAACCCGGTACGGAAATACAGTCGCGTAGAAGCCAAAGCGGATGTAGAAGTGTTGGAGTTTGACGGCGAGGGTATTATCTCAAAAGAGCTTTCATATATGCTGACTGAGTCGGGAAAGCACCATTCCTTTCAAATCCGTCTGCCGTATATCAAGGGTGTTGTGCACGAGGTTGATTTCAAAAAGCTGTTTTCCGAGCTGCGTGTATCAAAGATTGTAGATATTTGGGGTAATGCTCATGCCGTTGCCGATGTAGATATGATTCTGACAAAGAGTATGTTCAAGGGCTTTGGATGGATGACGGAAAATGGATTGACATGGGCAGAGTATTTGAATCGGTGCAGGAAATACAACTATTCTTTGTATATCTCCGGTATGGATAAAACAGAGCCGCAGGAAACAACAGAACTGAATTATCAGTTTCTGAACACGCTCGCCTTGACGGAAGAAGAATTCAGACCTTTGGACTTGCCGCTCGGCTGGGATAAATCTCCGAATACCGATCCGCGCCACTGGCTGACAAAAACGACCGAAGCGGCGTTTTATGATTACGTCGGCGAGCTTGGTAACAGGCAGAAGTACTTTTCCGAAATTCTTGACGATGAAGATATCGGAATAACAGATAAACGTAAACAGCGCGCGGAGATAATCGAACAAAATCCGCTGTTTATGGAAGAAGCGATATATGCAAAAGAACTCTCCGACAAAGCGGAGAGCGTCAGACAAAAGTACGCTGTCGGACAGTTGTTGGTTGCAGGAGATAACCGTTATTTATCCGACGACTTGATGCGGTTACTGGCGTACATCGTAAGGTGTGTCGAAGGAGAAAGCAAGGCGTACAGAAAACTGGAATCAGAATGTCTGACAGGGAATACGATTTATGCCCCGAAGCCTGCCTATGAGGTACAGGATCACTACACCTTATTGAGAAGTCCTCATATCGCACGAAACGAGGAGGCGTTGGTGTGTCCACTGAAAAAAGTAGGACGGCTTAGAAAAAAGTATCTTTCTCACCTTCGCTATGTAGTTATGGTAGATTCCCGGTCACTGATCCCCGACCGTCTCGGCGGCGCGGACTATGACGGCGATATGGTGAAAACAATAGCCGATCCATTGGTAAATGCTTGTGTGAGTCGAAGCTATGCAGATAACAAATCCCTTCCAGTTTTGAAGATACCGTCAGCTGAGCCGCTCATATCCGACGCCGAGGACTGGCGTGCAAGGATGGAGTCGGTTAAGAGTACCTTTTCCAACCGCGTCGGTCAGATCAGTAATGCGGCGCTGCGCAGGGGTATTGTCGCTTATGATGAAAACAACGATAATACAGAACGACAAACAGCCTGTCAGGATGTAGAAATACTGGCGATACTGACAGGCTTGGAGATCGATTCCGCAAAGAGCGGTATAAAGCCCGATTTATCCGAATACCTTGAAGTGCGAAAGGCGAAGAAAAGTCTGTTTCTGCAATACAAGTCAATCGTCGGCGACAGCGCACAGCGGAAATGGTATCAGCCGACAACCGCAAAGCGTGTCAAGGAATTCATCGACAAAACCGACTGGGATTCTGTCAGCTCCAATCTTGAAAAACTGCCGTATTATGCTTATATGCTGGATACAGAAATGGTAAAGCACAAAGGTCGTCCTGCTGCGGACGGTGAATTGTTTACCTTTGCTCAATCTCCGGACTGGCAAAATTCATTAGATCAACACGTTCTTGAGCGAACAAAAGCCATTATTGCGGCATATCACGAAGCGATGAATCGTAATCGCTTTATTCGTCACATTCCGAAAGAGAGAAAACGCCAAACGGATATAGAAAGAACCCTCTTTGCACAAGGGCAGGAAAATCAGTATTCCATTGACGAGTTGTATCACGCTTTTGATAACATACCGTCTTTTGAGATTCGACGGTCAAGAATAAAGCTGTCCGAAACAGCTTGGCATTTAACACCGCCGTCGGAAAGAATGGTTGCGACTTATGAGATTATCACAGGGGCGATTGATATAACATACCGAGAATTGTTCTGCGATTTCCGCTGCGGCGGTTACAGAATCCTCGGTGACATTATTTGCGACCTTGACGATATGTACCGCACAAGCGGTATTTCCGATAATCTTATCCGCAAGAATGACAGCGATGAACTGCAAATGCTGTTGACAGGAATCGATCACTACGGCGATTACAAGCAAATTTTGATTAGAAACTGTATGTATTTATTTGTGCCGCACACCAAAGAAGATGAGAATTTAGATTTGAATGAAGTGCTGAAATGCGCGGTCGCTCTCGGCGAAAGGCAGTTTGCACTGGAAGTCATGCCGAGTGTGGTACTGGAGAATTGCAGGAGGGATAGACGATGACAAACGAATGGGCAGAATTCAAAGCCTACACCGAACAGCCGATCTATACCGCCGAACGCAGAACCGATACCACCTATCTCGGACGGTTCACCTTTGATATGATCACTGAGTTTACAGGCTTCGGTCGCGTCCTCACAACCATAGCGCGCGGATATCTGTTCCATGATAAAGACGGCGTGGTTTTAGATGATCCGTATGAGCGGATCAAGATAGCCCGAAACGCTTTATGCGCGTGGTGCAGCGTACCTGACAAAAAGCAAAACTCCAAGCCATCGGTGGATTTTCGTGAGTTGTCCGCCGACTTCCCGGAGTTGGTCGATCCAAACGGTAAGGGATGGTATTACCGTCATATTAAAAATGTGATTCGGTTTGTGAAAGCAAATCCCGATAAGGTCAGTAAATCCGCGTATAAAAAGTGCGCTGATTTTTCGTCCGGATTTACAGCACAATGGAAGAAAAAAGTGCGTCAGCTGCAAGTGCCGATATTTGCGCTGAACACAAAAGGAGCGTGGACGTTGCGGTTTGACGATATCATCGCCGACGCTTTGGAGGCAGGAGTTCTCAGAATGGAAGATTATCCTCTGCCCGAAACGGTAATCAGTCAGCTTGAAACGACAGATACCAACGGCGTTCCAAAAGAAATTATCGCCGAACTGATCCGCTTTTACCTTGCCAATAAACAAGATGATACAGAATGGGTAGTTTTGCCCGTCGCTAACTTAGATGCGTATTTCGGGAATAATAACCTTAGCAAGAAATGGTTAGCGAAGATTCCAACGTCAATAATATGCAGAGAAAACAAACATGGGATTTGCAGATATAAGTTTGGATAATTAATTACGATATTGATGATCAAACAGTTTACGGTTATTGTTATATTTATAGATTTGTGGTAGAATTTAAGGGAAGGAAGTTCAAGCTCCCTTAATGTGAAGCAGCAACTAATCCGCTGTTAATCAGAGATGTATTTGAAAAGAGGAATGTTATGAATCCGGAATTATGGTTTAAGAATTTTAATATGGTAATAGAATTAGATGTGGCAGGAGAATTCATTTATAATGGCTTACAAGAGATTTATCAAACTTCTTGTTTTAGAAACGATGCTCATACATTTGTGGCATTATATAATCTATCCGTCGGTATAGAACGACTTCAAAAAATAATAATTACTCTTTGGGAATTTAAAAATAGTATCAGTCCTGAAGAATTTGAGGAAGAATTAAGAAAACTTGGGCATAATCATATTTCGTTAAGAGATAAGATTATTAGTTTAGTTAAAGGGACTAAAGCTGAAAAAGCATCCTCACTAACTAGTCGAGAGAATGATTTCCTTGAAGTATTGTGCCATTTTTATAGTGATAATAGATATATGAGATATAGAGCTTATCAAGATACAGATGGAGAGGTCGTCCTCCTAAAAAACTATTTAACAAAATATGCAGATACTGATCAAAGCATTTTTGATGATTCAATTATTGTGAATGATAAAATTAAAAGGCTATTAGGAAAAACTATCAGCGGCATCTCAAAAAAGTATTATGAATTGGTAAGGGAAGGGAGTCGAAGAAATGGTACCTTTACTTACGAACTACGAGAAGAGTCAAAAGCCGCTAAAGTTTTCAGATATGATACTCTATATAGTGAAAAGTACGAAGAACACATAGCGTTTAAGGAAATGATTATCTATTTACACAATACAAACGAAAAGCATCCATTCCTAAAGTATATTGAGGGAATAGAGCCTTTGCCCTTTGATGCAGCATTTATATCTGATTATATTGAAGAAATCTGCAATGGCAATATTCCTCAACAACTAGTAGATGAAGCTGATGCTTTGTATGAAGATCTTGATAACAGCAAAGAAAGACGAGAGATGCTTAGCCTTATAGGAAATCCAAACGTAGACTTTGAATTCCCTCATATAAAAAAGTGTTTAGATATTATTAATAGTATCTTGGAAAATGAGACGATAGACAAAGAAGCGATCAAGGCTCTTGAAATCGAAAAAGAATACATTTTAGAAGATGATATAATAGAACTTATAAACGAGGTTGAGGCACTCGTTGAATCATACTTCAGAAATGAGATAGAAACAACTACTCTTGTTGAGAAAATAAAACGAATTTACGAACCATATAAATCGCCATTATATGCATTTGATGTAGATAACTAAAATAACTTGGTATTAACGTACGTATAATTTAACTTTAATATTTATTTCCCAAAATCAGAAAAATATTGATTTTGGGAAATATTTTTGTTATACTATCATTGAGGTGAATAGTATGAAACTGATAGAACGCACGATGTATTTGGACAAGCTGAAAAATGTTATCGGGACACCTGATATTAAGGTGATCACAGGTGTGCGCCGCTCCGGTAAATCAAAGCTGCTGGAAGCGTTCAAGACGTATCTTGACAGCGAATATGCAAATGCCAATATCATTCATATCAATTACAATCTCAGCAAATTTGAGGATTTAAAAGAATACCACGCCCTCAACGAATATATTCAGGACAGATATATCTCCGACGCAGAAAACTTTGTTTTGATAGATGAAATCCAGATGTGTCCCGATTTTGAATTGACCATCAACAGCCTGCACGCATCCGAGCAGTACGATATCTATATCACCGGTTCAAACGCCTTTCTGCTCAGTTCGGATTTAGCGACCTTGTTCACAGGACGCACCTTTGAAATCAAGGTGTATCCCTTCTCATTCCGTGAGTTTTTGACTTATTATGAGCTGAACGATGTTTATTCGGCGTTTGACCGATACCTCACCGAGGGCGGTATGGCGGGTTCATACCTCTACCGTGACAGAGAAGCAAAGTACGATTACATCGAGGATGTATTCAACACCCTGATTCTGCGCGATATTCGTCAAAAGTATAAAATCAGAAACCCTGTTTTGATGGACAGGATCGTTGATTTTCTGATGGATAATATCTCAAATCTGTCGTCTGCTCGCAATATAGCGGACGCGCTGACAAATAACCAAGACAAAATTAATCACAAGACGGTATCGAACTATCTGGAGTACCTTTGCAACGCGTTTGCCTTTTACAAAGTCAGGCGATATGACATCAAGGGCAAAAAGTATCTGAGTACGAATGACAAGTATTATCTCAGCGACCATACCTTCCGCTACGCAAAGCTCGGAACGAAGAATTTGGATTACGGCAGAGTTTTGGAAAACATCGTTGCCATAGAACTGTTGCGCCGAAAATATGAAGTCTATGTCGGCGTGCTGTATAAGAAAGAAATTGATTTTGTGGCGATCAAGCGTGATGAAAAAATCTATATTCAGGTTTCGGATAATATCAGCAGTCCCGACACCTTTCAACGAGAGGTCGATCCGCTGCTGAAAATCAAAGATGCATATCCGAAGATTCTGATTGCCAGAACACGCCACGAAACCTATCAGTATGAGGGAATACAGATTATTGATATAGGTAATTGGTTAGCAAATAAAGAGTGAGGATAGAATAAATGGATATTTGGGAAAAACTGTATGAAACAGCGAAAAAGGAATACCACCCTGAGGATGTGTCGCCGTTCATTACGGCGCACCACGTTACCTGTGCTATCGAAGCGGAAAACGGACAGATTTTTACAGGCTTTTGCATAGAGGGTTGTAGCGGTGTTATGAACCTCTGCGCCGAACGTGTCGCGGCATTAAGGATGTACGCTGACAGCGGTCAAACTGTTGTAAAGCGAATGATAGCGTTCAGAGATATGCCGCCGGGCGAGAATGCAAGCGGTACACCTTGCGGCGCGTGTCGTGAGTTCTTTTTGCAGCTTGATAAACGCAACAAGGATATGGAAATCATGATTGACTACGATAAAAGGAAAACAGTATCCTTAATTGATTTATTACCTGAATGGTGGGGTTGGGAACGATATGAAGCCCAAGATAAAAATTAAACTTGTTAAAGCTGAATTTGATGATATAGATACAATCCTGCAAATGCAAAAAGAATCCTTTGCTGAGCTTTATGAAAAATATCACGATACGGAAACAAGTCCTGCAACGGAAGAATACAAAGATATTTTATTTCGCTTCAATCAGCCCGAAACGACATACTATTTCATAACAGCCAATGATGAAAAGGTCGGCGTGATCCGTATTGTAGATCATAAGGACGGCGTTACCCGAAAAAGAATATCGCCGATTTTCATTATGCCGGAATATCGCAATAAAGGTTACGCTCAGCAGGCAATCGCAGAAGCAGAGCGTATTCACGGCGAGAATCACTGGAAGCTCGACACGATCTTACAGGAAAAAGGCAACTGCTATCTGTATGAAAAGCTCGGATATCATCAGACCGGCAAAACAGAGATCATCAATGACAAAATGACAATCGTATTTTATGAGAAGGATTGAAACGATGATACACAAAATGAATCTGAATCCCGAGCCGTTTGAAAGGATACTCAGCGGTCGAGAGACAATAGAATTACGCCTGAATGATGAAAAGCGACGGTTGATAAAAGTCGGCGACAAGATCGAGTTTATTCAAACCGAAACAGGTGAAAAACTGATTGCGGAAGTGATTGCTTTACATAGATTCGATTCCTTTGCTGAATTGTATCGGGAATTACCCTTGCTGAGATGCGGCTATACGGCGGCTGATATCTCTACTGCAAAACCGGAAGATATGAATTTGTACTATACTCCCGAACAGCAGAGAAAATACGGCGTATTGGGTATAGACATCAAAGTAATTAATAGTCAAACCTAAAAAACTACTTCCCGAAATCAAAAGAATAATGATTTTGGGAAGTATGCAACATATAACGATTGAGGACAAAATGAATAACATCAAATGGATTTTCTTTGATATCGGATCGACGCTGGTTGATGAAAGCATAGCCTATCAAAACCGAATCAAAAAAACAATAGCCGGTTCAAATGTAACTTACAATGAATATATGGACAGGCTTACTCAGAATGCAGGAGATTTCAAAAGTGTTTGCGCTTCATTAGGCTTGAAGTCTGCTTCTTGGAACAGTGATGATGAAGTTATATATCTTGAAGCGGAGGATTGTTTGAGGGCTCTAAACAAGCGTTATAAAATCGGCATTATTGCCAACCAGAATCCCGGAAGTAGAGAGCGTTTAGAGAGAATCGGTTTGCTGAAATACATAGACCTTGTCATTGCTTCTGCCGAAGAAGGTGTCGCAAAGCCCGATTTACGGATATTCCAAATTGCGCTCGAACGTGCTGATTGTAAGCCCGAAGAAGCGGTTATGGTCGGCGACAGGATTGATAACGACATCATCCCAGCTAACAAAATCGGAATTACGACTGTATGGATCAGGCAGGGATTCGGCGGGCTTGCCAAACCGAAAAACGCCGTAGAAACACCTGACTATATAATAAATAACCTGAATGAATTATTTGAAATAATAGAGTGATATGAAACTACCAACATATTTCGAAGCAGAAAAACTTATAACCAAAGCTGAACAACTTAACCCCGGTGCTTGAATAGGACATAGCAAAACAGCTGCATTTTGCGCAAAAGCGATTGCAGAACAATGTGATAATCTCAACGCAGACACTGCCTATGTTCTCGGCTTACTGCACGACATCGGCAGGCGCGAGGGCGTAACGGATATGCGGCATATCATTGACGGCTACAAGTATATGAAATCGCTTAGCTATGATATTTGCGCCCGCATATGCCTGACACACTCATTCCCGTATAAAGACATTCGCTCCTATAACGGTCAAAACGATTGCGCAACGGAGGAAACCGAGTTTATCAAGCGCTTTCTTGATAACACAGAATATGATAACTACGACAGGCTGATCCAGCTCTGCGACGCTCTCGCTCTGCCTGACGGCGCAACCTATATCGAAAAACGTCTTGTGGACGTCGTGATGCGCAGAGGTTTTAACGATCTCACTATTCCGAAATGAAAGGCGTTTCTTGAGCTGAAAGACTACTTTGATAAGAAAACCGGAACAGATATTTATAATCTGATTGGAGTTTAATATGCTAAATCAACTTCCCGTTTGGGAGAAACTCGCAAAAGTTATCATTTGGAAACAGACCGGCGAATTGAAAGGTAAAACGATCCTTGATTTTGGAAGCGGAACAGGAATCACAGCCAACCATTTTGCTACCGAAAATAATGTGATCGCTATCGAACCGTCGGAAGAAATGCTCACTAATCAAGTAAATACAAACGGTTATCAGCAGATTATCGGAAGTACGGACGAATTGAAGAAGCTGCCGAGCGAATCATTCGATTATATCTTCTGCCATAATGTGCTTGAATACGCTGATGACAGAGAGGAAATCGTCCGCTTGTTTTGTCGGCTGCTAAAGCCAAACGGTAAGCTATCAATCGTCAAGCATAACCGAAACGGCAGAGTGATGCAGATGGTAGTGTTGCTCAACAACTTCGATGAAGCGAACCACCTCCTCGCCGGTCACAACAGCAACGCCCAGCAGTTTGGTACGATCAACTACTACGCTGACAGCGATATCGCCGTATGGTGCGACAGCTTTGTGTTGCGAGAATCCTTCGGATTAAAAACTTTCTGGGATTTACAGCAAAATCAGGAGATCCAAAAAGACGAGGAATGGCAAAAAAAGATGCTTGATATCGAAATGAAAGTTTCGCAAAAACCCGACTTTCAAAAGATCGCATTCTTCCATCATTTGATATTTGAAAAACGAGGATAATATGGAATACAAAATTGAAAACTGCAAAGACGGCGACGCTGAATATATTATCGATAGACTTGTAGAATACAACTTTTCCCAAGTGTCTGTCCAACAGGAAGTGTTGTTTGATACGCTCGACAAAAAGATAACCGACGATAACGGTAAGATTATCGCCGGTTGCGTTTAGTGGTAGATTATTGAAAAGACTTAATAATGAAATGATAACAAAACAAATGATTTTGTGAACAATTAATTCTCTAACTGCGTTTTTTTTCAAATTGATTAACTAGTGTTTTTGATATAGTAAAAACAATCCCATATTTTTCATTAAGTGTTTTTGAATAATCTTTCATTTCTATATATATTTTTTTAGCTTTTTCTAAGAATAGCATAAAATCTTCATCATTATATTCTTTATAATATACGATTAGATTAATAACAATTCCAGTTAGTAAAGTCGAAGAAATAAATTCACTACCAATTTTTTCTTGATATACATCTAAATCAGGTATTGAGTTACCAATATATCGTTGCTCAAGATGAAAAATATTATCAACATAATCCAGAATCTTATTAAACAGTCTAGTAGTTGATTTGTTGTTTGTAGTACCTGTTTCATCAGATTGGAAAATATCATTAATGTATAACTTAAGCATAGAAGCGTTTTTATTTAGAGTTTGATAGATACAGCTACCTCTTGGTGATAAATATAATTTATATGAATCATTGAATCTTCTTTCGATTTGTGATTCGTCTGGTATTTCAATATCATAAACACTACGAAACAGAATTCCAGAATTATATAAATACGAAATCACATTGTTGATTTTTGAAGTCCAGTACTCTGTCCTAATACTTGAATCAACATTTTTTACAAAAATGCTTTTTATTTCAGAAACAATTTCCTTTCCTTCAATGTATTTTTCGCCATATATCTGATCTATTCTCCTATTAATTAATAACCGTATAATATATAAGCCAATTAACTCTGTCCCATCCTTTTCATTGTAAAAGATATTTGGCAAATAACTATAGGTTCCGTCAATTGCATTTTGTGAAATGGAGGCAATTGCATTAATAATATTATCAGTTGTAACTTTATAGTTTTTTGACTCGATTTTGAAAGCACCTTGAGTTTCACTTTCTCCATACGCAATCCATTCAAGATTAGTCATAACATTGCAAAATATGATCATAGCTTCACAAATATTATAATTCGCAATTCTATAGATTAAATCTTTTCCGATTCTATTTATATGATTTGTTACATAGTCAAGTTCACTTTTGGCTTGTTTATGACTATCAGTTTTTTGGATCGATTCATGTTGCACAATATAATCAAATCTTTTTTCAAAAATATCAACCAAACTTACCGGAGATTCTTTTAAAAGTACATCCTTAATTATCGATTCTCTCCGTGCTTCTAATTGTCTTCCAATATTGCATCTAAATGTATATGCTCTTAATGCGATTAATGATTTAACTTTAATTATACTCCCCTCTGTTGCACATAGACAAGCTTGAACATGTCTAGCGATTTCAACAACTGGTTTATGAAATAATTCTATTTTAGATTCTATATCATCATAAATCAATATTATTTCTGTATTAGTATTAAATAGCGTAATTAAATATTTTAGTAAGCTGGTATAGTATTCGAGAGGGTCTTTATCGAAGAATACTTTTAATTCTTGCTTTTTATAATCAGATAAAGACATATCTTTATTATAAAAATCTAATCCAGGTAATATATCTTCATTTGTTAATAAAGTTGGTTTATTGTTTTCTACAAAATCATAAAACTGAATCCAAAAATTATCCTGAGACATTTTTTTAATATTTGGATTTTCCATTAACAGCATAATGGTTCTTTTTAAATATTTTAAAATCTCATTTTCTACACTTTTATCGGGATTATCGGATATTAAATTTGAATTATAAAAAGATATATAAATAATAATTCTTTTGTTATTAATTTTAATATCTCTGTTTTTTATTTTAAAAGTGTTTCTTAATAATGAAGTTTTTCCCATTCCTGTTAATCCAACAAGATATTTTATCTGGTTGGTGCTGCTGTTTACAAATGATAGTAATTCGTCTTCATATGAATCCATAACATATATTTTACTAGTTCCATCGCTGTTTAGTTCGCTAAAATATGAAGCATACTTTGTGCCTTCGTAATAACCAGGATCCATAAGTTTTTCAAAAACCTTTGAAAATCTACGACCAATTTGGTTTTGTGAGTTTTTTGTATTCATGAACGTCTACACCTCTTCCTTTTCAATACTCTGTAGTTTTGAAATCAAATCGTTTAATTTATCATTGCAGGTTGCTTTGTTATGTTTTAAATATTCTTTACAAAAATCACACGCAGATTCTTGTCGTTTATCATCTGTGCACTTTTTTATGTCTCTTACAGTATTCATAAAAGACATATAGTAAATATATTCATCATAACTAATTCGTTGTGTTCCTACTAAAATAGATGCGTCTTTGTTAAGGTCATCATTAACAACTAGATCGTTTATATTTCCCGAACTAGATTTAATTTCGAAAATAACCGTTGTATTTTTTTCAATGGATTCTTTTATCGTAGATGCTGCTTTAATTATACTTGCTTGCTTATTCATATTTTGATTTTTCGCTGAAGATTTTGAAATTGATAACGCGAATAAACTAATTATAATTGCCCCCAAACTAAAAAATGGATTCATTATAACTGTGATATATTTATCAGGTTGAATTGATGTCTGTATTATGGTATTAAAAGGAGGGATGCTACTCAGGAGATTTCTCAAAATCAATAATAAATCTGGAATAACACAAAAAAACGGTAATCCCAAAAAAACAGCCAACACAATCAATACTATCTTATGCCATGTTTTCACATCATATTCTCCTTTCAATTTTACGGTTTTATCTCTTGTATTAATAATATCATTTTTTTACTCTTTTCGCCATATTTCAAACTATAGAAAAATTAATATGATAATTGAGTAAAAGTAACAAAAAATCATATACTAATTTGTGAACAAACACTATTTTTTCAGCAATGATAATAATAATACACTTTCCTGTTTCTATGTATACTGAAATGCTCTCCAATATCTCATTATAAAAAATGTGGCGAAGATGCAATAAATCGTCTTCGCCTTATATCTTATTATGTATAAATCAATTCATTATTGACGATTTCCTCTGTGCGATTGCGTATATTATTCATACGCTTTACCCACAGCATTTGGTTTTCAGCTTTGAGCAGTTCGGTGACACCTTCTTGCTTTGAAATCTGATTTACTAACCGAAAAAACATATCATCTGCTTGCTTATCGATGTCGGCAAGGTAAGCGGTGAGTTTGCAGCTTGTCAGAAGATTAGTATAAAGGATTGGGCGGTGATTCTTAATATACTTCAAATGCCGCTTACCCCAAATTCCGATTTCGACCTTTGGTTGTTCGG
Organism: Ruminococcus sp.; assembly: GCA_017471345.1. Taxonomy (GTDB): domain Bacteria; phylum Bacillota; class Clostridia; order Oscillospirales; family Acutalibacteraceae; genus Ruminococcoides. The sequence goes on from JAFUUV010000008.1 coordinate 15,850, forward strand.
GTAGCTTCAGATTGGGAAGAAGATAGTCACCCTGCTGTGTATATGTAATCTTTGTCGCCATAATTTAGACCTCCTTGACCTTGATTTTCTTGACTTTGGCTTTTGTGAGCTTGATTAAAAGCTCGTCAATGATGTCGGTGTACCTGCCCTTTGAGATGAGGTCATTCCTCAAATCAATCAGGCTGTTAATAACTGTGCGCCGTTCATCGGGTGTTAGATAAATGTGATACTTCGGATTTCTCATTGTGTTTACCTCCGTTTCATTTTGATAATTTCATTATAAACGGAGATTACCAAAAAATCGAATGTGCGGATCAAAAAAGTCCTAATAAACAGAAAAACGCCGTTCCAGCTTTTACACTGAAACGGCGTTCTGTTGTTGTATCAGAGAACACATCTGACGGCGAAACCGCCGCTGAAAAAGTAGGTGTTCATCCAATACTTGTTTGGTGGAGATGGGGGGAATCGAACCCCCGTCCGAAAAGCGTTTGCCGTGAATTTCTCCGAGCGCAGTCGCTGTTTTATATCTCCCTTACCGCAGCGCCCAACGACAGGCTATGCGGCTCGGCAGCTCCTGATGTGTGACAAAGACCGGAGCGCTTCTTCGTTCACATTTACCTCTCATCGACGCCTCATGCACGGCCGAGGTGCTCCGTGCAGAGACGAGCAGCTTACGCTGCTAAAGCAACTGTTTTTTTGTCAGTTATTTTAAGTTTGCGGATTTTATGGCGGTTCCGCACCGCCGCTCGCTTATCAGGGTTCACACTCCCCGTCGAAACCTTTACATCCCCATATCGGCGCGAAGCTGTTGCTTCGCGGTTAATTTCTGCTCTGTTCCTTGAGCGCACGCTCCATGTCGCGTTTGGCGGCGCGCTTCGCCATATCCTCGCGCTTGTCATAGAGCTTTTTGCCGCGGCAAAGACCGATTTGCACCTTGACACGGCTGCCCTTGAAATACAGACTGAGCGGAATCAGGGAATAGCCCGTCTGCTTGACGGTGCCGTACAAACGGTTGATTTCCTTTTTGTGCATGAGCAGGCGGCGGACGCGCATCGGATCGCGGTTAAAAATATTGCCGTGCTCATAGGGCGAGATGTGCATACCGTTGACAAACATCTCTCCCTCCACAATGGAACACCAGCTGTCCTTGAGGTTCACCTTGCCGCCGCGGATGGACTTGACCTCCGTGCCGCAAAGCTCGATGCCTGCCTCGAAGCTCTCCTCGACAAAGTAGTCGTGGCGGGCTTTTTTGTTTTGGGCAATGGTTTTGAGTTCGCTCATATCTCATTCCTGCCTTCCAGCGCTTTGGCGAGGGTGTACTCGTCGGCGTATTCCAAATCGCCGCCCACGGGAATACCGTAGGCAAGGCGTGTCACACGGATGCCCATCGGCTTGAGCAAGCCGGAAAGATACAGCGCGGTCGCGTCACCCTCCACCGTGGGATTGGTCGCCATGATGACCTCGCTGACGCCGCCCTGCGCGATACGCGCGAGCAGCTCTTTGACGGTCAGTTCCTCGGGACTGATGCCGTTGAGCGGTGAAATGGAGCCGTGAAGCACGTGATAGGCGCCGTTGTACTCGCGGGTATTTTCCACCGCCGTCACATCGCGCGGCGTTTCGACCACGCAAATGACACTCTGGTCGCGTGTCGGCGAGGAGCAGATGGGGCACAGCTCTTTGTCGGTCAGGTTGCAGCAGCGGCTGCAATAATGAATCCGGCTGTGCGCTTCCGTCACCGCTGCCGCTAACTGCTCCGCTTCTGTTTTGGACAGATTCAGTACATAATATGCAAGGCGCTGGGCGGTTTTATGACCGATGCCGGGCATTTTTTCAAATTGCTCCACCAAATTTTCCAGCGGAGCGACATGATACTGCGCCATATCAGAACATTCCGGGAATATTCAAGCCGCCGGAGATGGACTCCATTCTGTCTTCCTTTTCCTTTGCGGCGGTACGAAGCGCCTCGTTGGCTGCCGCCATCACGAGATCGGCGAGCATTTCAACGTCCTCGGGGTCAACCACCTCGGGCTGAATCTCCACCTTTGTCAGCTCCATTTTACCGGTGACGGTCACCTTGACGGCGCCGCCTCCCGCGGCTGCCTCATATTCCTTGGCTTCCAGCTCGGCGGATACGGCTTCCATATCGTCCTGCAGCTTCTGCGCCTGACGCGCGAGCTGCTGGATATTGTTGGCGCCGCCGTTGCCGTAACCCTTGGGTAATCTTGCTTTCATAATTTATCTTCCTTTCAAACTACAATTATTCTTCTGTGACTTCCACGCCGCTCTCGCGCAGCTTTTCTTTGAGCTGCTGCAGGGGATCGGCGTCCTGCTGCGCCTGTTCCTCGACGCGATAGGGACCGAGACGGTATTGCTTGCCCGTATGCTCCACAAGAAGGTTGCGGACAGCGCGTCTTTTTTCGGGATTGCGCAGCATATCAAAGGCGAGATTGCTTTCCGCCTTAATCAGCAAAAAGCTGCCGTTGACATAGGCTTCCGAACCGGCAAGCGCCGCGGCGATGGTGGAGGAAACCTCGCGGAACGCCTCAACCAGCTCCGACCACTGCGGAAACGGTACCGCCGCCTTGCTCAGCGCCACCACGTCCGCCGTGTCGGTTTGCTGCCGTGGCACGGGCTTGGGCGGTACAGGCTTGGGCTGTTCGGACTTTTTTTCCGGCTTTTCCGTTTGTTCCGGCCCGGGAAATTTTTCAGGCTCCGGTGCTTTTTCAGGCTCCGGCTCGGCTTGAGGCTCCGGCGCTTTTTCCGCGTCTGTCGCGGACTGCCGGATTGTGCCGAGGGCGACGCCCTTGCGGACAGCGCGTTCGAGCGCGGTCAGACGCGCGGCAAACGCCTCGTTGGTCACATCAAGCTCCGGAGAGGTCAGCTTGACCATTGCCATTTCCAGCTCGGTGCGGTCGCCGGTGCCCTTTCCCATGCGCTGATAGGCGCGTGAAAGCACATCCATGAAATAAACGATATCGGCAACCGAAAGATAATCCGCCTGCGTTTGCGACTGCTCAAACTCGCTGTCGGTAAACACCGCGATTTCGCGCGGACGGCTGACGGATTTAATCAGCAGCAAGCCGCGAAAATGCGCAATCAGCTCGTCACAGAGCAGCGGCATATCCTTTGCCTCGCCGTAGAGCTTATCAATCAGCTCCAACGCCTTGGCGGTGTTTTTATTGATGACGCACGACGCAAGGTCGTACAGATATCCCTTGTCGGCAAGCCCTGCCGCTGTGCGGACGACATCGTCCGTCACCTCGCGGCTGATGGCGATGCAGCGGTCTAACAGCGAGAGCGCGTCGCGCAAGGCACCGTCCGAAACAGAGGCAATCAGCATGGCGGCGCTGTCGCCGAGCGCGATGTCCTCCTGACGCGCCACATAGAGCAGCCTGTCGGCAATATCGCGCGGCGGAATACGGTGAAAATCAAACCGCTGACAGCGCGACTGGATGGTCAGCATAATCTTGTGAACCTCGGTGGTAGCGAGGATAAAGACAACGTGGGCGGGCGGCTCCTCAAGAATTTTGAGCAAGGCGTTGAAGGACTCGGCGGTGAGCATATGCACCTCGTCGATAATATACACCTTATAACGGCACTTGTAGGGCGTGCCCTGCACCTCGTCGATGATGCCGCGGATATCGTCAATTTTGCGGTTGGAAGCGGCGTCCATTTCAAAGACGTCGATAGAGGTGCCGCTGTCGATTTCACGGCAGATGTCACATTCGCCGCAGGGACTGCCGTCGTGAGGATGCAGGCAGTTGACCGCCTTGGCGAGAATTTTGGCGCAGGTAGTCTTACCCGTGCCGCGTGAGCCGGTGAACAGATACGCGTGGCTGATACGGTCGTTTTTCAGCTCGTTGCGCAGAGTGGTGGTGATGTGCTCCTGACCGGCGACATCGTCGAAGGTCTTTGGTCTCCACTTTCTGTATAATGCCTGATACACGCGCTCACCTCCGCCGCAAAGAAAAAGCAAGCCGTCCTGCCGAATGACGGCAACGTGCAAATAAGAGAACGACAGACTGACTGTATCGCATCGGAAACGCTGCTTAATGCTGCTCGGTTCCCCGCCTGACATGGTTCACAGACCCCAATCGCACAGGGCCTGCCGCTCGCTTATTTGCGCGCATTGACTGCTTGCATTATTTGATATTATAACATAGAATTTTTAAAAAATCAAGTATTTTCAGTGAATTTGACAGACTGCTTCAGTCCGGCTGCTTTGACCTGCCGATACGGTTGATACGGTCGTCAAGCTTTGTTTTTTTGAAAATAAACAGCACAATCAAGCCGCAGAGCACGCCGAGAACCGCGCCGGCAAGGACGTCGGTGGGAAAATGAACATAGAAATACAGGCGCGAAAATGCTATCATCACGGCGGCGACAAAGGCGCAGATGCCCATCCAGCGCTTGCCGCGCACAGCGATGACCATCGCGGCGGCGAAGCTGGACGCGGTGTGTCCCGACGGAAAGCTGTAACCCGACGGCGCGACGATGGAGAGCGTGACGTTGGTATTCAGCAAAAACGGGCGCGGCCGTCTGACCAGCAGCTTGATGCCGAATTCGCCGAGGAGCAGGCTGAGAACCAGCGCCGCCAACACCGCCACGCCGATGGCGCGGGTTTTGCGGAAAAACAGCATCGTCACCGCGGCGGCAATCCAGATGATGCCCTTGCTGCAGGCATAGGTGAAAATCGCCATCACGACGTCGAGCGCGACGCATTTTATCGTTGTCTGAATAAAATCTAAAATCGCGAAATCAATATTGAGAATCGTTTCCATGGTGACTCCTTTCAATACTATATGGAAGCAAGCGCGCGTAAAGCGCTTCATCCGCCACCGCTTCCACGCGCACACCCTCGGCGGTGTATTGTTCGGAAATCAGGGTACCCTTGGCGCGGATATCGCTGACAACGCCGGCGTCGGCAAAGGGAATCAGCAGACTGACGTGCCGCATCCGCACCGGCAGATTTTTTTCGATGGCGTCAAGCAGGCGGTCAATGCCCTCGCCGGTTTTGGCGCTGATTTTGACGCAGGCTTCAAATTCCTGCGGCATCAGTTGGCGGTCGAGCAGGTCGCACTTGTTGAGCACGGTGATAATCGGGCGGTCGCCGCAGCCAAGGGAGGTCAGCAGCTCGTTGGTGACGTCAAGGTGCATTCTTGCTTCCTCGCCGGAGGCGTCGCAAAGGTTGATAATGATATCGGACTGCGCCGCTTCCTCCAAGGTGGAGCGGAACGCTTCGACCAGATGGTGCGGCAGACGGCGCACCAGACCGACGGTGTCAATCAGCATCACCGAAACGCCGCTCGGCAGCTTCAAAGCGCGTGAGGTCGGATCGAGCGTTGCGAACAGCTTGTCCTGCGCCAGCACGCCTGCGTCGGTAAGGGTATTCATCAGGGTGGATTTTCCGGCGTTGGTATAGCCGACAATGGCGCAGGTAATCACGCCGTCCTTTTGGCGTCGGCGGCGCAGCATATGGCGGTGCTTCTCCACCTCGCGCAGCTCCTCCCGAAGCGTTTCCATCCGGCGGCGAATGTGCCGGCGGTCGGTTTCCATCTTGGTTTCACCGGGACCGCGTGTGCCGATGCCGCCGCCGAGACGCGACATCTCAACGCCCTTGCCGGTCAGGCGCGGCAGCAGGTATTTGAGCTGTGCCAGCTCGACCTGTAATTTGCCCTCGCGCGAACGGGCACGCAGCGCGAAAATATCGAGAATCAGGGTGGTGCGGTCGATGACGCGCACATCGGTGTAATCCTCTATGTGCTTGATTTGCGTGGGGGACAGCTCGCTGTCCGCGACAATCAGGTCGATTTCCTGCATGGCGCACAGACTGCGGATTTCCTCTAACTTGCCGCTGCCGACAAAGGTGGCAGATTCGGGACGCGGCAGCTTTTGCAGGACACAGACAACCGGTTCGGCGCCGGCGCTTTTGACCAGCTCCTCCAGCTCCGCAAGCGACGACTCCGCGTCAAACGAGCCGGTATCGACGCTGACAAGCAGCGCGCGGGTAATCTTTTCTTCGTTTTCTATCATGGGCATGAATGAATTTTCCCCTTGTTTTTAAATTTATTATTTACTATTTCTCTCTTAAGTAGTATAATATAAATTTGGAAGATTGTAAAGACTATCTGAGGTGATAGCATGGATAAACGATACGACGTCATCATCGTCGGCGCCGGCGTGGCAGGCTTGTATGCCGCGCTCAGCTTTCCCGAAAGCGTCAGCGTGCTGCTGCTCTCCAAGCGCGAGCTGCCGCTGTCCAATTCCTCTCTGGCGCAGGGCGGCGTGGCGTGTGTGCTCGACACAATTCACGATAATTACAAGCTGCATATCAACGACACGCTGGTCGCCGGCAAGTATAAAAACACCCTGGAGGCTGTCGAAAAGCTCGTCAAGGAAGGTCCTGCCGATGTGCTGCGCACCAAGGAGCTCGGCGTGGATTACGACCAAAACCCCGACGGCACGCTTTGCAAAACGCTCGAAGCCGGTCACAGCCGTCACCGCATTGTTCACCATAAGGACTCTACCGGCAAGGCGATGGTGGACGCGCTGATCGCGCGGGTCAGACAGCTGCCCAACGTGGATGTGCTCGAAAACGCGCTGCTGTACTCGATGCACAAAACCCTCGGCGGCTTCTATCTCAGCGTTTTGCTGGACGGCAAAAGCCTGTATTTTGCCTGTAACTACTGCCTGCTCGCCACCGGCGGCATCGGCAGAGTGTACCAATACACCACCAATTCCGCCATCGCGACCGGCGACGGCATCGCCTTTGCCTATATGCTCGGCGCGAAAATCCGCCACCTTTCGCGCGTGCAGTTTCACCCCACCGCCTTTGCGGCGGAGGCAAACCGCGAACGCTTTCTCATCAGCGAGGCGGTGCGCGGCGAAGGCGCGGTGCTGCTCAACTGCCACGGCGAGCGCTTCGCGCACCATTATGACAAGCGCGGAGAGCTGGCGCCGCGCGACGTGGTGTCTAACGCCATCGCGCGCGAGGCACTGCGCACCGACAGCGAAAAATTCTATCTCGACATTACGCACAAGCCCGCGGACTTTGTGCGCAACCGCTTTCCGATGATTTACAGCCGGTGCCTTGAGGAAGGCGTGGATATCACGAAGGATTGGATTCCGGTGTATCCGTGCCAGCACTACCTGATGGGCGGCATCGACGTCAACCTCCGCTCCGAAACCTCCATCGACGGCTTGTACGCCGCCGGAGAATGCGCCCATACCGGCGTACACGGCGCCAACCGTTTAGCGAGCAATTCGCTGCTTGAAGCCCTGGTATACTCGCGCACCGCCGCGGAGGATATCACGCGCAAGCTGCAAAAATACGGCAGAAAGCCGCTTGGTCTGGAGCCGGCGCACCGTCCGGTTACGGGCAATCCCATGCCCTCGGGCTTCCGCTCGCAAATCCGCGCGATTTTGCAGGACGCGTACTTTGTCCTGCCCAAGCCCGAGAAATACGACGAAAGCTACCGCAGAGTAGAAGAAATTATCAAACAGCTGTTCAGCGAAAGCTACGCCGTTACCGCCGATTTGGTGGAGGCGAAGAGCATCGCGATAGTAGCCGGTATTATTCTGGACGAAGTTCGGGAGGGACAAGCATGATTAACAGTATTTATGTCGATAACATCATCAAAACCGCGTTGTTGGAGGATATCAATTACCTCGACGCCGCCACCGACTACCTCATCGACGAGGAGCAGGTCAATACCGCGCGTTTTCTTGCCAAGGACGACGGCGTGCTCTGCGGCATCGACGTGGCGCTGCGTGTTTTTACGCTGCTGCAGCCCGAGGGCTTTGAAGCAACCGTGTACAAAAAGGACGGCGACGCGCTGCAAAAGGGCGATATCATCGCCGAAATCAAAGGAAAAACACGCACGCTGCTCAAGGGAGAGCGCACCGCGCTGAATCTCCTGCAGCACATGAGCGGCGTCGCCACCGCCACCAACAAGGCGGTCAGAATTGTGGAGGGCACAAAGGCGTCCATTGCCGACACGCGCAAAACGCTGCCCGGACTGCGTCCGCTGCAAAAATACGCCGTCACCGTCGGCGGCGGCAGAAATCACCGCTACAACCTGTCCGACGCCGCCATGCTGAAGGACAACCACGTAGACGCCGGCGGCGGTATTGCCGCGGCGGTCGCGGCGCTGAAAAAAAAGCTCGGTCATATGACCAAAATCGAGCTGGAGGTGCGCAACCTCGACGAGCTGGGACAGGCGCTCGAAGCCGGCGTCGATGTCATTATGCTCGACAACATGAGCTGCGAAATGATGCGTGACGCGGTCGCTATCACCGGCGGCAAGGCGCTGCTGGAGGCGAGCGGCAATGTGACCGAAGAAACCCTGCGTGCCATTGCCGAAACCGGTGTGGACATTATTTCTATGGGCGCGATTACCCACTCGGTCAAGGCGTTTGACATTTCGCTGAAAATCGTCAATTAATCTTAGGAGGTCATATAGAAATGAAAATCGGTATTTTGGGTTACGGCAACCTCGGCAGAGGCGTTGAGGCTGCCATCAAAAAGAACAGTGACGCGGAGCTTGTGGCGGTTTACACACGCCGCGACCCTTCGACGCTGACCATCCGCACCGAGGGCGTGCCGGTCAAGAGCACCGCCGCGCTCGACACCGGCAAGGAGGATATTGACGTCCTCATCATCTGCGGCGGTTCGGCGACGGATTTGCCCGTGATGACGCCGAAATACGCGGCGATGTACAACGTCATCGACAGCTTTGACACCCACGCCAGAGTGCCCGAGCACTTTGCCAACGTGGACAAGGCGTCCAAGGAAGCCGGCAAAATCGGCATTATCTCCTGCGGCTGGGATCCCGGTATGTTCTCGCTCAACCGCGTTTACGCTTCCGCTGTCCTGCCCGACGGTCAGGCGTATACCTTCTGGGGCAAGGGCGTCAGCCAGGGACATTCCGATGCCGTTAGAAGAATTGAGGGTGTGCGTGACTGCCGCCAGTATACCATTCCCGTACCGGCAGCGCTGGAGCGCGTGAGAAACGGTGAAAATCCCGCGCTGACCACACGCGAAAAGCACACCAGAGAGTGCTTTGTCGTTGCCGAGGAGGGCGCCGATTTGGCACGCATCGAGCAGGAAATCAAGACCATGCCCAACTACTTCTCCGACTACGACACCACCGTTCACTTCATTGACGAAGCGGAGATGAAGCGTGACCACAGCGGTCTGCCGCACGGCGGCTCGGTGATTTACTCCGGCACCTCGTCCGAAGGTCAGCAGCACGTCATCGAGTACAGCCTCAAGCTTGACTCCAACCCCGAATTCACCGGTTCCGTACTGGTTGCCTTCGCGAGAGCGGCAGTCAGACTGAACAGCGAAGGCGTCAGCGGCGCAAAGACCGTGTTTGATATCGCGCCGGCGTATCTCTCCGCCCTGTCCGGCGAGGAGCTGCGCGCGCATTTGCTGTAATTTTTACTAAAAACCGTCTTGACGACAGTCTATCCTTCCTGTATAATGAGGGTAATCTGATGAAAGGAGTTTTGACCGTGAAATATATGTGCGAGCCTTGCGGCTACATTTATGACCCCGCAGAGGGCGATCCCGATGGCGGTATCGCTCCCGGCACCGCGTTTGAAGATATTCCCGACGATTGGTGCTGCCCTGTCTGCGGCGTAGGCAAAGAGGATTTTGTTCCTTACGAGGACTGATACAAAACGCAAGACCGGCTCCTGACGAGCCGGTCTGTTTTCATATTGCCTTTATTTGGTGCGTTTATCCACGCCGTCACGCAGGCGGTCAATCGCCTTGAGCAGAAACTCCGGCAGAGGAATTCCCTGCTTGCCGAGGTTTTCGAGAATCGAGAGCAGCTCGTTGATAATCAGCCATACGGTAATCATCAAACCAAAGCAGTAATTCATCTCAATCGCGATGCCGGTACGCCGCAGGGCAGCGGTCAGCAGGTAATCCACCACCATGCCCACCGCAACCAAGGCGAGATAGCCTACTTTTTTCAGAATTCCCGTCACGCCGACACGGCTGTTGAGCGTTTTGGTACTCCAAGCCGCCGCCATGCCGGTGGCATAATCGAGCAGCATCACTGCCGCCAACACGCAAAGCGGCACCAACAGGGCGTTGCAATACGCCGCCAGTGCGCCGAGTGTGCCCGCGGCTAAAAGCTGCAGTCCGTTTTTCATCCGTACACCTCCCTTCACTTATAGTCCCTCTGCGGCAAAAAATTGCATAAAACTATGCAATTTCCGGAAAAAAAGGTGCACGAACACGATGTGAAAATTTTGAGAAATTTTGGTGATAACTCTTGTGAACGCGTGTGTTTTCTGTTATGATAATAAGAGTACACCGAAAAGGAGACGCTAATGGAAAAAGAAAGTATTTACGGAGAGCACCGGCAAGAGCTTGAAGAGGTTATGCAGGGCTTGCTGTGCCACATTCAACAAATCCGCGCGGAAATGGGAGAACGCCTCGGCATGGATCCCGTGGAGCACTGCCTCAGCAGAATCAAATCCGAGGAGAGTATGCGTGAAAAATGCCGCCGCAAGGGATTGCCCGAAACAACGGAATCCGCGCTGACAAAAATCTACGACGCCATCGGACTGCGCATTGTCTGCGCGTTTGTGGACGACGTATACACCATCCGCGATTATCTTTGCAACTCACCGCTGTACGAGGTGATTCAGGAGAAGGATTACATCCGCCACGCCAAGCCCAACGGCTACCGCAGCTATCACATGATTTTGCGCGTGCACAACCGCACCTACGCGGAAATCCAGCTGCGCACCATTTCGATGGACACCTGGGCGGCGCTGGAGCACCACCTGAAATACAAGAAAAACATCGGCAGCCGCACGCGGCTGATTGAGGATGAGCTCAAACGCTGCGCCGACGAGCTTGCCTCCACGGATCTCTCGATGCAGACCATCCGCGATATGATTTTAGACGAATAAGAGGATTGCCATGAAACTATTATTAGCGGAAGATACCGCAGATTTAAACAAGGTACTGTGTGCCGTTCTCACCCATGAGGGCTACGACGTCGATCCCGTTTTCGACGGCGAGGAAGCAATGGAACGCATTCGTGCCAACGGCTATGACTGCCTGATTTTAGACATCATGATGCCCAAAAAGGACGGCATCGAGGTGCTGCGCGAGGTACGCGCCAAAAACATCGTCACGCCGGTTCTCATGCTGACCGCCAAGTCGGAAATTGACGACCGTGTTGCCGGACTCGACGCCGGCGCGGATGATTATCTCACCAAGCCCTTCGCCATGAAGGAGCTGTTAGCGCGCGTCCGCGCGATGACGCGCCGCAAAACCGAATACACCCAGACCGACCTCAATTACAAGGACATCGTGCTGCACGCGCAGACCTTTGAGCTTGCTGCCGAAAACAGTGTGCGCCTGTCGGTCAAGGAATTTGAGCTGCTGCAGCTGTTTTTGCTGCATCCCGACCGCGATTTGACCACCGATTACATCATGCGCCATGTCTGGAGCCATGAGCCGGATGTGCAGCCCGACACCGTGTGGCTGTATATCTCTTACCTGCGGCGCAAGCTGAAGGCGGTTGCCTCCGCCACCGCCATCGACGGTGACGAGCAACAGGGCTATCGCCTGAGATAAGGGGAGAGCGGATGAACGAGTATGCTATCAAAAAATTACGGCGCAAGTTTATTTTGATTTCCTTCGTCTCTCTGTTGTCTGTCATGCTGCTGATGGGCGGTACCATTTTTCTGTTCAACTACTTTACCGCCGTCCGTCAAATCGACAACACGCTGGATTACCTCGCCGCAAACAACGGCAAGCTGCCGCAAAAGCCTGACCAATTATGGGACGCCGCCACACATGACAGCGTCACCGTGAGCCATGACGAAAGCGCGTTCTATGTTTTTCTGGACTGGATACGCGAAGTGCTGAACACCTCGATTGACGAGCGTTCCGAGGCGGTTTTCGGTCTGCGTTACTTTGCCGTGGAAATCAGCGATGACGGCGATATCAATCCCATCACCGCGCACATTGCCGAGATTGACGAACAAACCGCCTACGCCTATGCGGACGTCGCGATAGAAAACGGCGGAACCTACGGCTGGATCGGCAATTACCGCTACAAGGTGGAGAAAAAGGACGGCGGAACGGTGGTGGTATTTCTCAACTCCGCCAACCAGATTGCCGACAGCCGCCGCGTCGGCGTCATTGTGCTGCTGCTCAGTGTGGTCGGTTCGATTCTGTCCTATATCATCATCCGGATTTTCTCCAACCGTGCGATTCAGCCGGAAATCCGCAACGCCGAAAATCAGAAGCACTTCATCACCAACGCCGGTCACGAGCTGAAAACGCCGCTGGCGGTCATCCGCGCCAACACCGAGCTGGAAATGATGATGCACGGCGAGGACGAGTGGAACCGCTCTACCATGAATCAGGTTGACCGCATGACCGGTCTGATTTCAAACCTTGTCATGATTGCCAAGGCGGAAGAGCGGACAAGCAAGGAGGAGCTGACCGATACGGATATTTCTGCGGTGGTTTCCGAAACAGCGGACACCTTCAAGGTGGTCGCTACACAAAACGGCAAAACGCTGACCAAGGATATTCCCGAAAATATCCGCATGGTTGCCAGTGAAGCGCAGATACGCCAGCTGACGTCCCTGTTGGTGGATAACGCCATCAAGTATTGCGACGACGGCGGTGAAATCGCGGTGTCACTGCGGCAAAAAGGCAAAGGCGTGCGTCTGACGGTGGAGAACAACTACGCTGCGGGCGAAGGTCAGGACTACAGCCGCTTCTTCGACCGCTTCTACCGCGAGGATAAGTCCCATAATATCGACAAAGGCGGCTACGGCATCGGTCTTTCCATTGCCGACAGCCTTGTCCAAAGCTATCGCGGCAAAATAGACGTCACCTTCAAGGACGGCGTCATCGCGTTTACCGCGTCATTGAAAGGATAAACAAAGGCGCTGTGAAGAAACGAAGCTAAAAGCTTCCGACTTCACGGCGCCCTCTTTTTTGCAGCAGCTATGTGGAAAAATGTTGAAAAAATCTCACACTTCCCCTTACCCCAAAGGAACAGCTCTTTGAATATCACGCAGCC
>JAFUUV010000057.1 GCA_017471345.1 Ruminococcus sp.
AGTGTGGAGCCTGCTGATTCCTGCCATAGAGCAGAGCAGCTCCATGGGAGCGTTCGCGTTTGTCCCGGCTTTTGCAGGCTTTTGGATAGGCACGCTGTTTTTGCTTGCGCTTGATAAAACGATCCCGCACCTTCATATGTTTGCCGATAAAGCTGAGGGACACAAAAGCAAGCTGGCTAAAACCACAATGCTCTTGCTTGCGGTTACGCTGCATAACATTCCCGAGGGTATGGCGGTCGGTGTGATATACGCGGGCTTGATCTCAGGCTCAGCTGAAATATCCGCAGGCAGCGCGCTGGCGCTCGCTCTGGGAATAGCAATACAAAATGTTCCCGAGGGAGCTATAATTTCTATGCCGCTTCACGCAGAGGGAAAAAGCAAGACTTTTTCGTTCTTCGGCGGCGTGCTGTCGGGAGCGGTAGAGCCGATCGGCGCATTGATAACAATTTTGGTTTCAGGGCTGATGGTTCCTGTAATGCCGTATTTGCTCAGCTTTGCGGCAGGCGCGATGATTTATGTGGTAGTAGAGGAGCTTATCCCCGAAATGTCACAGGGAGAACATTCCAATGTCGGTGTTATTATGTTTGCCGTCGGCTTTACCCTGATGATGGCGCTGGATGTGGCGTTGGGATAAAACTCAATATTATGAAACCGGATTATAAAAGTTAGGAGATAGATTGTATGGGACTTTTTAAGAAATTCGTAAACCAAACAAGAAAGCCGGAAGGTTTTCTCGGCAAGATGATGGTCAGCGGAATGAACGGCGGACACGCCAAGCTTGCCGACTGGGGTATGGCTCATCTTGACGGTATCGACGCTTCAAGCATTGCCGAGCTCGGCTGCGGCGGCGGACGAAACACCGCCGAGCTGCTGAAACGCTATCCGCAGGGAAAGGTTTCCGCGCTTGATTATTCTCCGCTGTCTGTTGAAAAAACAAAGGAATACAACAAAGATATGATAACATCGGGCAGATGCACCGTTATTCAGGGCAACGTCGCCGAGCTACCTTTTGAGGATAGAGCCTTTGATCTTGCCACAGCGTTTGAGACTGTATATTTCTGGCCGGGACTTGAGCATTGTTTTTCCGAGGTGTATCGGGTGTTAAAGCCCGGCGGAGTATTTATGATTTGTAACGAGTCCGACGGCACCGATGAAACAAGTTTGAAATACGAAAAAATCATCGATGGAATGAAATGCTACACAGTCGATGAACTCACCTCGGCGCTGAAAGCGGCAGGATTTACACAAGTAATATCCGACCGTTATGACAGCAAACCGTGGATCACGGTGATTGCAAGAAAAGATTAGAGCGTTCAAAAGAATAAATGAAATACATAACGGAGAGCGGAGGGATACCATGCATGAATACTATGCGAAGAAAGCGCCTAAGCTGAAAAAGGAGATGAACGGATTATTGAAGCCGATCTCCCGGGGACTTACGAAGCACAGCAAAAAAGAATACGCCGATATATTCTCAGAAATATGGGAGCACTACAGACAAAATATGCTGGAGAATTTCCCGTATATTGGCGGAGATAAGGTCAGCGGAACAGGCAATTTGACCGGCGCGTACTGCTTTGTCTCTATGGGCGAGGTACTCAAGCGTTATAACGTCCAAATGGAAGAAATCGGTCATCTGATGGTGCTGGCTTACGAGCGGCGGTTTAACGCTATGCCGGGAATCATCAAGGCGATCGCGCGCAAGTACTTTACAAACGTCAAATCACTAAATAAGAAGTATCTGAAAAAGGATGCGCAGAACGCGGCAAATGCCGCCGAGAATCCCGGGAGCTTTGAAACCAAGACAATTATCCCGCCGGAAAAGGGCTGCGATTTCAGCTACCACAATCTGGTTTGTCCGCTCTCGGATTTCGCCAAGGCGCACGGCTACGAAGAATATATGCCGTATCTGTGCAATCTGGATTATGTTATGTTCGGTGTGTTCGGCGTTCCTCTGTATCGGGAGCACACCTGCTTTGAGGACGGCGACTACTGCGACTTTAAGCTCAAAATGGACGCAAAGCCCATGGAATACTGGCCTCCGGTCTTTATGCAGGGCAAGGGTTATAAATAAAAAAGCGGGAATTTAAGAAATCAAGTACGAACGGAGGAATGCTATGTCAAAGCCGAAATACACGCCCGAAAAGCTGGTTGCCGTCAGCCGGTATCAAAACTACTTCCCTACCCTTTCCGCGCCTATTAAGAAGGATGTGTACAGCAGAATCGCGGAGCTGGCAGAAGAAGAACAACAGTATTGCGACAAAGGCAACTTCAAGCATATGGCGCAGATTCTGACCTCCATCGCGTTGTATGAAACGCTTAAAAATCACGGCAAAAGTGAGGAAGAAGCCTACAGGATCGTGTCGGAAGAAATGTGGAAATTTCTTGACCCGTCGGGAATGCAGAAGCTGGCGAAAAAGAGCTTTTTTCTTCCTCTGATGAAAAGAATCGTTCCGCTTGGCTTCAAAAAAGGTTCGGGCGCGGGTTGGCGTTACACTTGGCACAAAGACGATCCAAAGGATGAGTTTCATTTTGAGTGCAACGAGTGTATTTTCGCGAAGATCCTCGGCAGGAGAGATCTGATGAAGCTCGGCACTATGTGCTGTCGCGCGGATGTCATCAACTACGGCAATCTGCCTTATATGGACTTTATCCGAACAAAAACTATCTGCAACGGCGGCGATATCTGCGATTTCAAATTCGTTCGCTATAACACCGACGCTGGCGACGGCTGGGAACGGAGCAAGAGTATATGATAAGAGCGGCATAGCCAAAACAAAAACTGTGAGCAGCTACAAAAATTAATGCGCGAGATTTCGCCCTGTGTCGCGCAAACAAAAGGCTCGCAGTCGTACCCGATAAAACAGAATAATGCCCACACAGGCGATTTGTCGCGGTTTGTGGGGGAAAATAAAGGCTATGGAAACGAATCATAACTGTTTCCATAGCCTTTAATTTTGCATCGCATTTCTTAACTTTTTAAGAATCCTTTTCAGCTTTTGCTCCGCGCCGCTTTCGGTTAAACCGAGTAAAAGAGAGGCTTCACGTAAGGTCTTCCTCTTCTTGTCCATAAGACAAGAAGGACAGATACCGAATACAAGCTCTATCAACTTTCTGTCCTTCGTTTTCAAGCTATGAAGCGCATCACACAAATCATAGCATTGTTGATTTCTGAAAAAGTATTTTTCGGGAGATAGCGTAGATAAATCTTTCTGCGATACCTGAGAGTAAAACGCCTGCTCGTTTGCCTGATCATCAATATCCAAATTGAAATCCTGCTTAAACCGCTCTGACGCGTGAATACATTTTCTAACGTTGGATTCAGAGATATTCAGCTCCTTTGCTATTTCCGAAACCAACTCATCAAAAGGTTTTTCCTTTGCTTGGCGGTAATATAAGAAAGCAACCTTTCTAATCGTTTTGTAGTTATTCGCATTGTCGACCGCAACATTTCCGCAGTTTGTTCTCACATAATCGTGCCAAGCGTCGATAACCTTGTATTTTATCAGCTGTAGCACCGGGATCTCTGACTTATAGTCTTGCAGTTCCTCCAATAGCAGCACTACAAATATCTGCTTTAAATCTTCTTCTCTGTCTTGCGTGATTCCGTAGTGCTTGCAGAATTTATATATTTTTCTTTCCAAAACAGGCTCATAAAAATGTAAGAATTCATTGATGAAAGTACTATCCTTGTTATCTTTATAACGCACAAAGTAATCATTAAAATCCTTTAGTCTTATGGGCGTGTAGTTTAGCTTATACATTGGTTGCTTTACGCGCCTCCCTATCAATCATTTTAATCTCCATATCATTCTCGTACTGATTCTTCGCGTATTCAAAATCAAGCTGTGATTTATCATAGCAGTCATTAATATATTCCTTCGCTGCGGCAAACTCAGGCTCACTGTATTTGCCGCGGCTTTTTCTTTTTCTGATAAAACTATCTCTGCGCTTCCATAGCAAATAAATCGGGGTCGCTGTTTTCTTTTGAGATTCCATTTTCTGCTTTGTTATTTCAGGATGCTTGGCAATGTATTTGCAGGGAACATTGTATTCGGGGTTAACCTCGTCACAATAAAGCTGTTTGTGCGCGGTCGTCATCAAAAAGTACCGTCCGCAAATTTTACACTGCCAAAGATAATGACCGTGGCTGAGTGCCTCGAACAAATCCATTACATAAAAATCCATCATACGGCTGAAATATATTCGGCGAAGTATTTTGTAATCATCATCTTTGTTGTCTATGACGGGCGAAACCGTCTGGACAGAGTTGACAGAGAATCCGCGCATTGTATTTTCCGCGGGATTTGACTGATACAGATAACACATAAACAGCTCATCGTTAAAAAGCTCAAAAGCGGTTTTCGCAAGCTCGGATTTTTGGCGTGAACCTTTCTCCATTAAATTCTGAGTGTAGTTTTGAACAGCCGTCGCAAAATTCGCCGTATCTATCGCTATGTATGCGTAAACAGCGCCGAGAACCTTTGCGTAATCAAACCACTTTTTAATCTCCTCGATTCTGTATTTTTGTTCATCCGAAAACGGCGGCTCTATTTCTAAAATTTCATCATACCTATCAAGAGCGTCAGAAGAATAGACGCTGTCTATCAGTTTCTTAGATTCTTCAAAGTCAAAACAGCCAAATATCTCGTGCTTTTTCATACACTCAAGCATCTCCAAAATAGATTGCTGTTGAGCGGAATAGCGTTCACGGCTGTAGCCGTAAAAATGTATCGCTTCATAACAAAACTTAACCTTTCCGCCGAGCAAGAGCAGTTCTGTCATATCATCGGCGGAAATGTTGGTTACCATACGGCTTACCGTTCCCAAAGGATAATCCCGGTTATTGAGCCTGACAGTATCATCGGTGAAGTCCGCTGAAAAGCGATTGTAGAGGTGATAGCCCTCGTTTGGTTTTTCAATAAATTTCATTTTAGAACCTCCGTTCGACAATATTATAGCACAAATGTTTGTCTGTCACAACCCTTTTTAGGAAAGATTTTTGACTTGTCATATCAAAAAGCAGACTTTTTAAAATTTTTGACATTTATATATTGGAAAGATAAATTCCGAATATATCAGGAAAGAGGTTTTTTAAAATGCCCAAAAAAACAAAAGAACTGTCTCTGCGGTATCCATCGCCGTATGAGATAGTCGACGGTTGCCTCCACAAAAAGGTAACCGAGAAAAATCACACTTACTCACGTAAGCTGTGTAACTTTACTCCGAAAATCATCAGTGAGATCACTCTTGATGACGGAGCGGTGGATACGAAACGCCTGAAGCTCGGCGGAGAGCACTCAAGCGGAAGAACTTTGCCCGAGATAGAAATCGCGGGCGCGGAGCTTGCAAGCTTCAACTGGCTGATAGAGCGCTGGGGAGCGGACTGCGTACTCGAACCGGGAACAACGGTCAAGGACAGTGTGCGACACGCAATTCAGCTGACGGCAGTTGACGCGGACAAGAAAACTCTGTTCGCGGTCACAGGGTGGAAGAAGATTGACGACGGGTGGAAATACCTTCTTCCGAACGACAGCGAATGTGATGTGAAACTTCCGGGAAAGTTGAGCCGCTATGAAAAGGCAAGTGAATGGTCGGAGCAGGATTTGTCAACGGTATGGTTTATGACAGACGAGTTTTTATTCGCCCCAAAGGAAATCGTGCTGACGCTGCTCTCCTTCACCTTTCTATCTCCGCTGAACGAGTTCCTACACCAAGCAAACTGCGAGCCGAAGTTCGTTCTCTTTCTGCTCGGCCATACAGGCACGAGAAAAAGTACGCTGGCTGCATTGTTCCTTTCGTTCTTCGGAAGATTCAGCGCGTCGGATTTACCGTTGTCATTCCGTGATACTGCCAACAGCATTATGCATCACGCATTTTCTCTTAAGGACGTGCTGACCTGCATTGACGATTATCATCCCGGCAGCAGACAGGAAGAAGCTAAGCTGAACAGTACCGCGCAAGCGGTCATGCGCGGTTACGGGGACAGAATCGGAAAAGGGAGATTAAAATCCGATTCCTCTCCTATGGAATCCAGACCGCCACAGGGCAACGCTATTGTCACAGCAGAGTTTGCTCCGAGCATCGGTGAGAGCGGTACGGCGAGATACTTTCCGCTGGAGCTGAAAAGCGGAGACGTTAACTTAGATAACCTATCTATATTTCAGCGTGAAGCCGAAAACGGAACGCTCCGCCGCTGTATGCTTGCTTATACCGAATGGATACGGCAGACTTTTCTCAAGGATGATGAAACTGAAAAACAGTTTGTAAAAACGCTGAAGGAGAGCTTTGAGTTTTACCGCGACGAATTTATGAAATCCAAAATTCGCTGTCACGGCAGAGTTCCCGAAAACGTCGCTTGGCTTTTAATCGGAATGAGTTTCTTTTTGCTGTTCATGGAAAGTCACGAAATGATTTCCTCGGATGAGAGCCAATGCACAATGGATGAATTCAAAGACTGTCTTTACAGGCTTGCAAAAAAGCAGAGTAATTCTATTGAGCGTAACAGACCGACGCATATGTTTATCCAAAAGCTGTATTCTCTGCTCGAAAGCGGACAGGCTGTTGTAATCGACAAAAATAATTACGAGGGCTACACTCCGATTGGTTTTGTCGGATATGAGGATAGTGATTATTACTATTTGATTTCCGACGCGGCGCATAAGGCGGTCAGAAAATTTTGCGAGGAACAGGGCGAAACATTTTCTGTTACTAAGAACGCTCTGATAAAAGCGCTCGCGGAAGAAAACCTGATTGAAACAGGCGACAAAAACACAAAGGTAATTAAGGTGGGAACGAAAACCATCCGTGTTATTGTTTTGAAGAAACGCGAGGCGAAGGCAATAGCTGATATGTATGGATAATCCGTGTAAAGGTGTAACCGTTTTCAAAAACGGCTTAAACACTGTGAAAAGCCAAAACAAAAAGTGTAACCAAAGGTGTTGAAAGTTACCCTAAGGTTACACTTTTGCTTTTGTAAAAATGTGATAAACACGGGTGACAGCCGTTAAGTTACACGAGTTACACTTTTTTAGGATATATCCTTTTCTGCCGTGATATTTAAATATCAATTCACTAATGATGGTGGTTTATTGTCAATTCACCAATGATGGTGGTTTATTGCCAGTTTCGCCTTCGTATTACGACCGCCGGTTTCCGGCGGCCGCGAAGGCAGATGCGGGCAAGGCCCGCGCCCCTTTATTAAAATCTTTGGAGGTATATTTTTTGAAAAAACAAGCGAAAACAGAAATTCTTTCCTGCCGTGTGACGCCCGAGCAGAGAGAAATGATTGAAGAAAGAGCGTTCTCTTCCTACCGAACGCCGAGCATGTATCTGCGTGACTGCGCGCTCGACAAGAAGATTGTTGTCATATATGGCGTCGACGAGCTCGCTTCCGAGCTCAGAAAAATCGGAAATAATCTCAATCAACTGACGCGCGCGGTCAACTCCGGCTACGTCTACGAGATCGATTTGCGCGAGACGAGAGAGGAGGTGGCACGGATATGGCAGTCGTTAAATTCGCTCCTGCAGGAAGTCCGCTGAATAATATCTTCGACTATGTCATGCGCGACGAAGCGACCGAAAGCAAACTTGTCAGTGGTGTAAACTGTTCTCCCGAGAGTGCTCTCGACGAATTTCGGTTTGTTAAGAAGCGTTTTCACAAGGAGGACGGCAGGAGTTACTACCATATTGTGCAGTCATTCTCGCCCGACGACGACCTCACTCCCGAGACCGCTCACGAGATCGGTTTGAAATTTGCGGACTACTTTCCGGGCTTTCAGATCGTCGTCGCTACCCATGTTAACACCAAAGCCATCCATAACCACCTGATTATGAACAGCGTCAACTACGAGAACGGCAAGATGTTTCACCAGAGTCGTAACGAAATGCTGCAGGCGAAGGAGTACTCCAATCAGCTCTGCCGCGAGTATGGATTGAGCGTCACGGAGGTCAAAACCAAGAATCCGCGCCACGCAAAATGGAAACGTGATCTGCTTCAAGTCGCGGAATATGCCCTCGGACACTCAGCTACCAAGGAGGAGTTCATCGAGTACATGCGTTATCACGGCTACGATGTGCAGTGGGAAGATAAGTACAAATATATCACGTTCACCTCGCCGGAGGGGTGGAAGGTGCGCGATAACAAGCTCTTTGACGAGCGGTTCCTCAAGGATAACCTTGAGATATATTTCGCCTTGGGCGGCTGCAACAGCGCGATAATCGATCCGTACTTCGACTACATTACGCCGACTCATCCTGATAGCTATACCATGACGTACAGCGACGGACTTATCAATCTCCTCGGAGATTTGCTCTCAACCGTGCCCGATGATTACTATTATCAGCCGCAGTATATCGACGAAATGAGTACGGCGGAAAAAGAAAGAATCGAAAAAATCCTCGGAAGAAGGATCTGCAACGAGGCGTTCTACACCTACTGCACCCGCGAGGACTACGAGCGCGAGCAGGGGATTTCTATGTAAAATAATCCGGATTCTGTCTGGACTTTGCAAAAAAGGTGTGGTAGTGTTGTGCTCAACAAAGCGCACACGACCGCACCATAACGCGTGTGTCAACAGCATCCGGGGAAAGGAGAAACCATTATGAAAGCAGAAAAGCAAACCAAAATCAGCTCCGTTCATTTCAAATATGTCGGAACGGATGAACAGTTCAGCGACTTCATCAGAAGTGTTATCAAGGATTATATCGTCGACGATACGCTGCTTCCAGATGAAGATGACGCCATTATTGTTGAGAAGTCTGCTTGATTGGCAGGCTTATTTTATACTCAAAAAACTATTACAGGAGGTAACAAAATGAGAGTATGGCTATACGCAAGGCTCTCCCGCGACGACGATGACGAGATGAATTCGCTGAACAA
>JAFUUV010000058.1 GCA_017471345.1 Ruminococcus sp.
ATTAAAAAGTAGAAAGTCTACTTTTTAATGAAGATTGGTATAAAAGGCGACCGCTCAGGATGACAGGAACGCTGTAGGGGACGGCTTCCCAGACGTCCCTGAAAGCCTGACGTTTTGTGCAGTGGGACGTCAAGGATGCCGTCCCCTACGGTTAGGTTTCACTTTCACCATATAGGTGTTTGTTATTATTCGCGTTTTTTCCGGTATTCTCTATCTTTATTTAGGCTTTGTATCCGGAGATTCACGGATTCAGGTCATACTTAGGAAGCGGACGGTTATTCACCGCTGTAAAACATCGACGTGTCTGAGAGCCATCGCTTCCAGAAACTCCGCAAAATAAGCACGCCAATAGTTTTCGTGATGACCGCCGTTTTCGTTGAAGTGAAACGCTAATTTGTCTGCCGGATAATTCATCTCCTGCAAACGGTGATACATCTCGGTGACATACGGATCCGTATCGCCGCCGGCGGGACCTGTATAGAGATACAGAAACGGCGTATGATTGGCAAAATCCTTTTTTTCAAGATAACTTTTCCACGCCGCATCGTCATACGTCCAGAATGAGGGCGACTGAACGCCTGCCGTACCGAATACTTCGGGATACTCCAATGTGATATAGAATGTCTCCAGACCGCCGAGTGACGCTCCCGTTACGGCGGTGTGAAGCGCGTCGGTATAGACGTTGTAGCGCTGTTGTATGTAAGGCACAAGCGTCTCCGCCATAAACCGCGCAAAATCACCGCCCTTCTGTTTGCTGGTGTAGCCTTCCTCCGCAAATTTTCCCAAATCAGGAACCAGCTCGTCGTCGCGCATCACATTGGTCATATCGCCGTAGGTGCTGACCGCCACAATGATGGCTTTGTAACCTGTCTGCGCTGTCATGCTTCTGACCTGTTCGGGAATACACAGGCTGCTGTCGGCGCTTGATTGCGGATTTTGAATATTCACCTCGCTTTGTCCGTCGAGCACATAGATTGTGGCGTACTTTTCATCAGCATCCGCTTTGTAATCTTCGGGAACCCAGACAAAGATTTTCTTTTCATATCCGTTACAGTCGAGCATGATTTGCTCATAAGACGGTATATATTCCGTCTCCGCGCCCTGTGTATAGGGCGTAAATTTTTTGCCTGCTTTTTGCCAGCCGCTGACGCATCTGTTGAAAGCAAAGCGTTTCGTCTTGTTGTCGTCGTATGTGAAATAAGCGACGTTGTATTTCCTGACGTTCCCCTCGCACGAAAAGATATACGCGTCAGCGTCCTCTCCGCACTTGACCATTTCGACATCCTCGCTCTCGCCGGTGAGGCTGTTCAAAAATGTTGCGGCGACCTTTTGGCTCTTGGAGCCGTCCCGAAAATACAGCGTGTGGAAATCGCCATGTTCCTCCGTCTGTGCAGTGTCGGGAGAAGCAGCATTTTCTTCCCTTTCAAGCGTTTGATTCGCACCGCACGCCGCCAGAGCCATCATCACCATTATCCCTGCCACTACGGCAGATAATACTCTTTTCATCATCATTTTTCCTATCGGTCAGTGTGAGTCGGGGGTCAGGATTGCCTTGATCGGGTAATTGTCAACGGTGAAGGTATCCTTGCTGTCGAGCGAAATTTTCGTGAATGTTTCTTTAGAGCCAAGCCTTTCATTTAACTGCCGATATGCTTGTTCAATAAGGCTGTCCTTCATTTCGGACATATCCGTCCATTTCCCGTTACGGTAAAGATAGCTTTCGCCCTGATTGACAATTCCGGTCACGTTGAGTCCCGTCGAGAATTTTGTGGAATACGGAAAAGTCTCGGTATAGACTACGCTGCCATCGTCTCCGGCACGCTTCATCGTCATCACAACAGCGTATCGTTCGCCTTCTCTGAGAGCATATTCGCCTTTCAAATCTATTTTGTGAAATCCCGCGAAGGTATGACGGTTTTCACCCTTTTCGAGAAGTCTGCCGGAGGAAGGGGTATCCTCTATATCCGTGTATATTTCATATACCGCTTCCGTATCAGGCAGACTTGTGATGTATGAAATTTGAAAAAGGCTTTCATTTTCCTCAGCTTCAAAAACATTCGCCGTTTTCGTTTCATCGTTATATTCCGCGTTGGCGTACCACTCGGTCATCATGAAATCATATTGGTCATAATTGATATCAGTGTGCTTAACGTTTTGATGATTGTCAAATTCATAGCTCATCAGCGAGCAAATGCTATGGTCGTAATAGGATAAATAGAAAAAGCCGTCCTCTTCACTGTCAACCGTTCCCCAGCTGTTTTTGATAATCAGCGCGCCATTTTGGGGCGGAAGGCTGCCCCTTTTGATGTTTCCGTTCTCATCTCTTTCAACAAAGTTTTCCTTCGGAAAGTCATCATCGTAGCCTACCGCGACAACAGCATGGTCAGCAGCGTTGTTTCCGTCATAACACACCGCCGTATGATCTGGAATAAAAGCGTCATTGGAGACATTGATTGCCAGAGATACGCCATGCCCTTTATAAAGCTCGGACTTTATCGCTTTAAGACCTTCTTCATCAAATGAATACTTGCCTTGTGAATCCATCTTTGCGGGACTTGGCAGGACAAGACTGCTTCTCAGGAATGCTTTTTGAGGAATACTGCGGTATTGTGCATTAAGCGGCAGTCCCCGGCTTTTGTCTGATGCGGATTGATATACATAAGGTGTTTGATGATTGACCGTTGTATTTTCATCAACGGGGCCAAAGCCCGAGCCAAACAGATTGCCGTAATGAACAAATTCACCGCCGATATCAAAAACCGCGTTTGCGTCAAAGGCTTCCGCTTCTTTCGGGTCAAAGCCCTCGCCTACCTGAGACGCTTTTACTTTTCCTTTGACAACATCTTCATCGGTCATTCCGTGATACATATACCAAGCGATATATTTCTCGGAAAAATCAACATTGTTGTTGAGCTCGCCCGCGTCAACGCCCATATGATTCGCGTACAGATACGCTGTTTCCGCGGAACCTGCCAAACTGAACGACCAGCAATCGCCGAAGCTTTGACGCTTTACGGGAGTAACATAATTCTTTCCGTCATAATTTCTCAAATCAACCTTGGCAGGGAGATTTTTCACAACGGAATCCGTCGTATTCACGCTGCCGGAAAAACACGCTGTACAAAAACAGCTGATGAGTGACGCCGAAACAAGTGCAAGCAATCGTTTTTTCATCAATAACCTCCGATGTATCGCCGATTCGGTATGGATGATACGCTAACAAATCAGAACACATCCAAACGCTTTTCTACATTATAGTATAAGGTTCCGATTGATACAAGCAATTGTCTTTTCAAAGAAATCAACCGCTGTTTCATCGCTAAAACAGCGGTTGAAAATGAAAACAGCGGCTTTGTCCGTTCAACAATCAAAAGGTCGGCTGCCAAAAACTTCGCAGCCGACCTCTTGGTAATACTAACTAAAAAACGTTACCTACATTTGATGCGTCTGCCAGATTTTTTTGAGCTTTGTTCCAACTTTCAGCGGCGGGTCAAAAGTATACAGGAATATTTACTGCATCAAATAATCTTTCAATAGCTCCCGTCCTTTGCTCAGGCGGCTTTTGACGGTGCCCTCGGGAATTTTCAGGATTTGCTTTATCTCCTTGACGGTGAATTGCTCGATGTAATAGAGCACGACAACCTGCCTGATTTTTACTGGCAGGCTTTCGATTGCCATGCGGATTTCGGTTGATGCTTCAGCACTGTCTGACGTAATATCGGTATCGTACAGTTCTGTTGTTTTCGCGGCGGACTTGAGCTGCTTGTTGCAGACATTTATCAGAATACGCACCAACCATGTTTTGAAATATTCCTCGTGCTTTAATGTGCCAAGCTTTTCAAAGGCGGTGAGGATAGCCGTTTGCACGGCGTCCTCACAGTCTTTTTCATTTCTGAGCATGGACATCGCCACGCGATACAGCGTCGGTTCGCTGTCAAGAACGAGGTTGCTGAAGGTTTCTTGTGTCATACTGCACCTCATTCTTTTATTTTAACACAGTCGTTGCGGAAGTTTAGCGTTATATTCTCCGCGTCGTCGTCAATCGTCTGCTCGTCCTGTGAGTTGAAACGCAGATAAGCGTTGTCCAATACATCATCGTCAATAACGACACCATAGGTTAAGGTGCGCGTTTCGCCTTTACTCATGTGGAGAATGTTGCTTTCATCGCCGGGTGTAGAGCAGACAGTTGCTGCGTTACCATAGAGAACTTCCTGCATAACGCCGTAAGCGTCCTCCTCGCCGTTGTGACGGTAGCTGCCGTCCTTGTCTTTTATCAGGATAACGGGCGTGAAATCTCCCATAACATCAAAATCGGCATTTGGGAAATCCGTGTTCTGCGTTATTTCCACTGTTACAGTAAAGAAGTGACGATCGTCCTGAGTGTCCCACGTTTTGCGCTGTGAATTTACACCGTCCGCATCGGTGGAATCATGACGGGTATAGGGAGTAATGAGCTTGCCGTTACCGTCAAAGTAATCGGAATACATCAGAGAGTAATCGGTTATCCAGTTGAAACATTCAGAGGGAATGCCGTTGGTGTCGGTTTGCTCCTTAATGGATGTAACCTTAACGGTGAAATCGTCGGAACGTGCTTCATGTCCCCACTGAAAAGCTTCACCAAGGGCGTGCATGGTGAATTCTGTATTAACCGTCCAATCGTACTCGCGGCGTTTCAAATCCAAGTCGCTTCGAACCATATTGCCGCAGGTGCTTTATTAAATACTAAAAAACTATTTGATGTTTGTGCATAATCTACAAATAAATAATTGTTTTTTTGGATTGCGAAATTCGTCCTTATATGGTAAGATAGAATTGCCAACAATTATAAAACTGCATATATTCGTGACTTGAATAAATACCCGGAAAGTGAGCATTTTACATTTGTAAAAATGCTGGCTCTTTAACTAATTTTACTCACTTTTCTGTGGTATTATATGGTTTTATAATTGTTTGGCGACAATCGAGCCGTGTGTTTTTGGACGTACAGCTTCGGTTGTGCGTCTTTTTTATTGCTAAAAACAGAAGGAGAATGAGTATGAGTATGAAAAAGATTTTATCTGTATTGGTAGCTTGTGGTATAATCGTATCGGTACTAGCTGCGTGTGGGAGTAAGCCGGTTACAACAGATGAAAAAACAAACACCAGTATGAGTGAAAGTGGAGCTGATAATTCATCTGAATCCGAAACGAGTAACGATAACACAAAACCAACAGAACCCAGTTTTTTGCCCCCTGCGGAGCACTCGAATTTTATTGCTCCCAAAGCACAAAAAGGGCAAAAATATGAAATAAAGAAGTTAGAAACTAAGGACGAAAATGGGTACTCAAGAGAAGTTGGGTGCTTCGATGAGAATCATGTTGTTTTGAACGAGCGAGCAGTGTATGATTTTAGCGGCAATCTTTTATTCGATGAGCAAAAGGTTATTGATGCCTGTTCCGGGGATGTTTCGTCAGCGTTAATCCGTACTGATTTCGACAGACGCGTAAATGTGTTTGGCGATTATGCCATGATAGGTTTTGGAGATTATATTTATGACTATGTCAGTAACAGTATTGTGAAATTCGGTGATGAGAATATAAAACCATACAAAATTTTTGACGGCTTTTTCGAAATTCAAAAGAAGAATAAAGAGACGTCGGAAACAGAGTATTCTATTATTAATTTTGAGAAAAACACAGTCATACCTTTTGAATCCGGCTATTTTGTTGTTTTTATTGATGATGAACGTATTTTAGCTCAAAAGGATAAAAAGTATTTTGTGCTGGATTTGTCGGGAAATGTTGTCGCGGAGTTAGAAAATGATTATTATGAAATATTACCCTTTCATGCTTTTGAGCTGAATCATAAGGATGAATTCATGTTTTTAAATCTTAAAAAACAAACTACCGATTATCTGGTTGGCAAAATAGGGCACAAAGAGAATGATGATAACTTTTTTACCAGCTATAGCTATTACCTGATAGACAAAAACGGCAAAGAAATATTCTTATCAGATGAAAACTCTGCTTTTACTTCCGATTGTCGAATGGTTTCTCAGTACAATGGAAAAACCTATATGGTTGAATATCTTGACGATTATTATGATAATGAGAACGGGGGAAAAACTCAAAAAAGACAGCTAATAGATGAAAATAAAAACGTAATAATACCACCATGTGTATCTTTAAGCGGATATATTAACGGATATTGTCGCGTTGGAGAATACAATGAGCAATCAAATTTGGTTACTTATTCTCTGGTTGACTTAAATGGAAATGTGATAGAGTCATTTAGCTATAAAGCGACTTTACCCTTATCAGACTTAACGGTTAGTGATTTTTCGATTTCGCTTGTAGATGAACAAGGTTTTTATGTAATAAAGCGATTTGAAAATGGCTCAGCTGTTTACACAATCAAAGATATAGCTGGTAATGTGGTTTATATTTCTGACAAAGATATAGATTCAATAAAGCCGTTAGGAAATGGCTTGTTTATGATTAATGGTGATTTGAGCAGTTCACTCAAATCAGCATTGGCTGAAGCAAGTGGAGAAGATAAATTTAAAAAGTATATAATAAGAATCACAAGAACGTAATCAGCTATCCAAAGGAGAATTTAAAATGACAAAAGCTAAAAGAAATCCTGCAATCATCACTATAGGCATAATTCTTATAGTGGTTGGAGTAATTGTTTTTGCCGTATCATGCGTACAGCTATATAATGTTCAGCATACCGAGTCAAGGTGGATTGAAGGGTTTATGCAGGACTATCAGGCAAGGACTAACGCTGAAAATTCCATACCTTGTTATATTTTTATGGCGCTTTCAGCGTTGATGGTCATTGCGGGTATTATTATGTTAGTGATAAAGCCCAGAAATACAATAACTGTTCAGAATCATTACTTACCGCCTATGCAACCGCCGGTAATTAGCAATGTGAACAAGAACGAAATCAATTATTGTCCGCACTGCGGAAGTAAAATAGAGAGTAATTCCAGATTTTGCACAAAGTGTGGGCTAAAGCTGATGTAGATAAAACAATCAGGCATCAACGGCAGCCTGCTCGACAAAAAGAATATGATTCACCCCGTGTGATGAAAAGAGAAGCACCTGCGGATTGCCGCAGGTGCTTTTAGACTGTAGAAAAAGTCTGTACATTATTTTTTCAGACAACATTTGACAAAGAGAAAGCCTTCCCCCGAGGGGAAGGTGGCACAATGCCTGTTATCATTTTTTCGAAATCAGACGGTTTGAAACCGATGAACGTTGGCAAACAGCAAAGTTTTGCGGCATTGTGACGGATGAGGGCAAGCGAGCTTTTCCTCTATATGACGAAGCATACCACAAGGAATTTCATTTTAACGGCTTTCAGCGAATCGCTTGCCGATGCGGTTGCTTCCTCGGTCACGCCGACATGGAGACCGAATTTCCCAACAGGCTCCGAAAACAGACCAAAGAAATTTGTTGCGGCGGCGACTGCGGTAAAGCTGCCCAAAGCCGCAACAATCGCGCATACAACGGCAACTCTCATAACACGACGTTTTTTGTACTTCGCAGGCGATTGCGCGTCAAGCTTGCAGAGTGAGGACAATATGGCATTGTGAAAATCTTCGGGTGGGTTTGAATATGCGTTTTGTAAATCTTCTGTTCTCATAATGACTCTCCTTTCGGTTTTCTATTCATTAGAGCGTTCAGAAGCCAAAAAGGTTCATTTTCTAAAAATTTAAGGATTCCTGTTCATCAGACCGAAAGTTTGTCTTAGGCTAACTTTAAATTCCGCTTCACAACAAACGCCCTTGCCCTCAGCTAACACTTCCTACTGCCAAGCGTGTAGCGGACTTTCACCACCAAGTTGCTGCCCATTCCGGGCAAACAACAAAAAACGGACAGCCGAGCGGCTGTCCGTCAATTTTTATCGGTGATTATTTATTGAAGATGGACATAATATCATAGAAGGTATCGTCGTCATCATCGGTGGTGTCCTTGGTCGCCTTGGAAGCGGGAGCGGATTCAGCCGGTGTATCGACAATCACATTATCAATCTTCTCCTCTTCCTGTTTGCCGGGACCGCCGAAGCCGGTGGCGATGACGGTGACGCTCATCTCGTCGTTCATCTTGTCGTCGATTACGGCACCCCAGATGATGTTGGCGTCCTCGCTGACCTTATCCTTAATCATGGTCGCGGCGGTGTCGATATCCTCGAGGCTGATGTCGGAGGAGGCGGTGATGTTGATAATCACGCCCTTCGCGCCGTCAATAGAGGTTTCAAGCAGCGGAGAGGAAATCGCCTTGGTAGCGGCAATCTTTGCCTTGTCCTTGCCGGAAGCCTTGCCCATACCCATATGCGCGTTGCCGGCGTCCTTCATGACGGAGGTAACGTCCGCAAAATCGAGGTTGATCAGACCGGGCAGCAGGATGAGGTCGGAAATACTCTGGACACCCTGTCTGAGCACGTCGTCAGACATTTCAAAAGCATTAAGGAGGGTGATGGTGGTATCGGAAACCTTCTTGAGGCCCTCGTTAGGAACAATAATCAGAGAGTCCACACAGGGAGTCAGCTCGGCAATGCCCTGCTCCGCCTGCGTCATTCTTTTCTTGCCCTCAAAAGCGAAGGGCTTTGTGACAACGCCGACCGTGAGAATGCCGAGATCCTTGGCAATCTTCGCGATGACAGGAGCGGCGCCGGTACCGGTGCCGCCGCCCATTCCGGCGGTGACGAACACCATGTCGGTGTCCTTGAGGAGCGCGGCGATTTCGTCCTTGCTCTCCTCCGCGGCGCTCTGACCGATGGCAGGATTGGCGCCCGCGCCCTTGCCTCTTGTCAGTTTTTCGCCGATGTGTATTTTCTGCGTGGCCTTGGAAAGGCGGAGAACAGGCTCGTCGGTATTGACCGCGATGAACTCCACATTTTTGATGCCTGTGGTAACCATTCTGTTGACAGCGTTTCCGCCGCCGCCGCCTACGCCGATTACTTTAATTTTCGGGGTGTACTCATTTTCCAGTTCCAGCTCAAAAGCCATTTTGTTTTCCTCCTTATGCTCTCTTATCTATAAGAAAAGTGCGTAATTTCGTATTTTACATACTTATGTTACTATATTATCACACTATTGCAAAAATATCAATGGTTTTAACGATAATTTTTTAATACTGCGGCACCTCGGCGTCGTAATAGCCGCCGTCGTCCCATCCGCCGCCGGCGTCGTCGCTCCAGCTGTCGTCCGTCCACTGGTTGTCGCTGTAAACCTCGCCCTCGTAGCTCCACTGGTTGTCATCGACCGCCTCGCCGTTCCACTCGTCTGTCCATTCTTCACCGGTGCCGGTGTTGGTACCGGTGTTGGGATCGGTGTTGGAATCGGTGTTGGGATCGGTAGCGGAGGGAGCCGTGGTTGGCTGCGTTGCCTGCGGCACGGTTGCCGACGGCACATAGTGCGACATCTTATTCTTCGCGCAGGTGGAAACATCCAGATTGCCGTAAATCTGACCGGAATTGTTGGGATCCAGCTTCTTGGTGATAATCGCCTGCGCGGTACGGATTTTATAATCCAAATCCTCCGCCGCGCCGAGATTGACCTTGATTTTTCCCTGATAATTCAGCGTAATCGCGGAAGAATCGGTCACATCAAAGCCGACAACACCGGAAAACTCATTTTTAGAGAGACTTTCCGCGACGTTGCGGAGCACCTCGGGAACCGCGGGGTCGTCAAACTTGACATAAGAGCCGACCTCGGTAGCGCTGGTATCGCCGCAAATCAGCTCCGGCAGCCCTTCGGGCTTGTTCTCCGTGCGTTCGAGCACCCTGCCCTTGGCGCTGAGCAACAGGTAATTGTTGCCCTCCACCATGTAATACGCCGGCTTCGCGTCGGTGATGGTGATGGTGATGGTATCGGGAATCGAAAAATCAACCCGCGCGTCCTCGACGTAGGCAAAGTTTCTGACAATTTCCTCGGGTGTGCTGTTCATCTTGGCGATGAAGATATTCTGCTGCAGGCTGACATTGCTGTAGTTGATAATCTGGTCATCGTAATAATACGAGCAGCCTTCCACCACAATTTTTTCCGTCTTGAACAGCACCGTCAGGCTGAGAATCACACCGATCGCAATGACCGAGAGAAGGATTGCCGCCGTAATCAGAATTCTGCGGATACGCACCTGACGGCTGGTCATCGGCTTTTTGTTGCGGCGGATGGTTTCGCTCTCCTGCTCACGGATAATCTTGGCACGGCGCTCGCGCCGCTTCTTCTCGCTGTACTCGTCTATGTAATAGCCGTCCTCAAAGTCCTGCGGCTTGAGGTTACGGATTTTTTCCTCGCTTTCGCGGCGGAATTTCTCCTCACGGCTGATGGTTTGAAATTTTGCGGTTCTGCCCGAGTTGACAGCCTCCTCGATTTTGCTGGCGGAGGGCTTTTTCGGGGCGTTTTCCGGTTTGTTTTTGGCTTTTGCAGAGGACTTCTTCGCCCGTTTTTCCTGCTCCTTATGGAACTTCTGCGCCTGCCGCGCGTTTTCCTTACGCCGCTTGGCAAGTTCCTTTTTCTCTTTTGAGCTGAGTGACATGGGGCTGACCTCCTTCCCGCGACGCCGCTGCGGGACAATCGCTTAAACTTTCCTGATATCCGCGCCGAGAGAGCGCAGTACAATATCAAAATTCTCATAGCCGCGCTCCAGATAGCGCACGCCGCTGACGGCGCTCGTTCCTTCGGCACAAAGCGCGGCAGTGACCAGTGCGGCTGCGCCGCGCAGGTCGGTTGCTTCTACGGAAGCGCCGTAGAGCGCCGGAACACCCTCGACAACCGCGACCTTGCCTTCGGTGCGGATGGACGCGCCCATGCGCGTCAGCTCCGCGATATGACGATAGCGGTTTTCAAAGATGTTTTCAATAAAAACGGTGGTTCCGTCGGCAGTGCACGCCGCCGCTGTCAGCGGCGCCTGCGCGTCTGTGGGAAACCCGGGGTACGGCATGGTGCGGACAAGGCGCATCGAACGCAGCCGCCGCGGAGCGGAAATGCGGATGCCCTGTTCGCTGACGGTCACGCGGCAGCCGCTCTCCTCAAAAACGGGGATGACCGCGCCGAGGTGACGGGAAACCGCGCCCCTGAGCGTCAGCTCCGAGCCGGTGACTGCCGCGCAGGACATCAGTGTCGCCGCGACAATGCGGTCGGGAATGATGCTGTGCGCCGCGCCGTGGAGTGAAGAGACGCCCTCGATATAGATGACGCCTTCGCCGGCGCCGTCG
Source organism: Ruminococcus sp. (assembly GCA_017471345.1). GTDB lineage: Bacteria > Bacillota > Clostridia > Oscillospirales > Acutalibacteraceae > Ruminococcoides. The sequence goes on from JAFUUV010000058.1 coordinate 11,209, forward strand.
ATACGGGCGCCGCATTTGTTTAAGTAATCGGCAAGGTCGCAGATTTCCGGCTCTCTTGCCGCGTTGGAAATCGTGGTAGTGCCGCTCGCGAGGGCGGCGGCAATCATAATATCCTCTGTCGCGCCGACACTGGGAAACGACAGCGAAATTTTCGCGCCGCGCAGACCGTAGGGCGCACGGCAGTCAAGGACGCCGTGCTGTTCGCGGATATCCGCGCCGAGCGCGCGCAGCGCCTTGAGATGCATATCAATCGGTCGGGGACCGATTTCACAGCCGCCGGGAAAGCTGAGCCTTGCTCTGCCGGTACGCGCGAGCACCGCTCCGAGAAACACAATGGAGCTGCGCGTTTTGCGCATGAGCGAATCGGGAATATCCGTGCGTGCCACGCCGTCGCAGCGTATCAGCAGTGTTTGATCCGAGCGTGTTGCCTCGCAGCCGAGGTAGCGCAGAATTTCACACGAAGCATCGACGTCTGACAGGGACGGACAATTGAAAATGACGTTTTCACCCTTGGTGAGCAGGGTTGCCGCGAGGACAGGCAGCGCGCTGTTTTTGGCGCCCTGCACGCAAACCTCGCCCGAAAGCCTTTGGCGGCCTGTAATCAATAGCTTTGACATACTGACACCCTCTTCAAAAGAATTCAGTATATCCTATGTCGCAAGCGGAAATCGGTGAGGGTGTTACCGCTTGTTTTCCACAATCTTCTTGACGACCGCGTAGATGCGCTCGTTGGCGTTGGTGATTGCCATGCGGCGCGCGCATTCGCTGTATTTTTGCAGCTTGGCGCGGTCCCGCAGCATTTCATCCGCCCGCTGCGTCAGCAGCTCACCGGTCAGCTCGCTTTCCTCAATCAGCTCCGCCGCGCCGGCGTTGACAAGCGCCATGGCGTTGTGGTACTGGTGGTTCTCCGCCACATTCGGCGAAGGAATCAGAATCGCCGGCTTGCCCATCGCCTGCAGCTCGCTGAGCGTGATGGCTCCGGCGCGGCAAATCACCAAATCCGCCGCCGCCATGCAGTCGGGCATATTGTCGATATAGGGACGGATGTCCAGATTCGGCGCTTTGCTGAGGTCGGCGCCCTTTTCCTCCACTAAGCCCGGGAAAAAGTCGCCGTACTTGCCGTAGGCGTGGATGTGCTGGTAGCGGCCGTCCATGCCGCTGCGCGCCACCAAATCGGCAACCGCCTGATTGATTTTTTCCGCGCCGAGACTGCCGCCAAAGGACAGCACCACGGGGCGTTGGTCAAGCCCGAGCTTCTGCCGCGACTGCTCCTTGTCGGCGGTGAGGATTTCACCGCGGACGGGATTGCCGGTGACGACAACGTCCGCGTTCGGGAAATATTTCTTTGCCGCCTCGACCGCGAGCATCACCTTTTTGTCGCGGCGGCTGAGCAGCTTGTTGGTGACGCCGGGGTAGGCGTTCTGCTCGTGAATCACGCAGGGAATGCCGAGACGCGCGGCGGCGCGCACCACCGGACCGGAGACATAGCCGCCGGTGCCGATGCAGATGTCGGGGTTAAATTTCTGAATAATTTTTTTCGCCTGCACAGAGGAGGTGATGGTACGCCGGACGGTTCTGATATTGTCCAGCGCGTCCTTGGGCTTGATACCGCGGCGAAAGCCGCTGATGGTGATGGACTCGATGGGATAGCCTGCCTGCGTCACAAGCCGCTGCTCCATACCGTCCTTGTTGCCGATGAACAAAAACTCGGTATCGGGACGCATTTTTCGGATGGTACCGGCGATGGCAAGCGCGGGATTGATGTGACCTGCCGTGCCGCCGCCCGCGAGTAAAACTTTCATAACATACCTCCGTGCTGATCCGCAAGGGCTTGCCGCGCAAGCCCTGCGGCCGTATGATTATTGCCTTTCAATATTCGCTGTTCTTGAGATGGAAAGGATGATGCCCATCTGCGCAAGCAGCATGATGAGCGAGGAGCCGCCGTAGCTGAAGAACGGCAGACTGATGCCGGTGTTGGGCAGCCAGTCGGTGATAACAAGGATGTTGAGGACGACCTGAATACCAATCTGCGAGGTCAGTCCGATGCCGAGCAGCTTGCCGAACTTATCCTTGGAGCGCAGCGAAAGGGTGATGCCGCGCCAAATCAGCAGCGCGAAAATCAGGAGAATAATGATGGCGCCGATTAAGCCGAGCTCCTCGACGACAATGGCAAAGATGAAGTCATTCTGCGGCTCGGGCAGATAGAGATACTTCTGGCGCGACTGACCGAGACCTAAGCCCCACAAGCCGCCGGAGCCGATGGCGTAGAGCGAGTTGCGCGTCTGCCAGGTGGTCTGCCACATTTCCTCCGTGGTGTATTCGAGCGCCTGTCCCCAGCCGTCCATACGGCTCATGGCGTAGGACAAGCCGCCCGTGACCGCCAGCACCAGCACCAGCCCGATCAGGACAATGCCGCCGATGAGGAGGTACTTGGTTTGCATACCGCCGATGTAGAGCATCAATACGGTGAGGATAGCGATGATAACGATACCGGAATAGTGCGGCTCCAAAAAGAGCAGCAGCGCGATGGAGCCGAAAACGGCAAGGCCGGGCAAAACACTGTACTTCGGGAGCTGCATTTTATCGTAATATTTACTCGCCCAGTGCGAGAAAAACAGAATGACCGCGAATTTGGCGATTTCGGAGGGCTGGATATTGAAAACGCCCAGCGGAATCCAGCGCTTGACGCCGCCGTCTCCGGCAGGCAACACCAGCACAATCAGCAGACACACGTAGGCGATGCCGAGAATCAGCGGCGCGATTTTGTGCAGCTTGTTATAATTGAAGAAGGACATCACCGCCATGCCGGCGATGCCGATGGCGATAAAGATGAGCTGACGAATCAGGTAATAGTAGCTGTCGCCCTGCGTATAATACGAGAAGGCGTAGCTGGCGGAAAACATCATGATGGTGCCGATGGTCAGCAGCACCAGCAGAATGATGCAGAAGGGCAGGTCGATGCCCATGCCGGTCGCGAACCACTTTGTTGACTTCATCTTGCGCTGGCGTGTGGGACGCGAGAACAATCTCTCACGCTTGCCGCGCTGAGAACGCACCTTTTCGTCGTAGATGCGGTTGATGTCAGCCTTGAGAATCATTTTCTTGTTTGGAGCCATAATATTCCTCCAAGTGGACTATTTAATGAACGCCGAACAGCACCAGCAAAAACGAGATGACGCCGAACAACGCGGTGACAATGCTGAACACGCTGACGATTTTGACCTCGCTCCAGCCGCACATTTCGAAATGATGGTGAATGGGGCTCATCTTAAACAGGCGCTTGCCGTGGGTGAGCTTGAAGTAGCCGACCTGCAGAATGACAGAGAACATCTCGCAGAGATACACAATGCCGAGCGGCAGGAGCAGCAGCGGAATGTTGACCGCGAAAGCGAGCGCGCAGACGATGCCGCCGAGGAACAGCGAGCCGGTGTCGCCCATAAAGACCTTTGCCGGATGGAAATTCCAGACCAGAAAGCCGAGACAGGCGCCGGCAACCGCCGCGCTGACGGCGGTGACGCCGAGCGAGTACAGCTTGCTGGCAATCAGCATGAAGCTGACGGCGACAAAGAAGGTGATGGAGCCGACCAGACCGTCCACGCCGTCGGTGAGATTGACGGCGTTGACAACGCCGACAATGACGATGGCGGAAAGAATGTAATAGAAGAAGCCGAGGTCAACCGTGCCGACAAACGGACTGATGGTGGTGGTGCCGCAGCCGGCGATACCGAGAACGGCAAGGTAAGCGCCCGCGGCGGCAAACTGCAGCACCAGCTTTTGCCACGCCGTCAGACCGAGGTTGCGTTTTTTGACAGCCTTGGTAAAGTCGTCAATGAAGCCAATCAGACCGTTGGCAAGCGCCAGACCGAGTCCGGCGAAAATATAGGTCGCCTCACGGTTGATGTCCGCAAAATAGGTTTCAATAAAGCTGCCGCCGGTCAGCAGATAGATGACGGTGCTGATGACAGACACCGCGACAATCGCGACGATGAACATGATACCGCCCATAATCGGCGTGCCCTGCTTGCTTTTGTGCCACTTGGGACCTTCCTCGAGGATGGTCTGACCAAAGTGCAGCCTGCGCAGGTAGGGAATTAAAAACTTACCTGTGATTGCCGAAATCAGGAAGGCGGCGACTGCCGCGCAGAATGTCCATATTCCGTAAACTAACATATTTACCGTTCCTTTCACTTTCGCTGATGAATATCGCGCTGTACCCCTCGTGCCGCGTCGGAAATCTCTGATCATCCAATGTCGTGCTTATGCGCGGCTGGGAATGGTTAGAGGTTCCCGTATCAGTCGCTGTTGCCTTCGCTGGTGTTTGCCGAGAAGGTGATGGTGACAACCGTTCCCTGGCTGACCTCCGCGCCCTCGGCAATGCTCTGCGCCACCGCGACGCCGCCGGAGCTGACCGCGCCGGTGAAGCTGACATTGAGCCCGTACTGCGCGGCGAGGCTGTTCGCCTCATAGGAAACGCAGCCGAGGAAGCTGGGCACCTTGACCTTTTCGGGCGGTGTGCCGTCGGTGTAGAGCACCACGCTGGCGCCGGCGGCAACCTGCGAGGCTACCGACGGAATCTGGGAGACAACGGTGTTGCCGGAGCCGACAACGATGCCGGTAAAGCCGTCTGTCTCCGCCTTGGTGAGCGCTTCTTCCACCGTCATGTTGCTGTAATCTCCCATGCTGACATTGACGTAGGCGAGATCCTCGTCAGAATAGTCGGTCTTGACCTCAAGGTACGGCAGCAGCTCTGTCATGATATTGATGAAAATCGGCGCCGCAATCTGTGAACCGTAGTACGCGCCGCCGTCGGGCGTATCCAGGAACACCAGCAGCGCGACCTGCGGATCGTCCGTCGGCGCAATGCCGCAGAAGGACGAGATGTAGTCCTTTTCAAAGGAGCTCTGCACCTTTTCAACGCCGATTTTCTCGGAGGTACCGGTTTTACCGCCGGTCTTGTAGCCGGCGACATAACCGCCCGAAGCGCCGTTGACCTCGGGGTATGCCGCAAGCATATCGCACATTTTTTTGGAGGTTTCGTTGGAGATGACCTGACGCTTGACCTTCTTTTCAACGGTCTTGACAACGTTGCCGCGCGAGTCGGTAATCTTGGAAACAACGTAGGGCTGGAGGACATAGCCGCCGTTACAAACCGCCGCGCAGGCGGTAATCATGCTCAGCGGCGTAATGTTGAAGTTCTGTCCGAAGGAGGCAACCGCAAGGTCAACCATGCCCATCTGTCCCTCCGGCCAGAAGCTGTCGTCCGCCTCGCCGGGAAGGTCGATGCCGGACTTTTCGGAGAAGCCGAAGGCGGTGTAGTAATCGCGGAATTTATCGAGTCCGACGAGCTGTCCGATCTGGATGAACGCCGGGTTGCAGGAATGGCAGAAGGATTCGAGGAAGGTCTGCACACCGTGACCGGAGGTGACGGAGCAGCCGATGTCATAGTCCTCCACGCGCATATAACCGCCGCAGGAAAACCGCGAGCTGTCGGATATTTTGCCTTCCTCCAGCGCCATCGACGCGGTACACATCTTGAATACCGAGCCGGGCATATAGGTATCGGCGACGCATTTGTTACGCCACATCGCCGCAAGAGACTTGCTCTCCTCCTCCGCCTGCTCCTTTTCGGGGAGCGCTTTAATTTTCTGCTCGGTTTCGGCAGGCAGACTGTAGGGATCGTTGAGATTGTAGCCGTTGGCGGTGACCATGGCGAGCACCGCGCCGGTATTGACGTCCATGCAGATGCAGACGCCGCGGTTGAGGACGTTGTTGTCGATTATCGCCTGTGCCATATGCTTTTCGCAGATGCTCTGCACGCCCTCGTCAATCGTGAGATAGACGTTGTTGCCGTCCTCGCTCTCGATATTCTGCTCAAACTGGAAGGGCATATTGGTGCCGCGCGCGTTTTTGGCGGTGATGATACGTCCGGGTGTGCCGGAGAGGTAGTCGTCATATTTGAACTCGACGCCCTCCAAGCCCTGTTCGTCCGCGCCGGTAAAGCCGATGACGCAGGACGCGAGGTCGTCCTTGGGATAGTAGCGCTTATAGTCGTCCAGCAGCTGGATGACGTTGCCGCAGTCGTAGTCCTCGGAAAGCTTTTTCGAAAGCTCGAGCACCTTGTCGCGCTGATCAACCTCGATTTTGCGCTTGACGACAGTATAGTAATTCTGCTGCTTGGTTTTTTCGAGAACATTTTCGTAGTCCAGACCGAGGATTTCCGAAAGTCCCTTTGCCGCCGCCTGCCGCTGTTCGTCGGTTTCAAAGTTAATCGGCGCGAGAACAACCTGCCAGACCGAGGCGCTCTCGGCGAGGACAGTGCCCTTGGCGTCGTAAATGGAGCCGCGTTTGGCAGTCAGAACGGTGTCGCTCAGCTGCTGGCTGACCGCTTTCTCCTGCAGCTCGCTGCCCTGTGCCAGTGTCAGGAAGGACAGGCGCAGAATGGTGGCGCCGAAGCCGATGACAAGGATAATAATGATGATAATCGCCGTTCTCTGACGCAGCCGCTGGTTGGGACCTTTGTCGGTGCGTTTTTGGGGAGTTTTTGACGGTGTATGTTTTTCTTCCAAAGCAAGCTCCTTCTACCGCAATATACTATCTTTTTTCAGCAAAATCATACGGAATTTTGCTGAACTGCTCTACTGCTCTATAAACAAGGAAAAGAGCCAAGACATTTTCAGCCTTAACTCTCATCTTATTTGACATTCAAATTATATTTAATTGCAATGAATGTTATGACCAAAGATTTTTAATTGAATCGATAAACCGGGTGAAAATATTCTCACTTTTCTGAACACTAACCTCCGCTTTATCGCCGCCCTCGAGCGAGATAAACTCCTTCTGGGCGTTGGAGGCTTTGGTCATTCCAAGCACCTCTGTCGCGTGCTTTTCAATCTCCGCCGTGGAGAGGTTTGCCTCTAACTTCATCTGGTTCTGGGTATAGATGCTCTGGGTTTCCTCCAGCGTCGCCTGCGCGGTAATAATCTCCTGATTCAGCTCGGTCAGTCTGACCTGACCGACAATGATAAAACCGATGACAACGGTCACCACCGCGGCGCAAAAGCCGCCGAAAATCAGCTTGAGGGGGTTATGTCTGCGCTTGCGCGACTTGAGCTGATCCTCCTCGGTAAACGCGACAACATTATTTTTTGCTTTTTTGCGGGATTTTCTGACGGGCTCGTCCTCTTCGCGCTTGGGAGCGGCGGAGGACTCATATGTAAGCTCTTCGTCAAAAAGTTCTAAGTCATAAGCAGCATTATTGTGATATGCCATGGGATTGCACCTTATGCCTTTCTGTATACACAATTTTCATAAAACACACGGATAATTCTTTGAAATCAAAAAGTTTCAAAATTTTAACCATTAGATTTCAATTTTTCACACACAATCTGTCCTAAATGCACGTTTATAGCCATTTTTTCAAACATTTAGGCAACAACAGGCTTGTCATCCACAAGCGCTTGTAGCTGTAACAATCTTTACAACTTTGTTATATTTTACACCAAAACGAGCCGTTTGTCTATAGCTGAGAGAAAAAAACTTAAATTTTTTCGCATATTCTCAACTTTGCACTCCTCGCTCTGGGGTTTTCTGCCAATTCTGTTTCATTTGCACAAATGGGTTTTTTGTTGACTAATCTTGCTTTCGGCGTCTTTCCGCAGACGCAAACGGGAAAGTCCTTCGGGCAGGTACAGCCCTCACACCAAGCCGCCATCCGGCGCTTGACAAGCCGATCCTCCAGCGAATGAAAGGTGATGACCGCCAGCCGTCCGCCGCTGCCGAGCAGCTCAAACGCGCCCTCCAAGCCGCGCTGCAAAGCGCCGAGCTCGTCATTGACGGCAATGCGGATTGCCTGAAAGGTTTTCCGCGCGGGATGACCGTCGCGGCGCACACGCTGCGGCACGTTCGCCTTGACAATCTCCGCCAGCTCCAGAGTGGTGGTCAGCGGCTTCTTCTCACGCGCGGCGACAATGCCGCCGGCAATGGCGCCGGCGTACTTTTCCTCGCCGTAGTCCCACAAAATCCGCCGCAGCTCCTCAAAGGGCAGGCTATTGACAAGCTCCGCCGCGGTGGTGCCCTTGCGGCTCATGCGCATATCAAGCGGCGCGTCCTCGTGGAACGAAAAGCCGCGTTCGGCGGTGTCGAGCTGGTGGGAGGAAACACCGATATCAAGCAGGACACCGTCCACGCGGTAAAGGCTGCGCTGCGCGAGCAGCTCGCGCATATCGCCGAAGTTGCCCTTGATAATCATCGCGTGCTCGTTGCGGCTGAAGCGCTGCGTCAAGGCCTGAATCGCGTCGGGGTCACGGTCGATGGAAATGAGCGTGCCGCCCTTGAGACGCTTTAATATCTCGCTGGAATGTCCGCCGCCGCCGGCAGTTCCGTCTACATATATTCCATTTTCTTTGATTGCGAGTCCGTCAATTGTCTCCTGCAGCAGAACAGGACGATGAGAAAATTCCATCCCGACCTCCTACAGCCTGAAACCGAGCATCGCTTCTTCCAGCACATCCTGCTGCGACGCCATAAACTCGTCATATACCTCACTGCTCCAGATCTCGATACGCGTATCCATACCGAGCACCAGCGCTTCGCTGTCCAGTCCGGCGCGTTTGCGCAGTGCCGGCGGAATCACGATGCGGCCTTGAGCATTCGGCGTCACCTCGGCGGCGGTCACGGTGAAATGGTACTGCATGGCAAGCGCCTGCTTTGCCGGCAGCTCACGAATCCGCGCGGAAATTTTCTCATACTCCGCGTGGGACATCACCTGAACGCACTTGGAGCTGAAGCCGTTCGCGATGATAAAGCTTTCGCCCAGCTCCTCACGAAATTTCGATGGCAGCACGATTCTGCCTTTCGCGTCAATTTTTTGGCTTGACATTCCCAAGAACACGTGCGCCCACCTCCATTTCACTGATTTCGCTCTCAGATTTACCCATCCAAGTCACTAAATGACACAAAGTGACACCTATTGCTACCATTATAACCCAACCCGCCGCAAAAATCAAGCAAATATTACATTTTATTTAATTATTTGTATTTTTTAGCACAAGATGATGACTTGACGGTAACTTTTTTTGGCACTCGGACTATCCGAAAATGCATGGTGACATTCCCTGTCAAAAAAAACGGCAACAGCCAAAAGCTGTTGCCTTATACTAATTCCTGATAGAAAGTAGACTAATACTTTGCGAGGATATTTTTCGCAAGACAAGGCGGAGGACGCGGCAAGGCTTGAGGTGCGGTCAAAATCTTTGATTTTGGGCACCGCACCCATACAACGGAGACGCCTTGCAAGGACGACAACGCAGTATTGCGGAAAATAGACCGCAAAGATTGTCTACTTTTTATTAGGTATTA
>JAFUUV010000009.1 GCA_017471345.1 Ruminococcus sp.
ATTTGGTAAAGCCGGAGAATCCGGCAGCCTACGGCGCTCAGTTTCAAAAATGGGATTTGCAGGCTTATCCCTGTATTCCCGAAACCTTTAGGCTTCAGGTCAAAGCCGACACGGAGGGCTGCTATCAGTACGCCAAACAGTTTTTTGACAAAGCGGACTGGCTGATTAACGCGACCGACGCGGACAGAGAGGGTGAATTGATTTTTGCATACGTCTATCAGATGATGGGCTGTGTCAAGCCGTGGAAGCGTGTGTGGATTGAGGATTTGACCAACGAGAAAATCCGCTATGCTTTTTCTCACCTCAGAAGCAGCGAGAAAATGCAGGGCTTACAGCTCGCAGGACGCGCACGGTCAGCCGCAGACTGGCTGTTCGGCATGAATATCACTGTGGCTATGACGCAAAAATTCAGCAATCACAACGGCGTTCTCGCCTGCGGCAGAGTGCAAACGCCGACGCTCGCGCTGGTTGTCAACAGAGAAAATGAAATCAGAAATTTTACCAAAAAGCCGTTTTACAAAGTCGTCGGCAATTTCTCCACAGAAAACGGCGGTTATAGCGGAGAGTATCAAGGCGGCAATCTTGATACCAAGGAACAGGCTGACGACGTTCTCAGCAATGCTAAAGGAGAGGGTGTTATCAAGGAGCTGACCGTTAAAGAAAGCAAAGTCAGCGCTCCGCTGCTCTACAACTCAACGCAGCTGCAAGTTGCCTGTGGCAAAACGCTCGGATGGGAGTTGAAAAAGGCAGAACAGGTTATGCAGCAGCTCTATGAAGCGAAGCTCATGACATATCCGCGTACAAGCTCTGAACATCTGACGGTTGCTATGGAACCGGAGATTGCACGGACGATTGAGAAAATCATGGCGATTCCCGAGTATGCCGCGTATGCTCTGGACAAAGACGCATGGCAGGAGTTTTCAAGCCGTCATTTTAATGACAGCAAGGTCGGTTCGCACCCTGCGATTACACCGACACTCAATGTTCCGCAATCTCTCGAAGCAATCGAGAACAAGGACATGAGAGCGCTGTATGATTTGCTCTGCAAATCGCTGTTAAGGATTGTCTTTCCTCCTGCAACTGTGGAAAACACCAAGGTTGTCACGCGCGTCGGCGACGTTGATTTCGTTTCGAAGGGCAGCGTTATCGCCGCGTCGGGCTGGTATCAGGTTGACGCAATGCCCGAAAAGAAAAACGTCCTGCCGGTTCTCCATGAAGGTGAAGCAGTCACCGCTGAAATCAAGATTGAGCAAGGCGAAACGAAACCGCCGAAGCGGTACACGGAAACGGAGCTTATCAGCGCTATGGAGCTTGCCGGACAGAAGCTCGAGGATGAAGAAGCCCGAACGCTGATGAAACTGCAAAAGAAAGGATTGGGTACTGACGCGACAAGAGTTCCGACCATCAAAGCGCTGTTTGCGAGAGAATATATCGCCAAAAAAGGCAAAACTATTTATCCTACCGAAAAGGGCATGTTCTTGATAAACACTTTGCCTGTATCTGAAATGAAGTCAGCTGAAATGACCGGAGAATTGGAAAAGGAGCTGAACGATATAGCCGAGGGCAGAGCTGATTATCAGCAGTTCATTGATAAGGTCAAAGGTATTACACGAAAATGGTATAAAGCCGTCTGCGACGCGTCCTCAGACGCTTTTACGGACAAGTCAATGCTTTGTCCTTCCTGCGGAAAAAAGCTCGTAAAAGGCAAAACAAACGTCTTTTGCTCAGGATATAAGGAAGGGTGTCAATTCAGTATTCCGTATACGCTCTGCCAAAAGAAGCTGACCGATAATCAGATTCAAATGCTGATTCACTCACAGCGCACAAACGTCATCAAGGGCTTTACCTCAAAGGCAGGAAAATCCTTTGACGCATCGCTGAAAATTGACAGTCAGGGAAAAATTGAGTTTGTTTTCCCAAACACTAAAAAAGGTAAAAAGAAATGACAGTCTTCATCTGCACCATATTTTACGCCTACATTGTTATCGCGGTCAATGTCTACCGTCAGGAAATTATCGACCGCGCCAACGAGGGCTATTTCATACGTTACAAAGTGAAAGCACCATTTCCGATTAAGGTCATGGTGCTTTTCATTTTGGTAGCGTTTTCCGCCAATTTATTCTTATCAATTGTCGTCGGAAGCGATAAGGTCATTCTGATCAACGTCCTTCCGGCGATATTTTTTGTCATTCTTTTGTGGAGCTACCAAAGAAAAATCAAAAAAATCGACGAGGAGAATCGCTGATGTATTTTTATAAGAAAAAGCAAATGTGGATTTTTACAAATGAAGAAAAGCAAAATGCGCACAATATCTCAACGATTGATTATTTACAGCGTAATTACGGACTGACGTTCAAGCCGGACGGCAGGGGCTACCGTTGCAGAGAACACAACAGTCTTGTGGTGAAAGCTGATGAACGGACGTGGTATTGGAACAGCCGGTGTATGGGCGGCGGTGACGTGATTGAGTTTGTCAGAAAAGTGGAGAATGTAACGTATGCAAAGGCTTTGGAGATTGTCATTAACCCTACGCAGTCAGAACGGCAATCCTATACATTTGCACCGGTTCAGCCTACCGTCACCGAGAGAAAGCCGCTGAATCTTCCTGCAAAAACGCAGGGGAAATACAAACGTGTGTTTGCATATCTAACGTTGACGCGGTGTCTTGACCCCAAAATAGTCACAACGCTGATGCACAAAAAATTCATTTATGAAGATGTAAACGGCAACTGTGTTTTTGTTGGCTACAATAAAGCAGGAAAAGCTGTATACGGCGCAATACGCTCTACCGTAACGAACCGTGTTTTTCGTTATGACGCAGAGGGTTCCGACAAGGAAAACAGCTTCTATCTCAAGGGATTTAACAAGCAGAGAATATACGTTTTTGAATCTCCGATTGACGCATTATCACATGCGACGTTAGCTAATATCGACGCAGGCAATCCGCGCGAATGGCTGAACGCTACCAGAATTTCCTGCGGCGGCAACAACGACGTTCCCTTGGAGCGTTTCATCAGCGACTATCCGGAGGTAGAGGAAATCTGCTTTTGCTATGACAACGACAAAGGCGGTCAAAAGGCAAGAGATTTATATATTCCTAAGTGGGAAGCAAAGGGATTTAAAGTAAGCACGGAAATCCCTGCACACAAAGATTTTAACGAGGATTTGCAGGTGGCAGTCCAAAGCAGGCTTATAGCTTCATCTGTATCAAAAATGTAAGGAGAAATGAAAATGAATAAAACCATTAGACAAGTCGCTGATGATTTGGGAGTAAAGAGCAGTGCTGTCTATTCTAAAATCAGATATAAAAAGTATTTTTCGAAAGTCATGAAACCATATATATCCAAAAGAGGCAACACTATTTTAATTAGCCCCGAAGGGCAGGAGCTTCTGAAAAAAGCATTTTTAAACAAAACCAACCCGAATGAATTAAGCGACAGCGCGATGAATACCTCTGCGGATTTAGAAACCTCGGAGCAGAGCAACGAAAACAGCGATGCGGAGATTAACGTGAGTGAGAATACGCTCGGCACGTCCAAATCCGACGAGTTTGCTGGTGATTATCTTCCCAAATTGCCGGATTTTTCTGATTTTGAAAAACAGTTTTGGAAAGAACGTTTTGATGAAGTGGAAAGTGAACTGAAAAAAACGGAGCTTATGTTAATCGAATTAAAGAAAGAACAGGCATCTTTGCTCTCGAAAATTCAAGGTGTGTCGGACAAATTAGTGTTTAATAGTAAGTTTAATGACATAAGTCGTGTTTTGGAAGAATTGGAGAAGATGGAAAAAATAAACAAAATCAGAACATTCTCTTTTTCTGTTGCTGCATTTTGCGTGTTATTTATCCTTTTGTACATCATTACGCTTCTTCAATAAAAATAGAATTATAAAGGAAGTGAAACCATGAAGCGCAGACATAACGACCTGTTCAAAATGCCCAACGATATTTTCTCAGCGCCGCTGAACGCGACGGAGCTGATGGTCTTAGCAGCCGTTTACAGTCTGCGTAGCCGCTCTGTTTACAAGGGCAGGAAATATGTCAAGGTCAATCAAAAAACCATTGCTACGCTCTGTGGGCTTAAAACAACCGCAACCGTCAGCAAGGCTATCAACAAGCTGCTCCGGCTTGGGTACATTGAACGCATTGACAGATATTATGACGACTATAAAAAGCTCGGCTCTTTTGTTTACACGATTCCGGTAATCAGAGGTCGGGCTTATTTCTTTGTCAACAGAAGATTTTTCAAGTATCATCTGACTGCGGCACAGACAAGAATGTATCTGTATTGCTGTAAGTGCGCTGACAGCCGTTCTAAGCGGTTTTGGAACAGCTATAATGATATTTGTTCTGCGCTGCATTTGAAGCGTTCTGCGGTCATACAGACTGTGAAAGAGCTTATTGTGCTGGGGCTGTTAAAGAAATACAGGGTGAGAAAAAAAGACGGCAGCTATTCGGACAACCACTACAAGGTAGTTGCCTTCAAGCCGCCGAGAATCCGCAGAAAGGGAAAAAGGAGAAGCCGTCTTGCACTCGGCTTCTCCCAATCAAATATTTGCGTAAAACTGTTTTACAAGTACATATTAAAACACAATCGCAAAAATGTCAATACCCTACATATATATTTTTTTGATTTAAGGGGTAGTCCAAAAATATTCAGTACATTGTTAGTACCCACTTTTAATACCAACAGGGAAAGAAAAAGATTAAAGCTATACTTAGAGTATAGATGGTACTTAGGGCAAGATTTTTTGAAGAAACAGAAACAACTGCGCCTTGCGCAAATCCGTGCAAAACCGCCGCCGAGTTGAGAAAATCCAATCCAATCCAATCTCGCGCCGCCGGCAGCGCCGCCGAACAACGCCGCGCCAAAAGCCGCATATCAACTGACTTTTTTCTTTTCTGTTGGAAATCAAAATTCAGAAAGAAGGTTTACAGATGAACATCAATACAAACATCAATACAATCACCGCCTACTTGTTGGTAAGCAATACCGACGCGGTAGAATTAAAGCAGCAGCTACGCAGCTTTGACGCTTCGGAGGATATGCGCAAGGTTATTTCGCTGTTATCAGAGGAATGGTATGTGCATAAGCGGCTAAATAACCTGTTCGATTACGCGCTTTTGGGCGTTTCGCCGGACAAATGCGTTTACCATTTCGAGAATATCAGGAACAACGAACGCTTTGATATATATCTGAACAATTACAACGGCAACGGACAGGACTGTACGTTCGGCTACGTTGACCGCCGCTTTGTCACGCACGACGCGGAGAACAGTGACGAAGCAATCAGGAACTATTCGCTGTAAAAGTGGACAAATTGTCCGAAGGAGAAAATATGCAGTATAAATTTTTTATCATTGATAATTTGGAATGTTTGGAAGTATGGAAGGACGGGCAGTGTATAAACACTATCACGCAGCCATTTTGTGAAAACGTACTCAAACTTGTTAATTATAATGGCATATTATCCAGAAATACATTAGGCTTATATGTTCGCAATATATTTCTTTATTGGGCAGGTGAACAGGAGCTTGACGACCAAGCGCTGTTCACAACTATCCCCTCGCTGCGCGTGGCGATAGAAAATAGACAAGGTGAGCCAATTGAGGTTCTATATCCAGAACATTTTAGCGACATTGTATTTTACGTCATTCTCAAGGCACGACAAAGAATTGCATACAAGAAACTGTGGGTGATTCGTTGCAAAAGATGTCACAGGATTTTTGCAAACTTTAAACATGGTCGCAATGTTGTCTACTGCGATTATAAAGATAGTTTTGGAAAATCCTGTCGTGAGATTGTCGCTGAACGAGTAGATGGTTGGATGAAATCAGACTATGACCGTAAAATTCAGAAAATATTTGTTAAATATTATAACGAACAGCAACGCAAAAGAAAGAGAAAGCAGGTGACAACAGAACAAGTTGCCATTTGGTCAAAAAAAGCCCGTGCCATTCGTGACCAATGTCAAAAAGGCGAAATAACAGAAGAAGATTTTATAAAGTGGTTAGACGAAAACAAAGAAAATTATAACGGACAAATAACATAAGCTGTGAAACGAAATGGAAAAGTTTGTTTCACAGCTTTTTCTATGTGGACAAATTGTCCACTTTTATTTAATCAGTTTGTTACGGCTTGATGTTAAAGCTTGCTCCACAGCTTGCTGTGACTTTGAGGGGTATCTAATTACACTATCCCTATTTTGAAATATATTTCCTTCAAAACTAATATTAGCTTTTTGTAACAATTCTGCCTGTTCAGGAGTAACTTTCATATAGTTATATTTTTTGTCCCAGACATACTTTTCGGGATTCCAAATCATCGCTGATTGTTCACCGTTAATGAAAGGCTTTAGAAAGTTTTGTAGATGATTATACAATGCTTCAAAGTCAGGTTTTCCGTCAATTCCTCTTAGCCGTTCGTATGCGTGTTGAAGTTCTGACTTATGATTTAAAAAACCGTCATAATTTTGAAGTGTTCGTCCTCTCATCTGATTAATACTATGAACACTTTCCGTTTCTATCTCTAAACATCTTGATAGGTTATAAGCGTCAACAATATCTTTTGCTCTGTGCTTGTATATAAGGGGTGTTGATAAAATAAAAATCTTATCGGCAATAACCTCATTAGGCAACACTCCTCTGATTTTAGCTTCACCAAAGTAATATGTTCTGCTACCAAGCATGGGTTTCATATCTATATCCATAGAAAAAATTTCATCACCATTTGTTTTGTCAGTAACAGCTATTTTAGCAGCTCTCTTATCCCCGTACTCTCGTTTAACTACTGCTATATAGTTTTGGTTATAATTGTCGAGAACAGATTGTATGCTGTTTTTTAATTCGTTCATTGCAGGTGGTGTCTTTACCCAATTGATATCAATATCTTGTGTTCTCCGTTCTACATCGACATAATTATGCTCATCAAGAATTAGTTTAGTAATTAAAGCTCCTTTTATTATAATCGGGAACTGGCTTTTGGACAATTCAGAAATAAAACTGTACATTGTTTTTTCTTTTTCTGTCATAAGTTTACGCCCCTACACAATACTCAATTGCCGATGTCTTTATATTTTCAAAAACTGTTTGATTTTCAGGCTTGATAAACAATCCGTCAAAGGTTTCGCCGTTTTCGTAGTAATAATTACAGAGCGCTTCGGTGAGGGCAAGCTCGTCGGTATGTTCAAAATCGGCAAGCATATCGTTGATGGTCTGAGTAAAGGTTGTACAGAGCGTATTACCCTTTTTGAAATAATCAATATCGTCAAAGCTTTCAACTATCCGATAATTAATATTATCATATTCTCCCTTAACTCTCGCATAAACATCAATTTCCTTTTCGTTGACATAGCCAACAAACATTTGCAGAAACTCAAGCGCAGAACCGCAGCATAGAATATAATTATCTCCGTTAATAATATCTGATAACCAACCTCTGTTTGTAAGATAATCGCCGCTTGTCTTAGTTATCATTGTGTAATCACCTCAATTCAATACTATGTTACTTCAAAGTGGACAATTTGTCCACTTTTTTATTTTACCTCGTCGTCGGGAATATATTCCAGAATGTCGCCTGGCTGTGAGTTTGTCAGTCTGCAAATCAAATCAAACGTTGCCCATGAAACCATTTGTTGTTTTCTGAGTTTCTGTACCATTGTTTCACTCATGATTTTTTCTTTTCGTATAACATATGTATTATATCCGTTGCTTTTTAACAACTGAAAAACATCAACTTTATAATGTAGAGCCACGGTTTTCACCCCCTATCTCAATCATATTATATCAGAAAAGTGAACCCAATACAAGTGTACAATATACACCAAAAACTAATGTATATTTGTGTAAAATGCGAATTGATATGAACCTGAATTTAGTGTATAATATATACATAAAGTTAAGGAGGTAAGCGAAATGCTTAAAAGATTTCTTCACTGGCTCAGACCTCATAAGGGTTGCAAAAGATGTTGCTTGAGTTGCCGGTATTATAAATACTGCGTCAAGGACTTTGAAAGAGAATAAAAAACCGGCTGCCCTATCGGCTCAACGGGGAGAAAGGATAAGTGTATGAACACAGCAAAAATGAGTGCAACAGCACTTCGTGCTTTGATGGGAGAAAGCTTCAACTGGGATAAATATGAAGAAGGTCGCAAAGATGCAAGAGCTTTTTTCATAGACTATCCTGAAAAGAGAACTGAGAAAATAGAAGAAATAAAGAAAGTATTGGAGTATGGCGAGTATCGCAATCGTCCGGAGCCGTCCTATTGGATTGGATGCCTTTGTGAGTCCGACTTCACGTTTTAATTATTGATAAGCTGTGCTAACGGCTCAACGGGCAGAAAGGATAAGAAGATGACTGAAAAATGGATGCCGTTTGACGACAAAGGCAATGTTGCTCAGAAAAAACTACGATGACCTGCTGCTCTGTAGCTCCACGCGTGAGCTGACCGACGAAGAAGCGATTGCCCTTGTCTGCGAGGAATTTGGTTTTGATAAAGAAAAAGTCACTATCGTTCGTTCGGTCGAGAAATATGAAATCGACACAAACAGCCACCGACTGCGCTTAGTGGGAGAAACAGAGCGCAAGCCGCTTTATAACGCGACGGATTTTAATTACGTTCGGTTTGACTGTGCAGGATGGTTCTACGAAATGTACAATGGTGAGCTGCGCAAGTATTATTGTTAATTCCTCTGTGGGTATTCGGTGGACAAATTGTCCACTTCGGAAATAACAAAAGCTGACCTATCGGCTCAACGGGGAGAAAGGCTTTATTAAATGAAAAAGCTTTACACCTTAACTGTCCAATCGTGGGAAACAATAGTAGTTGATGAAATGCGTATTTCAGAAAAAGAATACAATCATCAGCTGCGGTTTATTTCTCAGGTGGTCGAGAAGCAAATCAAATTCAACGAAAATGTATCTTTTGAGTTTCAGGTTTGCGCTGAACATATTAAGACAAAATATGAATACGACAATTATTATGCTGTCGTTGACAGATTTGAGATAGAGGGCGCAGTGTTACGTCTGATGAAAATTGTAGCTAAAAAGGGTTATGTTATCAACAACAGTTTAGCGAGAGAAGTTAGCAAAGGAGAAAAAACATGAACGGAGAGTATTTTCAGCCAACAGTAGGCAAGATTTATCACAACCGCAACGGAACAGACTATATGTGCCTGAGTATGGAATCGGAAGAAGCTTCCGCAATGTTCATCAGCTCCGGCGGTTGGAAGCTTTTAGCGCACGGCTGCCGCCAATACAAGGACGGCACAATTGATTGGGATAGGTCGGAAGGTCATGGATTTGCAATTCAGAACCCTGATATGACACCCGAAAAAGCAAAGAAAGTAAGGCAATATATGCGTGAATGCGGATATACTCATTATATCTACGGAATTCGTACAATTACAGGCACTATTAAAGACTTGTGTCTTTACTTTAAAAATGACAGCGAATATTACGCTAAAGTACACGAAATTTTTTGCGATGGTTGGAATAACCAAATCTACGCAATTCACCTGAGATAATAAAAAGCTGCCCTATCGGCTCAACGGGGAGAAAGGAATCATTGTGAAAATTAAAACCCTATCACAATTTTTGTCTATCGCAGTAGGTGATGAAGTAACACACGGCGGCGACTCATATATCGTTACAGATGTGGAACTCATTTTGATGAAGCATATATCGAAATTTCTGATGTAGAATCCGGAGATGGAATTACAACAGACAATAAACCCATAGAAGGAACAGAATATAGAATGTTGTTTTCCGAAGCAAAAAATAAACTCGAAACAATTTAAGATTGGAGGATTATAAAATTCTTCCTCTGTGGGGATTCAGTGGACAATTTGTCCACTCGGGAAAGGAGTAAATCACATGAACGCCGTCAGACGAAAGAAAATAAAAGAGATATACGAAAAGATTGAGGATATTAAAACAGAAATAGAGGAACTCTATGACGAAGAACAGACTGCGCTTAACAATATGCCGGAAAGTTTTGAAGGCACAGAAAGATATGCGATAGCTGATAACGCCGTTGATAATCTTAACAGTGCAATTTTGGAGCTCGAAGAGGCTTTAGAATACCTCGAAGAAGCAAAGAGTTAGAACCAAACCATCACAATCCGGTATCAACCCGATACGGATTCTATAGAAGTGGACAATTTGTCCACTTGAATATAGAATCAACAAATTCACACCATACACCTGAGATAATAAAAAAGCTGTCCTATCGGCTCGACGGGGGAAAGGAACCGGTAACGAAACGAATCTTTTCAAAAAAGCGCGGAAAAAGTCCCAAAAGAATCCGTCCGCAAAGCTACGCGAAGCACATAGCGACATAGGAAGGGAGTTGCTTGCGCTCATGGAAAAATCATCAAAAGATGAATTGCTCTGCGGCGGCTCCAGCGCAGGTAAAACGCTCAGAAGAATTAAGCCGGATATGAATCAAATTAATAAGGAGTAGAACATGGCACAGGTTATCATCAGCATGGAGGAATACAAGACCGCTGAAAAGCGTTCATCTGCTGTTTCGGATTTGAAGGAAATTCTCAAAGGAATGACAATCTTTTCCGAAACAGCGGATTGTTGGAACACAGAGCAGGACGTTATCAGACCTTTCACTCTGGAAGAAACAAGGATTTTGGTAAAAACGATTTTGGAACTGTAGTCCAGTTACTTTCTCTGTTGGAGCGTTTCAACATAAAAAAATAAAGATTGCCAAAACCATTGACAACCTTTTCTAAATATTATATAATAAACTTGATGGATTTAAAGTCTAAGTCCAAAGCAATCAGACCGATTCGCAGTCAGTCTGATTGCCCGTCAACAAAGCAGTACCAATGCTGAGTGACGTTAAGACTTAATCAGGTATATTATACCCGATTTCAGTTTTTTTGTCAACACACCTGTGTCTGTTTTTGCTTGGCGGCTTGCGGACACGGGTTTTCTTTTTCATCAACTTACAATTGAATAGGATTGTATCTGGTACTCAACCGTCAAATAAGAGTTATGCGACGACCTCTGACTTTTAAGCCAGTCCTGCGCCAACAGGAAAGCGACCAACACACAGTTGTTATTCTGAGGGAATAACCTTTTGTACGGAGTAAGAACCTAATCCACTCTGCAAGAATGGAAATCTGTGTGAAATTCCGTTCTTGTTTAGTAACTACATCGACAACTCACTCTTATGTTGGGAAACATCAAGGGGACAGTGCTTGTAACTTCGTTTACAATGACGTTGTTGAATGGGGTAAAGATACGAAAACCTAATCGAAACAAAATAAAAAACAAGCAGTACAAAATAAAAAACAAGCAGTCTGAGCAGTTTCCTGCCCAAACTGCTGTTTGGTGGGAGAAGGTGGATTCGAACCACCGAAGCATGACGCAACAGATTTACAGTCTGCCCCCTTTGGCCACTCGGGAATTCTCCCATATTTTGCCTGATGTAACAGGCGTTGTTGGAGCTGGTGGACGGACTTGAACCCCCGACCTGCTGATTACAAATCAGCTGCTCTACCAACTGAGCTACACCAGCGTGTCTCTCATTTCAAGTGCTTTAATAATATAACACACTATTTCAAGTTTGTCAACACTTTTTTGAAAAATGAAAAAATAATTCCTGTTTTTATTGAAAATGGATGGAATTCCATTGACACTTTTCACAATCTGTTGTATAATATTTAAGAAAAATTGTAATTTGCGCAGTATAGTTAGCGCTATTACCGGAAATGAATTGGAGGATGGTACAATGCCACATTTAGATGATTTTATCAAAGAAGTTATGGATAACGGCGTGGACGCGCAGGCTCCGCATCAGGCTGAAATCAAGGAGATGACCAAGGTCATTGCTGCCGAGGAAGCCAGCATAGAGGGCGAGTATGAAAAAATCGGCAGACTGTATTACGAACTGCATTCCGACCGCACTGACGGTGAGCTTGGCAAACTGGTTGCCGGCGTCAACGCTTCGCGCAAGAAAATTCGCGACAGCAAAATGAAAATCGGCGAGCTGTTTGGCTATACCTTCTGTGAGGAGTGCGGCGAGCAGGTTGACGAGGACGCGCTGTTCTGCAACAACTGCGGCGCGAAGATGCCGGTGAAGCTTTTGCCCGGCATGGTGCTGTGCAAGCACTGCAACAAGGCTGTCCGCGAGGGCATCCGCTTCTGCACTAACTGCGGTCATTCCATGGCGGAAGAGGTTGTTGAGGAAGAGCCTGTCAAGACGGCGCTCAAGACCTGCTCCAACTGCGGCTTTACGACCGACGATCCCGAGATGCTGTTCTGCGAGGGCTGCGGCAGACGTTTTGAAGACCCCGCCGAAGCTGCCGCCAAGGCTGAGGTGCCCAAGGAGCCGACCAAGAAGGTATGCACCAATTGCGGCTTCACCATCTTTGACGCAGACACCATGTTCTGCAACGATTGCGGCAGACGTCTGGTCGAGGAGTCCGAGCTGAAAAAATAAGTTTTTGAATACATACCTCCGGTTTGTTCGTGATATTCTTAACGGAAAAATTGGCGGCTGTTATACCCTGAAGGCATAAATAGTGCCTTCAGGGTATTTTTTCTGCCAATCTTTGTCTAACTGAATTGTGTACTGAATGATGATGGTGTTGCCACAGGTGCGCGAGTATTTGACTTCTTTTTCGTAGATATCGATTCTCTTGATAAACGCGTAGAGAATTTCCGGAATGTGTTTTTCAATATCCATTTATCATAGTAAAAATACCCCTGTTGCCGAAATGCGGCAGGGGATAATTTCATCCTTTTATGCTATATTTTTTACTTTCTCCGCACGAAATCCACCCCTCTCAAACGTGTTATAGGTGAAAGGAGGTTCTTATGTCTAAGCTCGGTACCGAAGAAGCAGAACAAATCATCAGGCAGTATTCTGATATGATATACAGAATCGCCGTTCACAATTTAGGCAATATCGCAGACGCGGAGGATATTTTGCAGGACGTGTGTATTTCTCTGCTGACAAAATGTCCCAAGCAGCGAGATTCCGAACACCTGAAGGCGTGGCTGATTCGCGTTACAATCAATAAATGCAACAGCCTTCACAGGCTTGCGTGGCGCAGGCGGAGCGAATCTTTGGAGGACTATACCCACTTAGAAGCTCCTGAACAATCAGAAATAATGGAGGAAATACGGCAGTTGCCAAAGGACTACCGCAATATTATTTACCTCTATTATTATGAATCCTACACGATTGCGGAAATTGCAAAAATACTCGGCAAAAACCCTAACACCGTCAGCTCATATTTACAGCGCGCAAGAAAAAAGCTGAAGGCGTTACTTACGGAAGGAGAGGACTCTCATGTATCATAACCGATACACACAAGCGGTCAGCAAAATAAAAGCTCCCGAGGGAGCCGTTGAAAAAATGCTGAAAACAGCAGAAAGCTTCGAAAAAAAGGAGAAAGTGATTCACATGAAAAAATGGATAAAGGGTGCGGTCGCGGCATCAGTTGCTGTTGCGGTCACAGCAGGAGCGATTATTGGATTTAACCTGTTTGGCGGCAAAGCTAATTCCTTCGTTATGACGGTCAATGCGGCTGAGATTACAAAGGACAATCCCGTATCTGTCGGATTAGGAGAAGGTGGAATGAGTTTTGCGCAAAAAGATGACGGAATGGAGTATTATATAGACCTTCCACTTTCTGTAACAGGAGAGCATATTAAAAGCGTTACCTATTCCGTGGATAAGGATGCGATTGCCGTCCACTGCCGCAAGGATAATAATCCCGTTATAGACGGCGATGTAGTAAGTGAAAGCATTGACACCTTGTTTGATGTCACATATATCGAGAACGACCAAAAAGCGCTTGACGCGGCAATGGAGAATGACCATCAAAGTGACTTTGAAAAACACGCGGCAGAGGAAATATTGAATCGTTATGAAGGCAAAAAATACACCTCCATTACGCTTGCTTACGACAACCAGAATCCCGACGGCTGTGCGATCGGAATTGTCGGCAGGCGCACAAATGAATCTGTGCCGGATGATGAAAGCCTTGAAGCTAAGTCAAAGCAGTTGGATTCAATGATAGGAAATACTCTTTACTGCACCGTAACATTTGATGATGGAACGGTACAAAAGCAATCTATCCATATCGGCGCGACTGTTACCAATTTCGGCACGGCGCACGCCGAATCCTTTAATCAACTGACAGAGGAAGAAAAAGCCCTGAAGGATTATACGGATGTGTTTGTTACCTATTCTATAACTGAATAATTGAAAACAGAATTGCTATAGATTCGTCACGGGAATCTATAGCAATTATTGTTATCCTATTCGATTTTTGCTTTTGCCGTAAACAGAAAGGGGCTGTGAAAAAACACCCCAAAAAAACAGACAGGCACATAACCGAAAGCATAGACGGTTATGTGCCTGTTGTGGTATAATAATTTTATGAAAAACAATACCGAAATCAATTATACACCAAAGCAAGGAAGATTTC
>JAFUUV010000059.1 GCA_017471345.1 Ruminococcus sp.
CAAGCGTTTTTGCGGAACAGGCCGCGCCGTCGTTCCGCGAAAACAGGAGTTCTTGTACAAGAAGGCATTGCTTGCCTACTTTGTCAACCTAAAAGAAACCGTAGACTACCCAAAAACATTTTACTTCGCAATTCGCACACCTGAATTATGCAGTGTTGACTTCATTATAATTCCCGAGAAAGCTGAATTCAGGCAATTCATCGCTGAGCTTGCAAAGCAGGAGAGATGACCCTTTCGATATCGCCGAGGGTCGATTGCCTGAGCCCTGCAAGGCATATCTCATCACTCAGATTTTTACGGGAACTCATTTTAACGCCTCCTTCAAAGCGAGTATCTTTTTGGCTGTATTTTTGAACTGCTCGGGAGTGAGCGACAGAGCGCCGTCGGACAGCGCGTGCGGCGGATCGTTGTGCACCTCTATCATCAGCCCGTCCGCTCCTGCTGCGACCGCAGCCATAGCCAGCGGCTCTACAAGCCGGCTTTTCCCCGAGGCGTGGCTGGGATCGACCACCACAGGCAGGTGGGACAGCTCTTTTACGATTGGGATCGCCGAGACGTCGAGGGTATTTCGGGTATAATTCTCAAAGGTGCGGATGCCGCGCTCGCACAGGATGACCTTGTCGTTGCCGCCTGCCATTATATATTCCGCGCTCATCAGCCATTCCTCGATAGTTGCAGAGAGTCCGCGCTTCAAAAGCACGGGCTTTTTTGTTTTGCCTAACTCCTTGAGCAAATCGAAATTCTGCATATTTCTGGCTCCCACCTGAATGATATCGACGTTTTCGAACATATCTATGTGCTCTGTGCGCATAATCTCGGTGACGATGGGGAGCCCCGTTTCCTTGCGGGCTATCTTCAAAAGATCGAGCCCCTCGGATTTGAGCCCCTGGAACGAATAAGGCGAGGTCCTCGGCTTGAACGCGCCGCCGCGAAGCAGGGTCGCGCCGGAAGCCTTTATGCTTTTCGCTATTTCAACTATCTGCTCCTCGCTCTCGACCGAGCAGGGACCTGCCATTATGTGCAGGTTGCCGTCGCCTATGCTCACATTATCATTGATTTTTAATACAGTGTTTTCGGGGTGAAATTTGCGGTTTGCCTTTTTATACGGTTCCTGAACACGCTTGACGCTCTCAACGATATCCTGCGCATCAATGTATTCGATATCTACCGTGTGCGTGTCGCCTATCAAGCCCAGAACGGTTGAGTGTACGCCGTCCCAGCGGTTGACCTTTACATCATAATCGCTGCAAAGCTTTTCTGTGAAAAGCCTGATCTGCTCCGGCGGTGTTGAAGGTTTTAAAACGATGATCATAATGATTTCTCCTTTAATCAAAAAAATAAATAGGGTGTGACACTCGGTTAAAGTGCCACACCCTATGTGATAACGTTTATAACTTACACATTTTCAGCATAGCAAATTAACCCTACCGCTTGTAAATACGGTAAAGCTAAATGTAAAGCTGAAGTAGTTTTGACGGTTAAGCATTGTATTCATAACTGCTCCCACGAAAAAATGTGTGTACGTCCTAAAGACGTTGCTAACATTATATAAATATAACCATTTTTATCGGTTGTCAATACAGAGTCATAAATAAACCCAAACCCAAACTCTCAGGGTTTAAGAAATATTTGCTGTGTGATGAAGATGTCGCTGAGAAACCCTTTTTCGTTCGCCCACTCGTTCAGAGGTCGGGTTACGCCTGTTCCTGTTTCTTTTTATAATCCTCCAGCGCTGCCTGAATCGCTTCCTCGGCGAGTACGGAGCAGTGCATTTTGTAAGCCGGGAGACCGTCGAGGGCTTCGGCGACGGCTTTGTTAGTGAGCTGCATGGCGTCCTCCACGCGCTGACCCTTGATCAGCTCCGTCGCCATCGAGCTGGACGCTATCGCGCTGGCGCAGCCGAAGGTTTCAAACTTTACATCGGTGATGATATCGTCGTCGATCTTCAAATACATTTTCATGATGTCGCCGCATTTCGCGTTGCCGACCTCGCCGATACCGTCCGCGTCCTCAATTACGCCCAGATTGCGGGGCTGCAAGAAATGATCCATCACTTTATCGCTGTATAATGCCATAGTAAAAATCCTCCTATTTCAAGATAAATTCCTTTTTGCCTTCCGTCAGATCGCGCCAAACCGGTGAGAAGCTCCTGAGATGCGCCACTACCTCTTTGACGGATCCAATAATATAATCAGCTTGCTCGTGGGTAATATCCTCGCCGATACTAAGTCTTAATGAGCCGTGCGCTACATCGTGTATCCTGCCAATAGCAAGCAGCACATGGCTTGGGTCGAGCGCGCCCGAGGTGCAGGCACTGCCCGAGGAAGCGGAAATACCCTTTTGGTCAAGCAGGAGCAAAATTCCCTCGCCCTCGATTCCCTCAAAGCTGAAATTGACGTTGCCGGGGAGCCTTTTGGATGCGTCGCCGTTGAGCGCGCTGTGCGGTATCTCGGACAAGCCTTTGATAATATAGTCGCGGATCGCCGAAATATACGCGTTGTTTTGTTCCATGCTTGTGGCGGCTTCCTTCAGCGCGGCTGCCATCGCCATAATGCCGGGAAGATTCTCCGTTCCGGCGCGTTTGCCGCGCTCCTGTGCGCCGCCCTCAATCAGGTTTTGCAGGACGATTCCCTTGCGCGCGTACAAAAAGCCCACGCCCTTGGGACCGTGGAATTTATGCGCCGAGGCGGAGAGCATGTCGATGTGCTGCGCCTTGACGTCGATCGGCAGATGACCGACCGCCTGAACCGCGTCGGTGTGGAAGAGAACGCCGTGCTTCCGGCAAACCTCGCCGATCTCGGCGATTGGCTGAATGGTGCCGATCTCGTTGTTGGCGGTCATGATCGTGACGAGGCAGGTGTCCTCGCGGATGGCGGCTTCCAATTCATCTAACATGATGATTCCGTTGTCATGAACGGGCAGGAGCGTGATTTCAAAGCCGTTCTTTTCAAGCTTATTCAGCATGTGGAGGATCGCGTGGTGCTCAAACGCGCTTGATATAATATGTGTTTTGCCCTGTTTCTTGCCGTTTAGTGCGGTGGTAAGCAGCGCCTGATTATCCGCTTCGCTGCCGCCCGAGGTAAAGATAATCTCACGTGGGCTCGCATTGATCACGGCGGCGATTTCCTCGCGCGCTTCCTCTAACTTTTCCTTCGCCTTCTGACCGATGGTGTACAGGCTCGACGGATTACCCCACCAATTCCGCATACCCTCTGTCATCGCCTCAATAGCCGCCTCGCTCATTTTAGTGGTGGCGGCGTTGTCCGCGTAAATTTGCATGATGTCAACTCCTTGGTTGTGATAACTACGGATTCTATTATAACCATCATTACAAAGAAATGATGGTTATAATCAGCCATCGCTCTTGCCGCAAAGCGGCAAATCGAGCGGGCAATATAAATATTATAATCATATTCGCCTACCGTGTCAATAGGCAAATAACAAAAACTTGATTTTTCCATTAATCCTATGTTATAATAGGGCGAAATGTGCCGGTGGGCACTTTATGCGTCTTTGGAACACTTTTTATTATTGCGAACCTTCATCAACGGCGCACCGAAGAGTTTGATTATTTGATTACTTGTGGAGGAGTGAAAACCTATGATTTCATCTAAAGGACGTTACGCGCTGAGGGTGATGATCGACCTTGCGCGGCAGAACAGCGACGGCTATGTGCCGCTGAAGGAGATCGCCGAGCGGCAGGGCATCTCCAAAAAGTATCTGGAGATCATCGCCAAGGAGCTTGTCAGCGCGAAGCTTCTCAAAGGAGTAAGCGGCAAGGGCGGCGGATACAAGCTGAGCCGCAAGCCTGAGGAATATCCTGTCGGCGAGATTTTAGATGTGATGGAAAACTCGATGGCGGTCGTGTCCTGCCTTGAAAACGGCGCGGAGGTGTGCCCCAGAGCCGCCGAGTGCGATACCCTTCCGATGTGGTCGGAGCTGAATAATCTTATCCATGATTTCCTCTATTCAAAAAAGTTATCGGATCTTCTGTAACATGGAACCGGAAACAACAAAGCCCTCTTTCTCGTTTTGCTGTGAGAAAGAGGGCTGTCATTTTCATTCTGTGATTATCAGTCTGCAAAAAGGGGCGTCGAGAGATAACGGTCGCCTGTGTCGGGCAGGATCACGACAATGGTCTTGCCCTTGTTTTCGGGACGCTTGGCAAGCTCAATAGCCGCCCATGTCGCCGCTCCGGAGGAAATGCCGACCAGTACGCCTTCGCTTCTGCCAATCAGCTTGCCGGTCGCAAAGGCGTCCTCGTTGGAAACGGGAATGATCTCGTCGTAAATATCGGTGTTGAGCACGTCGGGAACGAAGCCTGCGCCGATACCCTGAATTTTATGTGCGCCTGCGACGCCCTTGGAAAGAACGGGAGATGTCTCCGGCTCAACAGCGACAACCTTTACATCGGGCTTCTGTGATTTCAGATATTCGCCCGTGCCGGTCACGGTACCGCCGGTGCCGACGCCCGCTACAAGGAAATCCACCTCGCCGTCGGTGTCCTCCCAAATTTCGGGACCTGTCGTCGCCCTGTGAACGGCGGGGTTCGCGGGATTGACGAACTGACCGGGAATAAAGCTGTTCTCGATTTCCTTTGAAAGCTCCTCAGCTTTGGCGATAGCGCCCTTCATACCCTTGGTGCCGTCGGTGAGTACAAGCTCTGCACCGTATGCCTTCATCAACTGGCGGCGCTCAACGCTCATCGTCTCGGGCATAGTGATGATCAGTCTGTAACCCTTTGCTGCGGCGACGGAAGCGAGTCCGATTCCTGTGTTGCCCGATGTCGGTTCGATCAAAACGCTGCCGGGTTTGATAAGACCCTTGCTTTCCGCGTCCTCGATCATCGCCTTTGCGATCCTATCCTTGACGCTGCCGGCAGGATTGAAGTATTCGAGTTTTGCGACGATTTTCGCCTGCAAGCCGAGTTCTTTCTCGATGTGCGTCAATTCAAGCAAAGGGGTTTTGCCAATCAATTGGTCTGCTGTTTGATAAATCTTACTCATAATGATTGCCTCCTAAAATCATAACCTATAAAAGAAGTATGTTAGTGGAATGGCTATATCATACTCCTCATTTTTGAATATGTCAATAGAAAATTTGAAAAAAATCTTGAAAACATATCAACATACTGTTATAATAGGGAAACGGAGGCGATAAAGATGTTGATTTCAACAAAAGGACGTTATGCGCTTCGCGTCCTGATTGATATGGCGGAGCACAGCGGAAACGAATATATTAAACTGAAGGATATTGCCGAGCGGCAGGAGATTTCCGAAAAATACTTGGAGAGCATTGTAAAACAGCTGGTGATTCGAAATATTGTTGTCGGCTTGCGCGGAAAGGGCGGCGGCTACAAACTATCCAAACCGGCTGATGAAATTGTTGTCGGAGATGTGCTGCGGTTTATGGAGGGCAGTCTTGCCCCCGTCGCCTGCTTAGAGGAGAGCGGCGCAACTTGTCCAAGGGCGGCGGAGTGCAGAACGCTTACATTCTGGCGCGGTCTTGATGAAACGATCCGCCGTTACACCGACAGCTTTACCGTTGCGGATCTAACACGCACGGATAATGCGGGCTTTGATTACATAATTTAGGATGATTTGAGATGACGATTCAACAACTGAGATATGTCATTGTTATTTGCGAGGAAGGCTCGCTTAAC
>JAFUUV010000060.1 GCA_017471345.1 Ruminococcus sp.
ATTTCGTGCAGCTTAATCTTAAATTCAGCCGCCTTGCCCTTGAGCTCCTCAGCCTGATAATCCTCAGGGAAGGATACGTTGATAGAGAACTCCTCGCCGGTGGAATGACCAACAACCTGCTCCTCAAAACCGGGAATAAAGTTGCCGGAGCCGAGCGCGAGGCTAAAGTTTTCTGCTTTGCCGCCATCAAACGCAACACCGTCAACAAAGCCTTCGAAATCAATCACAACGGTATCGCCGTTCTCGGCTGCTCTGTCCTCTACGACCACTAAACGGGAATTACGGTCTCTGATTTTCTCGATTTCCTCGTCAATCAGCTCCTGTGTAACCTCAGTAGATTTCTTTTCGATTTCAAAGCCCTTGTAGCCGTCAACCTCAAGGGTAGGCTTAACGATAATATCAGTCTTGAAGGTGAAGCCTTCTTCGCCCGCTTCGATAGCTTCAAGCTTTTCTACGGCTACGATTTCGAGGTTCTGCTCCTTTGCCGCTTCATAGAGAGCGTCGGGATAGCATTCCTGCATGGCGTCGTCATAAAAGACTTCAACGCCGTACATTCTCTCGATAACGTGTCTGGGAGCTTTTCCTTTTCTGAAGCCGGAAATATTAATGTTCTTAACCTGCTTTTTATATACTTTGTTGATTGCTTTGTCAAAGGTTTCACCGTCTACGGTGACAACTAATTCGTAAGCGTTAGCAGCTTCTTTTTTTGTACATTCCTTCAGTGCCATTTTGAATTCCTCCAATTTTTATAAATCGTCTTATTATATCACAAATAAATCTTAAAATCAAGCTATCTGACTAAAACCGGCATAAAACCGACTCTGTCGCCTGAAATCAGATGAAAATCGATTCCCTTATAGTCTCCCTCGTGCGCCAATCGGAAACCGCTTTTGCCGTGGATGTGTCCGTAATAGCATTTTTTGATGTCGTATTCAAGCAGAACTTCCATGATTTCCGTGCATTCAATACCGCGGTAATAGGGCGGATAATGCAGAAAGACCACCGGTTCTTTTCCGGTTTGCAAAGCGGCGTTAATCGACATTCTGAGCCTGCCGACCTCACGGTTCAAGACCTTGACGTCCTCGGGCGAGTCGTTTTCAAGGAACCAGCCGCGTGTGCCGCAAGCGGCATATTCATCACAGACATACGCGTTATTAAAAAGAATCGAGATGGTGTGCAACTCTTTTTCCTCAAGGAACTTATCCATCTTGCTCTTTGTGCTCCACCAGTAATCGTGGTTTCCTTTCAAAAACAACTTTTTCCCCGGCTGATTGTTAATAAAGCAAAAATCCGTATAGGTCTGTTCCAGCTTCATCGCCCAGGAAATATCGCCGGCGACGACGACTGTATCTTCATCGGTAATGAGCTTGCGCCAGTTTTCTTCCAGCCGCAGAACGTAGTTGTTCCATCCGGCGAAAACATCCATTGGCTTATCCTCGCCTAAGGAAAGGTGTAAATCGCCAATCACATAGAGAGACATTATTCGATGGAAAGCGCGTTCAGCACATAATCGGACATCTGATCTGATTTGATAACATCAGAAAACCGCGCGGTTTTATTCTTTAAATTTGCAAGCGGAGCCGGTACAGGCATTCCGGTCAGCTCGTGAAGAGCGTCAACCATCTCAAATTCCGTCAACGGCAAAATGCCATCCGGAGAGACCGCTTCAAGAACAGAGCGCGAGAATTTATACGGGCTCGCGGTAGAAACAATCAAAGAAGGTGTGGTGTCTCCTGTTTGCGCGACATATTGTTCGTAGACATTGACAGCCACCGCCGTATGGGTATCGCAGAGGTAATGATCTTCTTTGAACAAGCGGTTAATGGTTGCTTGCGTCTGACCGTCATCACAGAAGCCACCGAAGAATTTCTCCTTCATCAGCGACTTCACCTCGTCCGTTACCTCATATTTACCCGTTGATTTCAGCTCGGTCATCCATTGCTTTGTCATCTTGTCATCCTTGCCCGAAAGCTGATAAAGCAATCTTTCGAGGTTACTCGAAACTAAAATATCCATGGACGGAGACATAGTGGTAAAGAAGTGTCTGTTTTTATCGTATATACCCGTATTGATAAAATCGGTCAAAACATTGTTGGCGTTTGACGCGCAGATAAATTTCTTTATAGGAAGTCCCATCAGGCAGGCGTAGTAGGACGCCAGAATATTACCGAAATTACCCGTCGGCACAACAACGTTGATGGCATCGCCGAACGCGATTTTCCCGTCGTTAACCAGATCGCAATAAGCGGAAATATAATAGACAACCTGCGGCAGCAGTCTGCCCCAATTGATGGAGTTAGCGGAAGAGAAAAGCATATTATTTTCCGCAAGCTTCTCCGCGACAGAAGGCGTCGTAAAGATTTTTTTCACACCGGTCTGCGCGTCGTCAAAGTTCCCTTTGATAGCGCACACACGGACATTTTCGCCTTCCTGGGTGTTCATTTGATGCTTTTGCATCGGGCTGACGCCGTTAACGGGATAAAAGACAATAATCTTGGTGTGCTCGACATCCTTAAAGCCCTCCAGCGCCGCTTTGCCGGTATCGCCGGAAGTCGCGACAAGAATCACAGCGTCCTTGCCGTCATAGGTTTTTTTAAGAGATTTTGTCAGCAAGTGAGGCAGAATTTGCAGTGCCATATCCTTAAACGCGCAAGTAGGACCATGCCACAGCTCCAGCACATTCAGCGACTTTCCGCCAAGCTTGGTATAAGCAATCGGCGCCGGATTTTCTCCGCCGAATTTTGCGGCGGTATAGGCTTTATCGACACATTCCGCGATTTCATCCTCGGTGAAATCCGTCAGAAAACCGGCAAAAATCTTCTTTGCTCTGTCACGATAATCCATCTTCAGTAAGGAGCGGAAATCCGCTTCATCATAACGCGGAAAATCCTGCGGTACAAATAAGCCGCCATCCTTGGAGATACCCTGTGAGATTGCCTGAGCGGCGGAAACCTGTTCGGCCGCGTTCTGGGTGCTGCTATACAACATTTCAATCTTCCTTTCAAAAGAGCTTTTAAACAACAATTTATTTTACACCATATTTCAGCAATTGTCAAAGTTTTCGAAGAAATTCAGTGCGTTCTCATAAAAAATCTTTTTTATCAATGATTCCTTGTAGTTTCGGCGGCATAATTCATCATAAATCTTGTGATAAACACGGCTGTCGGCAATATCCTGAGGCAGCGTACCGCCGTCAAAATCACTGCCGAAGCAGACGACGTCTTCTCCGCCGAGCGATAGAAAATGCTCGATGTGGCGAATAATATCCTGCGTACAGGCGTTTTCCGGATGAGTGTTTAAGAATGCGTTATGAAAATTCATTCCGACAACGCCGCCTGCCTGTTTAATGACAAGAAATTGTTCGTCGGTCAGATTGCGGCAATGGGGCGTCACAGAAGCGGCATTGGAGTGCGAGGCAACAAACGGCTTTTTTGCTGCTGCCGCAACATCATAAAACAGTTTTTCGCAAGCATGAGAAACATCCACAACAATGTGATATTTCTCCATCTCCGCAACCACCTTTTTGCCAAAGCCGGTAATACCTGACGCCTTTCTCACCTCTGCCCCGTCGCCAAGCGGATTGGAAGCGTTCCATGTCAACGTC
>JAFUUV010000010.1 GCA_017471345.1 Ruminococcus sp.
AGACTTTCTACTTTTTAATAGCGCCGTAGGCGCGTCAAGATTGTATAAGACGGCAATTGCGCTTTTGCGCAATTGGAAAACGCGCCAAGCGTTTTCTCTCTGATAGAAAGTTGTCTACTTTCTATCAGAGAATAGTATTAAGGTTTTGTATCCGGAGATTCACGGATTCAGGTTATTTATACAATGCCGTAAAAGCGCCGGGCGTTTTCGGCGGTGCAATCGAGCAGCGCCTGGACGGTCATGCCGCGCAGGGCGGCGATTTTTTCCGCCGCGAAAACAATCATCGAGCTGTCGCAGCGCTTGCCGCGGAAGGGCACCGGCGCCATATACGGCGCGTCGGTTTCCAGCAGCAGGCGGTCAAGCGGCATTTCGGCGGCGACCTCGACGCTGTGACGCGCGTTTTTGAAGGTCACCACGCCGCCGAGACTGATGTACAGTCCCAGCCGCACCGCCTCGCGCATCAGCTCGACACTGCCGGAAAAGCAGTGCACCAGCGCGTGGGGGCGGTACCTCCGCAGCAGGTCAAACACGTCGCCGTGCGCCTCGCGGTCGTGTACAATCAGCGGCATTTTCAAATCGAGCGAAAGGCGGATTTGCTCCTCAAAAACACGCCGCTGCAAGTCGCGCGGAATATCCCAGTGGTAGTCGAGTCCGGTTTCGCCGATGGCGACCGCCTTGGGATGGCGGCTGAGGGCGGCGATTTGGTCGAGGTAATCCTCGGGCAAGCCCTCCAAATTTTCGGGATGGCAGCCCACCGCCGCGTAGACGTAATCATACCGCTCGGATAAGGCGAGGACGGTTTTGGCGTTTTCGATATCAACGGAGTTGTTGACAATGCCGCACACGCCCTTCTCGGGCAGCGACGCGAGCACAGCCGCGCGGTCGTCGTCAAACCAACCGTCGTCGTAGTGCGCGTGCGCGTCAAAAATATTGGTCATCGACATGGGCGGCTCAGCAAATCTTAGCGCCCGCGGGCATTCCCTCGATGGTGAGCACCTGCAGCTTTTCGTCCTTGCCCTCTCCCTCGACAGCCGAGAGAATCATGCCGTGGCTCTCGACGCCGCAGAGCTTGACGGGCTTGAGATTGGAAACAAAGAGAATCTTTTTACCGACCAGCTCCTCGGGTTGGTAGTACATGGCGATGCCGCTGACAATGGTGCGCTCGTCGGCGCCGTCGAAGATGCTGAACTGCAGGAGCTTCTTGGAGCGTTTGACCCTTTCGCACGCCCTGACCTCGCCGACGCGGATATCGCAGGCGGCAAAATCGTCAATACCGATTTGCGCGACGCCGGCAAGCTCGTTGCGGAGCCGGACGGTGCGCTCGTCCTCGACCTCGGCGTTGCGGAAGATATTGTTGAGCGCGTCGATTTCCTTATCGACGTCAATGCGCGGAAACAGCGCTTCGCCCTTATGGACGGTCACGTTTGCCGGCAGCTTGCCGAACACGCCGCTGTTTTCGTAGCTCGCGCACGCCTCGCAGGCGCCGATCTGCTCCAGCGCCTTGGGCATGGAGGTCGGCAAAAACGCCGACAGCAGTGTCGCGATGATGCGGATAGTGTCGAGCAGGTTGTAGAGCACGGTAGCCAAGCGCGCGCGGTTCTGCTCGTCCTTTGCCAGCACCCACGGCGCGGTTTCATCAATATATTTATTCGCGCGGGAAACGACCTTGAAAATCTCGGTCAGCGCGTTTTGCAGCTGCGTCTGATCGACAAAATCATCGACCTTGGCTTTCAGGGCGGTCGCCTCGGCAATCAGCTCCGCGTCGAAGTCACCCTCCTGACGCTCCTCGGGCAGCGTGCCGCCGAAGTACTTCTCGACCATCGCGACCGTGCGCGAAACGAGGTTGCCCAGACCGTTGGCGAGGTCGGAGTTGATGCGGTTAATCATGATTTCGTTGGAGAAGGAGCTGTCCGCGCCGAGCGCCATTTCGCGCATGATGTGATAGCGGATAGCGTCCGCGCCGTAACGCTCGCCGAGTACAAAGGGATCGACGACGTTGCCCAGCGACTTGGACATTTTCTGACCGTTGAAGGTAATCCAGCCGTGCACGGCAAGGTGCTTGGGCAGCGACAGCTCGAGCGCCATCAGCATCGCCGGCCAGATAATCGCGTGAAAGCGCATGATATCCTTTGCGACCATGTGCACATCGGCAGGCCAGTACTTGTCAAACTCACCGAACGCGTGGTTCTGATAGCCGAGGGCGGTGATATAGTTCGAGAGTGCGTCAATCCAGACGTAGACGACGTGCTTCTCGTCAAAGGAGACGGGAATTCCCCACCGGAAGCTGGTGCGCGAAACGCACAAATCCTCCAGCCCGGGCTTGATGAAGTTGTTGACCAGCTCGGTGGCGCGGGTTTTGGGACGCAGGAAGTCGGTCTCGGTCAACAGCTTTTCGATGCGCTCGGCAAACGGCGCCATCTTGAAGAAGTAAGCCTCCTCCTTGCCCTCAACGACCTCTCTGCCGCATTCGGGGCATTTGCCGTCCACGAGCTGGCTCTCCGTCCAGAAGCTCTCGCAGGGCACGCAGTACTTGCCGCTGTATTCGCCCTTATAGATATAGCCCTTGTCATAGAGCGCCTTGAAGATGTTCTGCACGCTTTCGACATGGTAGTCGTCGGTGGTGCGGATAAACCGGTCGTAGCTGATATTCATAAACCGCCACAGGCGCTGGAACACGCCGGCGATTTCGTCCACATACGCCTGCGGCGTCACGCCCTTTTCGGCAGCCTTCTGTTCAATTTTGAGACCGTGCTCGTCGGTTCCGGTGAGGAACATGACATCATAGCCCTGCATTCGCTTGTAACGGGCGATGGAATCGCAGGCAACGGTGGTGTAGCAGTGACCGATGTGCGGATTGCCCGAGGGATAGTAAATCGGGGTGGTGATGTAAAACGTCTCTTTCTTACACATGAGTAATTTCCTCCTAATCTTTCAGCAAATGGGCTGTATCTTTTATTATAACAATCCCCGCCGGAAAATGCAACCAAATCCGCATAATTCAGCTTGCAAACGCATATCTTTTTAGTGAAAGCGCAGATATCCTA
This sequence comes from Ruminococcus sp., assembly GCA_017471345.1. Lineage (GTDB taxonomy): Bacteria > Bacillota > Clostridia > Oscillospirales > Acutalibacteraceae > Ruminococcoides. The sequence continues at coordinate 3,045 of JAFUUV010000010.1, forward strand.
CCGTTTTGAAAATAACGCTTGACAAACGGTAAAAAGTATGTTATTATAATAAAGCTGTAGCAAGCAGCGCACAATTTCTATATCGCGGGATAGAGCAGTTCGGTAGCTCGTCGGGCTCATAACCCGAAGGTCGTTGGTTCAAATCCGGCTCCCGCAACCATCCGAAAACAGCTTAAACAGTGGGTTTAGGCTGTTTTTGTTTTTTCGGAAAAAGTTTCGTCAATAAAAATTCTAATGCAGTTCTAAAAAACTTTTACAAGCAACCTAAAATATCGGCTGAGATAGTGCCAATCATAGCCTGTTTAGCTGAGTTATCAGTATGTGCATAGGTATCAGCGGTAAAATTATAGTTGCTATGTCCTAAAAGTTCTTGAATTTCTTTCATATTGTAACCTTTAGCTAACATATAGCTTGGATAATTGTAGAATGGAAGATGCTGAAAAAGCGTATTTGAGTATTAAACTCAGAAGAAATCGTGTTACACACGATTACATAAACGGCTTATCTGATACATTTGCTGATATTAGAAAGTTTTACAACATCGCGGTGATATATGTGGTTTCTTTACAAACTGCAATACAGGACTTAATATGCACTTTGGAGTAGCATTTATTATGTTGCAATATGCTTACAGTGTATATTTTTTTATAGAACAAATCATAACTAATCTTGAAAAATAATAATACAAATTATACTTACTTCCCTGTTATACCCTTGACTCGAATTTACAAAAAGGGTATAATAGGGTATAACTATATTAGAGGTGCTGTATGGAACAGACTGAACTTTTGAAACGCATGGATGAATTGGAACGCGAGATCGCGCTGCTTCCGCGCGGAAGTGTTACCATTAAGCGAATCAATGATAAAGAATACTACTATCACCGTATCAATGAAAACGGGAAACGTCGGGAGATGTATGTCGATTTTGATAAGGTGAACGAGCTGCGCGCGCAGATTGAAAAGCGCAAGGTATTGGAAAAAGAGCTAAAAGAGCTCAAACGTCAGCTTCCCAAGACTGCCAAGCCCAAAAAGGCTGAACTTCCATTCACAACCTATGTGCGCGTCGGTGAGCAGCTCGACAGCATGGCGGCGACGGTTGCAAAATACAAAAAACGTGCCTGCTATAGTGCGATTCATGACTATGTGTTCGGCGAACAGCAGGACAAGGTTTTTATCCTGTACGGACTGCGGAGAACCGGCAAGACAACCCTGATTCGTCAAATCATTCTGAACATGAAGCCCGAGGAACGGCAAAAAGCGGCGTTCATTCAAATCAAATCTGCTGACACTTTGTCCGACATTAATGCTGACCTGAAAACACTTGAAGAACATGGCTATCAATATATCTTCGTGGATGAAGTGACTTTGATGGAAGATTTCATCGAGGGAGCCGCCTTGTTCTCGGACATTTACGCAGGCAGCGGCATGAAGCTTGTCCTTTCGGGTACGGACTCGCTGGGCTTCATTTTCACAAAACACGAACAGCTTTATGACCGCTGTATCATGATGCACACGACATTTATCCCGTACCGCGAGCTTGAGCAAGTGCTCGGCATTCAGGGCATTGACAACTATATCCGCTACGGCGGCACGATGAGTATCAGCGGCGTCAATTATAACAACTCAACTTTCACGACCAAGCAAAGCACGGATGAATATATAGACAGCGCGATCGCGCGGAATATTCAGCACTCATTGAAATACTATCAGGACGGCGGACACTTCCGCAACCTCTATGATTTGTATGAGAAGGGTGAGCTGACGAGTGCGATCAATCGTGTTGTAGAGGACATCAA
>JAFUUV010000061.1 GCA_017471345.1 Ruminococcus sp.
AGAAATATACCTGGCAATAAACAGATTTGCCGCCACCGTTAATAGCCCGACAAACGTCAGCGCTGCGCTGACATTCATCATTACAAACAGGTAAAAAAGCAGCAGCACTATCTGAATAAATGTAGGCACAACTATCTGTACCAGCGTCTTTGCAACTTTGTCATTCTCAGTCTGACGCGACGTTAAATCCCCAGCATAGCGCTGGGAAAAGAAGTCAATCGGCAGCCTTAACAGGTGCCAAAGGAAAGAGAAATTTGACGTTACAGCCATTTTTCCCGACGCCTTGTAAACAGAAATAATGTTAAACAGCTGGCACACTGTATGATACAGGATAAAAAATCCGAATACAAACAAAAATAATGTGAGCGTTGTATTTTCGCTTGAACGAACGTCTTGTTTCAAAATGTTGGTAAACGAAGAGTTAAATGACGGAATGATTGTTCCCGCTACAGCAGCTAAGGCCGCTGTTACCACAATCAGAAGAAGCGCTTTGCCGTTGCCTTTGGCTCTTTCGAGAAAAAAGGTAACCATGCTTTTTGGTTTTCCTCCCGGCACAAAATCCTTATTGGGACTCAGCATTATACAAAGATTGCTGTAGGATTCCTCAAATTCCTCTTTTGAAACCGTTACTTTGCCCATAGCCGGGTCGTTAAGCACCGCGTTGTCTCCGGCAAAACCGTTCAAAACAACAAAATGGTTATAATTCCACCATATTATGCAGGGGATTTCCCCCTGCTGCTTCAACTGACTAACATCGTATTTCTCTGTTTTTACATCGAGGCCGTAAGACTGTGCCGCTGCCGAGATATTCTCAACGGTACTGCCGTCACGTGACACGCCGCAGTCATGTCTGACTATATCAAGGGTCAGCCACTTTTTGTAATACGCCAAAATCATACACAGCGACGCAGCCCCGGACTCCAGGGCTTCCATTTGAAGTATTACAGGTACTTTTGCAGGTTTTGTTCTTTTTGCACTCATACTGTTTACTCCGTCCATAACAGCTCAACAGGGCGTTGCTCTCCTACCACAATGGATACATCCGCGGTCTCTCCCCAATACATATAATCCAACGTTTCGTCCAGCTCCACATAAACAGGGTAACGAAACTCACCGCTTCCGAGCCTTGAAAAAATCCATTTTGAGTCTACGTGAAATGAATCAAGCAGCTTGTGGATTTCATCATCCTCCAACATATATGAGCCTATGATATGAGCTGTACCCTTCACACGTCTGCCGTCTCTGAACACGACTGACGCTTCCTTATTATCAAGGTTTTTCACCATTCCGACCGATGAGTCTACAAGGCAGAAAAGATTTTTCACCTCATAGGTTTTACGAAGATACGCCTCGTCCTCGCTCTTTAAATTCACTTCATCCGCGTTAAAGTCCATACGCATACCGACTCCGGTAGTTTTTGTATTAACCGGCACGCTTCCTGTCGTTCCCCAGATAATCAAAGCCGCAAGCACTACAGCAAGCGCCGCCGCAAGCAGCCAGACAGCAGGTGTTGACACCCTTATGTATTCATTGAGTTTATCGGGAGATTTTACTTGATCCTTGCTCTCCCTGTCAAAAACACTCGTGTAAGATGATTTTATTTGTTTGCTCATAGTATTCTCCGTTTCATCGCCCTATTTTATAACATAAATTTTATTATAAATCGCAAGTTATGTCAAGCAATATTAGGCAATCTGCAACATTTTCAACAAAAGGAACCGTTACGAATCAAAACCACCCGTTGAACGGGTGGTTTGCACAACCCCTTGAAGGGGTTATGGCTTACCCCCTGCAGCCGGGGGTATCGAATGTTTGACATCGCATTGCTTTTTCAAGCAGCCGCTCTCGTGCGGCTGTTTATTTTTGCTTAATTATTCTTGCTACCCGTAAACAGGTCAATATACTCCTTGAGAGTTAATTGGTCGTTGGAACAATCTTCTGCGAGCTGATTCTTTATGTATTCTGCAATCACTTTCTTATTACGTCCTACTGTATCTACATAATATCCTCTGCACCAAAAATGTCTTGAACCATATTTGTACTTTAGATTTGCGTGTCTGTCGAAGATCATTACCTGTTTTTATTACAGCTATATCCATAGACAACTTTGCTTTTGTGTGTTATAATTCCTGCGTAAGAGGTGAATGAACTTGAAACAAAATCTTTTCACAGAGTACCGTCCCTTGTATTCATCTTCCGCATAGCGGCCGTCCGTTATCAGAATTAATATGCAAATGCGCGACGCGGTGAATGATAACATAATGCGTTATGCGGTTGATACAACAATGCGGCGTTATCCTTATTTTTGCGTCGAACTGAAAAATGAAGAAAACAACCGGTGGGTGTTTGCCGACAACAAACGGCCTGTCGTCATTACAAATTCGCTGTGCGGCGTTGAATTAAATTCCGAAAAATCCAATTATCATATGCTTGCTTTTTCATGGCAGGATGACCGTATCATCATGGACGTGTTCCACGGTTTGGCAGACGGAAAAGGCGCTTATGAAATCATTAGAACGTTTTTGTATTATTATTGCTCACGGCGTTATGGAATTACAATGTCCGGTGAAGGCGTGCGGCTTGACGGCGATTTTATTAGTGCCGAGGAATGGGATGACCCTGTTTTGAAGGCAAAAGACCTGCCGTCGCCCTCGCGCAAAACGATGACGGACGCGCTCAATCCTGTCACAGCAGCAAATCTTAAAGAAGAAACAAAGGAAACGGTTTACGGCATCACCCTTGACGAAGAGGAATTTATGCGGTTCACTTCCGAAAACAACGGCAGTCCCGCTACGATGATTTCTTTGCTTCTCAACCGTGCGGTCACAAGGCTATATCCCGATTGTACCGACAGTATACGCGTTACACTGACAGTCAATCAACGTCCTGCACTGAGAGCGCCGTTGGCACATCAAAGCCTTGTGGGCGGCGCGTTTTTAGAGCACACAGACGAAATTAAAAGCCTGCCGCTTAACAAGCAGGCGGCAGCATATCGCAAAATGGTTTTTGAACAGACGACAGAACAAGCCATTTTAACCGGCGTCGCCTCTCAAAAGGGAATCAGCCAACTGCTGCTTTCAAAGGCGACAGACGGAGAATGTACCGGAATCGCCAAAATGCTCGGAGATATGACAAGCCGCTTGGTAACCGCTAATGTCAGCTATGTAGGCAAAGCGGATTTCAAAGAAGCAGAAAGGTATATCCGGGATTTTAGATTAGTGACAAGCGGTGCCGGAACAGCGCTACTGCTTGAAATTTCCGCTGTAAACGGAAAATTTACCATTGAGTTTGTACAGCCCTTTTCCTCTGGTCTTTATGTCAGTGCGTTTCTCGAAGAGCTGGAGCAAAACGGAATTAGTTATGGCTTACAGAAAGCCGAAAAACTCGAACTCCCCAATGTCAGGTTACCTTGGAGTAAGCTTGAGTAAAATAACAAAAAAAGAGCGTGTCGGCGGTTAATCAACTAAACTGCCTGCACGCTCTTATGTTATATTCCGATAACGGCTAAAAGTCAAATTATCTCTTGCGCTTGAAAATGCGGTCACCAATTCTCATATTCATTTCAGGCAACCACTTGACAACTGCCTGAAACAGAGTATAATGCAGTATAACCCATTGATAGATTTGTATTTTTTCAGAAAAGAGGGCTAACCAATGCCATCCAACAGAAAAGAAGAATTGAAGGCGGTTTTCAATGATACAATGCTTCAAATTCAAGTCAACGACAAGCTGACGCAGGCGACACGCAGCAGTGTTGTCAATACAAAATATTATGCGCCCGATGACTATCCGGTGATCAATCACGATGAACGTACTCAAACGAAAATCGCCGTAACGCGCAGCACCATCTTCGACGCCGCGCGCAAGCTTCACAAAACGTATCCCGATAAAAGAATCGCCGTACTAAACTTTGCTTCAGCAACCAATCCCGGCGGTGGTGTAACACGCGGCGCGTCCGCTCAGGAAGAAGCCCTGTGCCGCTGTTCGACATTATATCCAACGCTTAATCAGCAGCGTATGTGGGATAACTATTACAGCGTCAACCGCGAAGATAGAAACGTCCTGCACACTGACGCATGTATATATTCGCCTGACATCATCGTCATTAAGAAAGACGCTTACATTCCACAGTCCACGCCCGAAAACGATTGGTTTGCTGTGGATGTTATCAGCTGCGCCGCGCCAAATCTCCGAAAAGCTGTCAGCAACGCTTATAACATAGAATCAGGCAACGCAGTCAACGTGACTTCCGGAGAGCTTTATCAAATTCACCTGCAAAGAGCACGGCACATTATGACGGTTGCCGCCGCAAATCATGTGGATGTTCTTGTGCTTGGTGCATTTGGCTGCGGTGCCTTTGCCAATGATCCGCGTGTTGTTGCCAAAGCAATGTTTGACGCACTGAAAGAGTTTGTCGGATGCTTTGATATGGTTGAGTTTGCCGTATACTGCCGCAGCTATGAAACAGAAAACTATGATGCATTCGTCCATGCATATGAAAACATGATGCTTGAATAAAGTGAGAAAGAAGTTGGAAGTGAGTATGCTATGATTTTTGTAACAGGCGACTGCCACGGTGAATTTCAGAAATTCTCAACGTCTGCATTTCCCGAACAGCGTGAAATGACAAAGGAGGATTTTGTGATTATCTGCGGCGATTTCGGTGCGGTCTGGGATTGTGACGGCGTGAGCAACGCGGAGAAGTATTGGCTGGATTGGCTTGACGAAAAGCCCTTTACAACGGTTTTTGTCGATGGCAATCATGAGAATTTCGACAGACTCAACAGCGAATTTGAAATTGTCGATTTTCACAGCGGCAGGGCACATAAACTCAACGACAGCGTATACCACCTCATGCGCGGAGAAATCTTTGAGTTTGAAGGCAAACGCTTTTTGGCTTTCGGCGGAGCACGTTCTCACGACATTGACGACGGAATCCTCTCTTGGGAGGACTTTGACACACAAGAGGCGTTTAAAGAAACTGTCCGCAAATGGCGCAAGCAACGCAAGGTTTTCCGCATCAACCACGTTTCGTGGTGGGCAGAAGAGTTACCCTCTGACAGTGAAATTCAAAACGCCGAAAAGAATTTGGTTAAGGTTGATTACAAGGTAGACTATGTTCTCTCCCACTGCGCGCCGCAATCCATCGTTTCATGGCTGATGGGCGGATTTACGCAGCCCGACAAGCTGACAATGTATTTTGAGGACTTGGCGCAGCGGCTCACCTTTAAGAATTGGTTTTTCGGACACTACCACGATGACAGAAAGATCATGGGCAAGTTCATTCTGCTCTACGACCAGATTGTGAGGATACGTTAATAACGTCAGAAAAGCGGACAGTCACAAGGCTGTCCGCTTAATATTTTCCGTTTATTTACCAATCGTCATCGTCCCATGATGAACCGAAACCGTTATTGTTATCATCATCCCACGATGAACGAAAGCCGTAATCGTCGTCATCATCATCCCAACCCGACACCATGTGCAACTCGCCGGAGTCCATGTCCATCGCCATGTTGTCGCCCATGCGCATCATCATATTTCCGTCGGAATCCATGCCCATGTTACCGGAAATGCCGAAAATCATATCGCCGTCGTCAATGTCAAAACACATAATTTCCCTCCTCTCTTGCCATATCAAGAATCTTATCATAATAACTGTTCAGCTCTTTTATCAACTCAGAATCCAAATCCGTATCGATACGAATGAGATTCGTTACAATAAAGTCATTCTGTTTCATATCATACGCTTCAATGACATGACTGCCCTGATAGAAATGCAGCCGGAACATGCTGTACGCATTTTTTCCTTCTCCGTATTCTCGGCATTTTAATTCATTTACCTGTTCAAACGTATTTTTGTTATGCGCGATACATCTTCTTAAAATCGTATCAGCGTATGGATTATTGTGTTCTATCAGTTTTTCGATCATCTCTCCAAGGAACGGATACATGCATTGAAATGGCGCTTTTTCAAGTGTTGGCGTTATCGTGATTACTTCCGAAAAATAATCCAAAACTTTTTCACCTGCACGCGAAGCAGCTTCTATCAAATCCTCATCATAATACATACTTAGTTTGTTGAATTCTGTTTCGTGCAGTTTAAAATACATCAGCGGAATCACTCTTGCCTTGAGTTCATCAAGCAATTTGATATCGCCTTTTTCAATAGCAAGAACCATCATTTTTCTTCTTAGACTGTCATCTTCCGTCAATCTTGATTCTAATATTTTAGAACTACCCAAAGGTCTGCGCCTAACAGAAGTACCTGCGCCGAAGCCAATACAAGAATCATTTTTTGGATCCTTTGAAACAAACCATATATATTCATTATTCATCAAGTATTTCAGAAAATCGTAGTTCTTAAATTCCAGAGCATAGTCAATAATAGTTTTATCGTATTCATCGGGATTCAAAAAATGCTCGGAATCTTTTTTTATTGACTGCCAAAGCTTTTCATCATGAGAAACAGCAATCTGATAATTAGTTACATGGTTTTCATTAGCCGTTCGCGACTTTCCTGCACTGAGGATATCCTCGCAGCTAACGTCAAGCAGTTTGGTGAAAGCAGGTAAATCTTTGATTTGAACTGCTGTTACGCCCCTTGTGATTTCTGATATATGACCTGATTTGGTATTAATCGCGGACTCTGTTAGGGGTATGTCATCTTCTTCAAGGCAGGCTTTTCCAAAATCGCGGTTTGAACGGAATTTAGGGTTTTCCTTTATTAGTTTATTTATATACTTGCCGATTTCAGTATTGCTTGCTAATTTGAACATTGTTTTTCCCTCCTTGAATAGATTATAACACCATTAGACTTATATTTCTATATAAAAAACTCACATTAAAAATTATAAATAAAAAAAGTGGTCAGAAAAGTATATGCAAAAAGCATACACTTTTCCATTTAATCCTATGGAAATCTGCAACCTATTATGCTATGATAAAAGCAAAACAAATCACGGAAAGAGGTTTTGAAATGAGTAAAAAGATTGTGGCGGTCAACGCCGGGCCGCGAAAGGGTTGGAACACCGACACTTTGATTAATGAAGCGGTAAAGGGCGCTCAGGCGCAAGGAGCAGAGGTGCAGAAATTCGATTTGTTCCGATTGGGAAAATACACCGGCTGTGTGTCATGCTTCGGCTGTAAAAAGGAAGCGCACAAGGGCAGCTGCGTTTTGCGCGACGGTTTGAAACCTGTGCTTGACGCGATTCGTGAAGCGGACGGTTTGATTATCGGCTCACCGAATTATCTTTCCGAGATGACGGCTTCATTCCGCGCGTTGTATGAGCGTTTGATTTTTCAGAATTTGACCTATAATCTTGAAGCCCCCTGCTGCAACGAGCGTCAGATTCCTGTTTTGCTGATTATGACGAGCAACGCGCCCGACACGATGTATCAGCATTTGGTTCAAAATTATCAGCATACGCTGAGCCGCTTTATCGGTCCTACCGAAACTCTTATCAGCGGCAATACTCTGCAACTCAAGGACTACAGCAAAACCGACTGGGAATGGACGATGTTCAACCCCGAAGAAAAACACCGCCGCCGCGAAACCGTATTTCCGCTTGAATGTCAAAAGGCATTCCAAAAGGGCGCGGCGTTGGTAAATACCTGATATACAAAACAGCTTCCGCAGATTTTTGCGAA
>JAFUUV010000011.1 GCA_017471345.1 Ruminococcus sp.
AGACAATCTTTGCGGTCTATTTTCCGCAATACTGCGTTGTCGTCCTTGCAAGGCGTCAGCCTTGCCGCGTCCTTCGCCTTGTCTTGCGAAAAATATCCTCGCAAAGTATTAGTCTACTTTCTATCAGGAATTAGTATAATAACCCCGAGGTGATTTTTATGAACAAGAAAAAGAAAAAGCATCAGCTTCCCGACGAGGAGGCACCGGCGGAAATGAACACGGTCTATACCAACGAAATGACCGGCGCCATTCCGGCAAATCCCCCCGAGGACGACGAGGAAGAAATGTAAAGAAAACACAGGGCAGCCGTTTAGGCTGATTCCGAAAAGGATGTTTTCAGTTTATGGCGGTGCCCTATACGCAGGCGGACAGTTTAGGCTGTCCGCCTTTCGTCTTGTTCGGTTTCTTCTGTTACATCGGTTATGCTCGGAAGAGCGAAGGTTCCGATGTAGCGGAAATAGATGTCGATTTGCTGCGGTGAGGTTTGGCTGTGCTTTTTCTCACGCTCGTGAACAACGATTTTGCTGATGAAGGTTCGCAGTACCTCCGGCGTCAGTTCCTCTACATGAACATATTTCCTGACAATATCAAGGAATTTCTGCACATTGGTACACTCGCTTTTGAGTGTATCAATTTCTTTTTGCAAATCAGGAATTGATTGCTCAAGCTCCTTTTGTTCATCGTTGTAATCAAGGGATAACATTCTGTACTGCTCGTCGCTGATACGACCAAGTACATTATCCTCGTACAAACGTTTGAAGAGAGATTTCAACTCAACAATTCGCTTTTCAGCTTTTGACAGTTCTGCGGTTTTGGCGTTCAATTCTTTTCTGTACTGTGAGGAAGTCTTTTTACTGATGTAATCGGTAAACTCCTTCGTGTTGTTTCTCGCGTAGTAAATCGCCCTGTTGATTTCTTCCAGCACAATCTCGTCAAGCACAACCTCTCGGATAGAGTGTGGCGTGCATTTTTCTATGCCTACATGCTTGTGGTAGTTTCCACAGATAAAGCTGTAGCTTTCACGTTTAACTGTTCTTCCGCGGTAAAGATAATGCTTCCTACCGCAATCTGCGCAGTAAATGAGTCCGCTGTATTTGTTAATCTCACCCATGCGGGTTTTGCGTATTCTGCCTTCACGCACCTTGTGGACAATATCCCATGTTTCTTTGTCAATTATAGCTTCGTGTGTATTTTCAAAACGGAGTTGTTCTTCCTTTGGAACCTTGATGGTGCGCTTGTCCTTGAATGAAGCGATTCGCGTTTGACAGTTAATTGTGTTTCCAATGTAAATCTCGTTGTCGAGAATATCGGCTATTGTGCGTTCGTTCCATTTATATGGATTATCTGTGTCCGTGTGCGTGCCGTACCTGCCTTCCTTTTGAAAGCGATAGAAGGTGGGTTTGAGAATTTTCTTTTCTTTTAATGCTTTTGCAATATTGCTCGGTCCGATACCTTCAGCACACATGGAGAATATCATTCTTACCACCGGAGCGGTTTCTTCATTAATCAGCAGATGACATTCTTTTCCGCTGTCAGGGTCACGGCGGTAACCGTATGGAATGGTTGTTCCCAAGCGTTGACCTCGCTCGGCTTTCGCTTTGAACACAGCGCGGATTTTCTTGCTTGTATCACGGGCGTACCATTCGTTGAACAGATTTTTGAACGGTGCCAGCTCGTTATTATCGCTGAACAGAGAGTCGTAATTATCGTTGATAGCGATATACCTGACACCAAATCTCGGAAATTCGAACTCGGTGTAGTTGCCGACCTCGATATAATTCCTGCCGAGACGGGATAAGTCTTTCGTGATAACAATTCCGACTTTTCCTGCTTCAATCAGCTTATACATCTCCTGAAAGCCGGGACGGTCGAAGCTGACGCCTGAGTAGCCGTCGTCAACAAACACGCGAATGTTAGGAAAGCAATTATCCTTCGCATACTTTTCGAGTATGGCTCTTTGATGCACGATGCTGTCGCTGTCACCGGCGTTGAGATCATCCTTGGATAAGCGGCAGTATAGCGCTGTGATTTTATCTTGGTTTGACATAAAATTTGTCTCCTTTCTGTTGCCAAACCGATTGGGAGTCTGCGCGTTTTCGCAACAACACAATACTCCAAACCGGAAGAAATGTCCAGACTTATTTATGCCGCGCTGTTGAATTCGTTATCAATCAGTCTTTTTATTCCGTCGGCAACTGTTTGCTTTCCGTTTAAATCAAAAACGGAATTAACGATATAATCTTTTTTGCCGATGGTATATCGGTGTTGCGTCATCAGTTGACCGTCTGTAATCAAAAAGTTGGTTCTGCGGTTGATTGCTTTTGCAAGCCCAGAATTGTATTCGTTTTCATTGGTGATTCTAATATCATCCGTCAATATAATAGTCCTTTCTAAAGTGACATTGAGAAGCCTTCGCTTTCATCTTCATCATCGCTGTCATCGTAATCATAATCGTCAGCTCCGAAGATTTCTTCGAGGATTTCTTCTCTGGTTTTGTATTCTTTTTGTTCATAATCAAGCTCTTGTTCAGGCGTTTCATTTACTGCGTTGGCTATCATGCCGATACCTAAACCGAGAACGGAACCGAGAGAAGAGCCGTTTTCCTCGGCTTCGATACGTTTTCTTCGCTCGTCAGGATCTTCGGAATCGTTGTCAACGATTTTAGAAACAGCTCCGGCAAGGGTACTAATTCCATTACCAACGTTGGAATAACTGTCGGAAATTCTCTGCGTTTCAGCTTTGGATTGAGCGCGTTCTCTGAGGTGTTGCTCGTAAAGTTCACGCGAATCTTCCCAGCCTGTCGGCTGAGTTTCATCTAAACTACTATCGGGGAACTCCCTGTGCATTAGCTCACGCTCGATATTTTCCTTTAGATATTTGTCGCCGTGTAGTTTGATATCACGGCAGCTTTTGCCGTTGGGGCAGTGGAAGGTCAGGTATTTTCTCTCGTTCGTCCACGTCATATGGTAACCGAGTATGGACATGTTGCGGATGAATTCATCCTTGCTTCCGCTATACTCCAGCGCTTTATCAATATCCTTCGACAGCTTATCTTTCCAACTGTTACCCCTTAACCTAGCGCGATGCTCTCTGGACGATACACTATTTCTGCCGCCTCGGTACGGTTGGAGTACGGAAAGTCCGTGAGCAATACAGATTTCGTCGCTGAGCTTGCGCAACTGTTTCAGCGTGGAAGGCGACTGCCGCAGCTTCATACCCGATTCAAAACCGACGGAATTGATAACGAAATGCGAATGAATATGGGCGGCGTCACAGTGAGTCGTGACCAAAACCTCGTGACCTGCCCATGCTTTTTCGGCAAATTCAAGAGCAACTTCGTGCGCCTGTTCAGGAGTAATTTTCTCTTTTGGAGAGAAGGATTGCGCGTAGTGGTAGAAGAAAAATCCGTTGTCTTTGCCGTAAATTTTCTTCGTCGCCATGAATTCTCGGAATGAATTAGCACCGTCACAGTTGACTCCGCTGATTAATTGTCGTTTGGATTTGTTGTCGTAGGTCTTGTACTCCTGCTGACAGTAGTTGATGACCGCTTTCATGGCGAAACGATTTTGCCGATGTTCGGGGATATACATGACGGTTGCCATGGTTAATCATCTTCTGTCAGGCTGAGAATAGCGTTATAGATTTTGCGCTGACCTTCGACAACAGAATCGAATTTGCCGAAGAAAAACCGTTTTGAATTTATCTTCCGCGCAATTTGGTTGATGTTGTTTCCGATACGTTTCAGCTCTACAAGCACCTCCGACAGGTCTGTTACCGTGATATTTGTGTTTCTCGAACACGCAATCAAATAGTCCGTCAAGGTCATTTGCGCCTGTTTTGCTTTGGTAATAAATTCTTTCTTTTCTTCTGCCGTAAGACGAATGGATATGGTTTGATTTCGTTTTCTTTTTGCCAAATTATACCTCCCATTGTTGATATGAAAGTGGGCGCAGGGCTTCTGCCCGCATTATGCGACCGAGCGGACAGCCGGACGCTCTGCTTGCCCACAGCTGCATCCACGTTTTCGTTAAATACTCGTTGTGCGTAAACCCTCCAAATTTTGCGTTAACATTCTTTTAGCAAGCAATTTGAGCTAACAGGCGCGTTCAGGGACGACAGGGACGATATTGACGACATTTTCGGGAGCGGTGTTTTTATCGTCCTTAACGTCACTATCGTCACTTTCGCCTGCGTAGCTGATACTTAGAATTCTCTTTCCGTTACTGCGGTTCGACTGAAAGGTAACGCCGTTTTCTTCAAGCTCACGGCGGTATCTGTTCATCCTGCGCTTCAAGGATTTGGCGCTGAACTCCTTACCGCAGAAGGAAATAAATTCATTTGTAAAATCTGTATTTGAGCCTTCAAAAGAAATCTTCTTTTTCATGAACTTAATCAGCAGAAGGATATCATCCGGCAGCAGCATTTCGGGGTTGTCCGAGCTGTCGGAAACGAAATTCCAAACACAGTTGTCCTTGTCAAAGCAAAGTTCAATCTCTCTGTCCTCAATATCGCGCCCTGAGCAGTACAGCGTAGCATTTGCGGAACAGCGCTTGCTCTTGTTGAGAACGAACATTGTGTCCACACCACCGGCAAGTCCGTTTGTACCCGACAGCATATTGAACGGGTCGCTGTCACCCTGCTTGCGAAGATGATGAACAAGAAGAATGGTGATTTTCAACTCTTCCGCGAGCTTTTTGAGAATTTCAACCTCGTTGTAATCGTTCGCATAGCTGACCTCGCTCCCTGTGTTACGAATCATCTGGAACGTATCAATGACAATCAAAGCCGTCCCCGGATGGTCGGCGACAAAGCTTTTGATTTGTTCTTCAAGCCCTTCAACGATTTTGAAGCTGAAAGTTGTAAAGAAAACATTGGGAGCCTCGTCGGTAACGGACAGCAGTCTTTCCTGCAGCCTGCTTGCGGTATCCTCAAGACTGACGTAGAGTGTTGTTCCTTTCGTAGTAGGAAAGTTCCATATCGTTTCGCCCTTCGCAATACGAACACACCAGTCGAGCATCAGCCAAGACTTGCCGACCTTTGGTGCGCCGCCGATAATAGCAAGTCCTTGCGGCAACAAATCTTTTATCACAAATTTTGTCGCGGGCAAGTCCATATCAAGAAGCGTGTCTCCGTCAATGGAGTTGAATGTTTTTCTGATGTCTAAATCATAAATGTCGTAGTCAGATATATGACTTCACCTCGTTTTTATAAAGTTCAGAACGTTCTAACAATTTTTATTATAGCGAGTCTTGACAAAGTTTCAATAGTTTTGTACAATATAAATTATACTCAGTTAGATTGTTGATTTAACGTAAAATTTGGATTGTACAAAACGAGGTATCAAAATGGATTTAAATAATTATCAGTTATCTGAATATGAAGAGTATTTACTGGAGCGAACCGGAACAGAGAATGTTGCGTTTACTGATGGTATGGTTTATGTTACGTATCATAGGAATAACAACTCGACCGAGTTGATGAAATCTAATGACGATGAATTTATCATGCTCTGCATGAACGCAAAAGAACAGGTATGCTCCTTGCAGGAGCACAAAAATGATGATGATTCGGAATGGCTTGATTGTATTCGGTTTCCGGTTGACTCAACCGAAAGAGATGAATTCGAAAAGATGTTCTATCAGCAAAACCCCGACATTGAACCGCAGCCGAAAAATAACCCGCTCAGCGGAAGCAAGGTTACACTGCCGTTGGGTGAAACGTTGTTTGAATTTGTTTATGCAGATTTCGACTCGCTGTACGAGGAGGTCAAAGTATGCCTTTGCTTGTATAAAGATATGGATTTACCAAATGCTGATAATGAAGTACAGGAGATGATTAATCGTTATCGAATCTACCGCAACTATAAGTGGTTGATTAATCACTTGGCGTTTGGCTCAACCGCTTCCGCGTTGTTTCCGCCTGCTATTACGCAGGATGCGGATTTAGCGGCGGCTATGCTTGACTATTATAAATACCTGATAATGTTGCAAAAGGAATACCGTGATATTCTGGAGTTCTGTTTTGAAACGAAGTATTATTCTGATGTGTTGAGCGATATGACGCCTTCCGTGCGGTATTATCTTTATCGGAAGATAAACAACATGCCGCCCTTTGTTGAGTTCAACGAAGAACAGCGGTTGATAATGGGAGATAAAAAGGCTCAGGCGGATTATGATTTTTCAGCGTTTTCTGATTTTGCGCAGGAACATGGTATAGATACAACCACACTAATATATTTTCATAACTTCAATCATAATCCGGTTCTCCGATACCGCTGTGAGAGCCTGCACGAATTCTTGGAGCTTGAGCTTAGCAAGCTGATTGAATACGACGTTAAATTAAAGTGTTGCAAACGCTGCGGACAGTGGTTTACCTACAAGGGCAACTATGACGCGCGATACTGCAACCGGATTCATTTAGGCGAATTGCGTTCCTGCCGTGACCTCGCTGCCGAGGAAAACTATAAGCTGAAAATGGAAAAGAACGAGGCTCTGCCAATCTATAGGAAATATTATCGCCGTTACTACGCTCGCGTAAAAGTTAACCAAATCAAGAATAATGATTTCAAAAAATGGAAGTATAAGGCGCTTGTCAAGCGTGACGAATGCTCTGCCGGAAATATAACTACCGAGGAGTACATCGACTGGCTCGAAGGTTATTTTCCGAACAGAAAGAGGAAGGACAAATGAACTCTGTATTCTTTGATTACAGCGTATCAGATTTTGAAAAATCAAATGAAAGATAATTAAAAATCCACTTGCAATTTAAGATTATGTAAGGTACTATACAAACGCTTTACGCGGCTCGTTATTGTAACACAAAAAACATCTGTACTGCGACACAATCAAAAAGCACAAACTTAGAATCTCTATGAACTCTGAACTTTGTGCTTTTTTGCGTCCACAAACCGCGACAAATCGGTTGTGTGGGCTTTGTTTCGTGACTTCGGGTACAACTGCGGACTTTTCATTTGCGCGACATACGGCAAAATCTCGCGCGTTATGTTTTACCGCTCATGGCGTCAATCATCAGCCTGACAGCTAAAGAAAAACCCCGGCAAAACGCGTCGCGTTCGCCGAGGCTCATTAACTCTGTGTGGTTGTCTTTGATTTTTTCGAGTATAGCTTTTTGCTGCTCCGTCAGAGTAGCGGACAACTCCTGCTCATGGCGAATTACCAATTTTGCAGTTATGTCATACTCACTGCCGCGCTCCACTTCATATTCATGCGGAGCGATGTTGCCGTAGTAGAGATTTTCAAGCGTAGTCATTGTGCTCACCTGCCTTTCAAGCATAACAACATACCACAGGATAGGCGGAAAGTCCAGAATAATATTTTTTCTGTACTGCGCTTTTAGCCCTTGCTTTTGTTCGCAAATCGGTATATAATAACATCATCAATTATTTGGTGGTATCTGTATGAATTATTTAAGTGTAGCACAAACAGCTGAAAAATGGGAAATGACACCGCGGCGTGTTCAGGTGTTGTGTAATCAAGGACGCATCGAGGGTGCTCAAAGGGTTGGAAATGTATGGACAATTCCGGAAACGGCTGTAAAACCTATTGACGGCAGAAAAAAAGTAACCGATATCACTGCGCCTAGAACTAACAACGGTATTGTCATGGAAAGAGTATGGGCAATGCCGAATAAAAATACGTTTGAAATCAAACCTATTAAAGCTCTCATCGAGGAAGAACTAACTGACGGATTGTGGATTGATCCATTTGCCAACCGTAATAAGCTGGCTACTGTTACCAATGACCTGAATACAGAATATGATACCGATTATCACATGGACGCCTTGGATTTTATGAAGATGTTTGAGGATAATTCTGTGGAAGGAGTTTTATACGATCCACCATATTCACCGAGACAAGTCAGCGAATGCTATAATAATGTCGGCTACAATGTTACATGGGACACTACGAAAGCGTCTTTCTGGGGCAATCATAAACGCGAGATTTCACGAATCGTTAAGCTCGGCGGTAAAGTCATAACATTTGGTTGGAACAGCGGTGGAATTGGTAACAAATATGGCTTTGAAATAGAAAGAATATTACTTGTGCCACATGGTGGATGGCACAATGATACTATTTGTACGGTAGAAGTCAAAACGCACGATGGAGAGATTTTAACACAAAAACGCAATGCAGAAATGAACTCCATTAATCTGTTTGATTTAAGCAGTCATTCCAATGATGATAACAAACTGATTTCTGTTCTTGAATCACTGCCAGAGGGCTATTGGGATTTCAAAAATGACGATGTACGCGAGTACACTCACGGTATTCACAATTATCCCGCCATGATGGTATGTCCTATCAGCAGAAATATCATTAAAATAATGAAGGATATTAATGAAATTAACTCTTTGATGGATCCTTTTATGGGCTCCGGTACGGTATTGGTTGAAGGAATGTTAGCAGGAATTACAGATGTTTATGGTAGTGATATTAACCCCTTTTCCGTTTACCTAAGCACTGTAAAAACAAACCGCTTGGATATCAGCGAGATTCAAAAAGAGGTAAATGAACTATACGATAGAATCCTTGATAAATATTCTCTCTATAGTATTCAAATCAATGAAGCCGACGGAGTTATTCGATTCAAATACGACCTCGACTTAACAGCAAAGGACGGTTGGGGCAAAGAAGCACCTGTTTATTTAAGAAAATATGTTGAGGACAATCAGCTTGACATAGCTATTCCAGACTTCAAAAATATCGGTTATTGGTTTAAGCCAAAAGCGATTTTACTTCTTTCTTTGATTAAAGAAGAGGTTAACAGGATAGCGAATAAGGAAATTCGGGACTTTATCTTTGTTGCTTTTAGCGAAACAATACGCTTTGTTTCTAACAGGCGCAACGGCGAATTCAAAATGTTCAGAATGAAAGCAAGCAAGGTTGATGAATTCAATCCTGATGTTATAAAAGAGTTTACTACTATATTGAATCGCAATATAGAAAAGATGAACTCATTTATAGAAGCATGTGATGAAAAAAATGTTCAGACGAATATTCACATTTCAAATGAAAGTGCCGCAACTTTGGGTTATGTGCCGGATGAATCGGTTGATTTGGTAATTACCTCTCCGCCATATGGTGACAGCCGAACAACCGTTGCCTATGGAGAATACAGTAGATTATCATTGCAATGGCTTGATTTATACGACCTCAGTGAAAAAGAGATTATGGGAATAGATAAATCCTTGATGGGCGGTATAAAATATCGCAATGGCTTCGAATACAACATCCCCAGCAAAACACTGCGAAAATCATTAGAAAAAATTAAAGATTCAGACTTAGAACGTGCGGGCGACGTTTTTAGCTTTTATTCCGATTTAAGGGATTCCATCAAAGCAATTGCTCAAAAAACTAAATCCGGCGGGTATCAATTTTGGGTTGTCGGAAACAGAACGGTTAAAGGAGAATTACTAAAAACGGATCAAATCATTTCCGAAATCGCTCAAAGCTATCAGCTTGAACATGTCTATACCATTGACAGAAATATTATCAATAAAGTGATGCCTTCTCAAAACTCACCAACAAATGAGGTGGGTAAAAAGGCTTCAACGATGACAAATGAACATATCGTTGTATTGAGAAAAAGATAAAACAATGCGCTGCATTTCCGTGCAGCGCATAATTTTTTAAACTATTTTATTTTGAATTTTGAACAATAGCGGTTGGTCGGCTTCTTTAATTCTAAATCCTGTTCCATGGTCATGCGTTTTGCCTTTGTTCTTTCCGCTATGGTATTGCCCAATACGTAAATCAACATAAATTTTGCCGGCTTCTAAAAGTCTAATAAAAGCGTCATAGTCAAAGCCGGAAACCTCATAGGCATCTATGAATTGAAAACGTTCGTTAGCTCCGGTGCCTTCGTTTAACGCCTTAGCGTAAACAAATTTATTCTTATATTTTTTCTCGAAGCATTTTTTCAATGCCTCTCTCGACCAAAATATATTTTCAATTCCATCTTGTGATTCTATGTAAATACCACCCG
The DNA here is from genome assembly GCA_017471345.1 of Ruminococcus sp. Classification (GTDB taxonomy): domain Bacteria; phylum Bacillota; class Clostridia; order Oscillospirales; family Acutalibacteraceae; genus Ruminococcoides. The sequence continues at coordinate 10,006 of JAFUUV010000011.1, forward strand.
TTTGGCAACAGATTTTCAATTTATTGCCCGTATTGGCAATCGGTGTAAATCTGTCAGCAGAAAGAGTAGAATGAAGCACCTTTTCGTCGTTATCATAGACACTGCTGGAATAACCATATTTTTCACGGAGAAAGGTATTCGCTCTGGCTGGCTGAGGAGCACGGGTAAACATGGTAAGCATACTCTGTGAGTTAATTCTGCATGATTTTAACTCATACTCGCCGAAGTCCGGTTCATCCAGATTGTTTTCAGGAATGCCAAGCAAATCCTCAAGCGTTTTACCAATACCTGTCGGACCGTAGCGGTGTGTTTTTATCCAGCCCATTTCTTTGATTTTTGTATATTCTCTAATGAAATCATCAAGTGTTTCTATCATAGATTATTCCTCGCTCTCTATAAACAACTTGTATGTTTCAACACCTAATGCGTCAGCAATCCGCTGAATGTTTTCCAACGCAATGCTCCTACGATAGCATTCGATGGCGCTGATATATGTTCTGTGCAAACCACATTTTTCAGCGAAAGCTTCTTGTGAAATACCGAGTTGATTCCGATAACGTTTCACATTATTTCCGAATACTTTTATTATATCCATAGATGCAATTCTCCCTTTATTTTAATTATAGTCTTGTGAATACAATAATTCTACATACAATAAGTATATTGAAATCTTATGTTTATCTTATACTATATATTGTGTTTTTACTTTAGATGTGGTATAATATATTGTATAATTCTAAAAATGCTTATTTGGAGGTTTATTTATGGCATATCTAGATAAAGAATTTAATGATTTTTATGATGATATTTGTATTCACAATGAATCTAGTGAATTACGAGATAAACGTGAAAAGCTAAAAGAGGATATAAAAAAATACTTACCTGAAGAGTTACATAAAATTGGTATTGAAGTGAGCAAGAGTGATTTTAGGTTTTTAAATCAAGGAAGCTATGCTTTAAACACAACCATTCGTAATGATTATGGTGCTATAGATTTGGATTATGCTGTTATTATTCCGATTGATACAACAAAGTTTAAAGATACTCCAAAAATAAAGAAAGCTGTTAAAAATTCTTTAACTCACGTTTCTGCAAGGACAGTTAAGATTAAGGAGCCTTGTGTAACCGTCTCTTACTACGAAAACGAAGAAGAAAACATTCATATTGATTTTCCAATTTATGCAACAGATGAATATGATATTCATTTAGCGCGAGGAAAAGAATTCTCCTCTGAAGAAAATTATAAATGGGAAGATGCTGACCCAGAAGGATTAAACAATTACTTCACAGACAAACTTAAAGAAAAAAACAATCTTCGTAAGGTAGTGAGATTATTCAAAAAATGGAAACAAGAAAAATATCACAACAGTTCAAATGATAATGAAATCCCTCCAAGCGTAGCTTTAACTATTTTGGCATGTGATAATTTTGTTGATGAAGATCATATTATTTTATCATTATATGAAACTTTGAAAAAAATCCGCGATCTGTTTTATGTTTCTCAAAATACAAACGGGGATATAATTTCCGCCAACATCACTTGCAACCTTCCAGTTACTCCGTTTTCAGATGTACTATATAAGATGAGAGAATCTGATTCGCATTTGATAATATTTTACAATAGGCTATGTAAGGCTATTAATAATCTTAATACAGCTATTTCGCTTGAAGATGAACATGAGGCTGGAAAATACATACAAAAAGTATTTGGTGAATCATTTGAGATACCGGAGAAGCAGGTATCTGAAGCAGTGGCAAAGTATAGTCATAATAGGGAGAGCAGTTTTGGATAAAAAGCAATATGATGCATATTCTTCAATAATTGCATCTTTTGATGAAATTGAACTTCAAGATTATTTTGAAGAAAAGCATGGAGTAATATCATTTAAGTATAAAGGCAAACAATTTTTTATGTTCATCCAAGTAAATCAAAATCAAATGCCTGATGTGTTTACAAACTACAAGCAAGATTATCCACACTATCTAACCGCTGATAAAAACGGTTTACGAGATGTTTGTTTGTTTGATAATACAGAACAAATAAACTTCCAGATTCCATTAGAAGATAAAATTAGATTGGTTATACAAAAGTTACTGTCATTAGAAAACTTAAACCCAAAAGGAATTGCTAAAGAGTATTTAAAAGAGTTCCCAATTTATTGGAATAGGGTATGCGAAAAAGATGAATATATATATCAATTGTTCCTGTCAAAGGATATAAATTACGAGTGGCTAAATCCACGTTTCTATAAGTATGGGAATCGTAGATTGCTCAGGTTTTGCTCAAACGGATTGTTGTTTAATGATGAATCTAATAAAATCAACTTAAACCATTCTAAATCTATATTTTTAAGAATAATTAATTTCGATAATATTTTACCACCGCTAAATGGCAACAAGTGGAATGTATCTACTATTTTAGATATAATTGCAAATCCACAAATAGAAAGAATTACACCAGATGCTTATGATATTATTTCTTCAACGAGTTATTCTGAAAAATATATAACTATTATTTTTGAGATAAATGGCTTTTATATTGCATGTGACCTTGAGTTCAAGAATAAAGGCACTGCGAAATTGATTAATAAAATTAGAAACGAGACTATTAAAATCACACACAGAAAAATATCAAGATGCGACATCGCATATCTTTCACGAAGAATTGGGAACGATAATATGCTTAATAATATGAAAATCCTATTAATTGGATGTGGTTCTCTTGGAAGCTATGTGGCAGAAGAATTAGTCAATTGTGGATGTGTGAATTTAACTATATATGATGGTGATAATTTTGATTATGAAAATACTTTTAGACATAAATTGGGAACTTATTGGCATGGTTTTAATAAAGCAAAAATTTTAGAATATGAACTGAATGAGAAACATCCTCAAGTTAATGTCAAGGCATTTCCACATATGTTTAATGCAGACGTTAACATCGAAAAATATGACCTAATAGTATCAACTGTCGGAAGTAGCGATACTCAATTTGAGTTTAACAAAGTTTTTGCTGAAAAATTTATTGATAAACCAGTAATTTATGCTTGGCTGGAAGGTGATGGCAGATCTAGTCACGCATTATGTGCATTTAATAACAACCATGGGTGCTATAATTGTTGTTTTACCAACGATAACGGAGAATCTTGTCAAAACAAATATAATTTTTCAAATCCACAGGATACTCATTTTCTTACTAATTGCTGTGGTGGCGTTCGTGTTGCATACGGTTCATCGACTCTTTTATCAGCCTCTTTAATAACATTAAAGGCTGTAAAAGATGCTTTTTCAACCGAAGATCAAAATGCTTTTATCTACCATTTTGTTGGTAACCGCGTTATTAAAGACACAAATGTATTAGCAGAAAGATGTGTTGTATGTAATGATAATTGAAAAAAGATGCTATAAATTTAGAATAAAAAATGGACCTATAGTTGATATTACACCTAATATCATCGAAAGTATAATACCGTTTTTGCAGAAGAATACTACCGACCGCGAGGCTTGCGGTCTTTTAGTTGGTTATAAGAATAAAATGTCTGGGAATATTACAATCAACAATCTTTCTTTGCCCGGAAAGACCGATACAAGAAACAGAGTTTTTTGCCAGATAAAAGATAGAATACATCGTCTTTTCTTGAAAAATCAAACTTTAAGTAAGAATTATTATATAGGTAATTGGCATACTCATCCGCAAGAAATCCCAGTTCCATCAAGTACTGATATCGTCGAGTGGAACACTGTATTGCAAAAAGATAAAACTAGTTGTCAATACGCTTTCTTTCTTATTTTCGGAAATAAGGATTTCAAAATGTGGTATGGTGATTACAGGACAAAATGTATTTTAGAAGCAGAAGAAATGCAAAGAAATAATGATCTGTACATTAAGGAGTAGTATATGCAATTTACATGGCTTCATCTTTCTGATATTCATTTTCATTTTTCTTCTTATGAGTCCATGAGGCTGCGCGAAGAATTTTTGAAAAAAATAAAAGAAATATCAACTAATACCAAAATTGACTATCTTTTCTTATCGGGAGATCTTGCGGATAAGAATGGAAATTATAGTGAAAACCTAATTGACTACCTAAATGATGTAACACATGCAATTGGAATAATAAAGGATAATGTCATTATTGTGCCGGGTAATCACGATCACGATAGAATTATTTCACAAGATATATTAAATGGCATTTACGAAGGTTATGATCAATCTTCATCGAAAGAGATTAACGAGAGTGTTATCAACAGAAAAATTGATTCTATTTCAATTGAGAATATGAAAATACTAGAGAATAGTTTTTCAATTTTTAACACAATATGTTCAAAATATTATGGAAGTGAAAAAACATATTCTTCCCATAGTATTGTTAAGCATACTGATGAAGATCCAATAATCGCAAGAATAAATACTTGTATGTTTGATAGATCAAGTAACGACGAAAAGAAAGAACTTCATATTGGTATGAAGCAATTATTGGAATCATTGAACGACCAAGATATAGAATCATCCGAACTGAACATAGCTATAGGACATCATCCTACATCTGTATTATGCAACGAAGAAAAAAATAGATTTCTTGATTTTTTAAAATCCAGAAAATTCAGTCTTTATTTATGTGGACATAAGCATAAACCAGAGTTTATCTATCACAGCGATTATGATGTATATGAAATAATCTGTGGTTACGGTAATAGTGATGATTATTCAAAAGGTGGCTTTTCTATTGGTCATATAGATACAATTCAGAAACAGTATTATGTTGATTATTACAATTGGATGTATCAAGACAGATGGGTCAAAGATACAAACATACAGCATTGTAACGAAACAGGACGCTGCTATTTAGATGGTGAAAAACTAAAAAATATTGCTATTTCTCAAGTAGTGGTTCCCATAAAACTATATGGTCCTCCAATTACATCACAAGAAATTGTTCCTGTTGTTGGAAGTACCTATGAAATTTTTCCGTATTTATCTGAGAGCATAATAGATGTAAGAGAGTTGGATTGGAAAAAGGAAATTAAAAAAATAACGGAGTTTGTGCATTTGCTTCATGGATTTAATAACAAACACGTCAATATATTTCCTATTGCTCCAATCCCGTTGCTTGTTAGTTTGGGTTTTCAATTACAGCATAATAGCAATATTTCTATTTTTCAATACGATAGAGAGAATAGTCGATGGACAGGCTCAATAACTGATAAATGTCCAAGTTATAATCTGAATTGGAAAAAGAAATTGAAAAACGCATCTAGTGAAAAGTTAGTCGTTCAAATTTGTACATCAACCATGATTTTTGACAAGCAACTCCCAAAGTTTAATAAAACTGATTATATCGAACTATCTCTTGAAAACAAGGAAATAGGATTTCCGTTATATAGGAATCATTATAATGAAATGCTTAATTGCTTATTTAATGAAATCACTCCTTCTATTGCACAATATAATGAGATACATCTTTTTGCAAGTATTCCAGCAGGAATGGCTATAGAATTAGGAAGAAGAGTGCAAAGAGGTATATTTCCCAAAGTGTTCCTATATAATTATTGCCAGAATCAATACACCTTGACTAACGTAATAAATGAATAGTATATAATGATAGAAAAAATTTAGTGTTATGTTTTATGCAACTTTGATTATTCCGTAAACATCGTTGCAAATTGGCGCAAGTTGAATCAAGATTATTGTTTCAACAAATCAAAGCGTTCATGTTAGAAATAAGTATTTTAGAAGACTAAATTTATTTCGCCATTAGATTATATCATATTTTAAGGAAATATACTATCCAGAATTAGAATTTCGTTTGTATGAGGCTGCATATAAAAAGACACCGTACAGACTTCAATCTGTACGATGCTTTGTCTTGACTCCCAATCGGCTGTTTCTCTTGTGATTTCGAATCATCCTTATGAGTATCAGCCTTTTGGCTGCCCTGTGTTTAAGACTATTCTCTGATATGTGATTTTTATTCCGCTAAATGGTATTTCTGTTTATATTTCTCATAGTTCTTTACAAACTGAGGATTGCGCTCGGATTTTAATTCATTGAGGTAACCTATTTAATTTTCCCCCAATCATAAATCTAAATTTCTTCTCGATAAAGTATAAAACGCTGCACTCAACAAGTAATGTCAAGTGCAGCGTTCACATTTTTGATTGTAATTATTATTAACCTGCCACCAGCATTTACGGCATTGGCGAAAAATCACTTTCTTTGATTTAGCGTCGCAAATTTTGACCGATATCTTCCAATAATGGTCACAAGTTAAGCCAAACCGCCTAACAGCAAAAAGATAATTGCGGGTATTAACAGATTAATGCATATTTCCCTGAGCGTTAGTTTTTTTACGGAAGCTCGAGCTTGTCAAACACACTTTGGTCTATCTCGCGATCGATTGCGATCATAATCGTATTGATTTCTTCAACCACATCGCCCGAGCCGTTCTTCTCAACTCTGTTAAGCATAACTCCGTTATCCTTGTTTATCTCGGCGGTGTAGGTGTGGCTGTGGGTGTTGTAATCGGAATATTTGCCCTTGATTATGAGCTCGTTTTTGCTGTTATCTACCGTTACCGAAACGTCCGTGCTCTCCTTGATTTTATAAAGGCAGAAGTACCACGGGTGATAGTGCTCCTCGGTGTTTATCAGCCCTATGCAGTTGTGGCGCGGAATGTACGCGTTATAAGATATTTCCTCAATCTCTGAGATATCCTGTTTCAGCATATGCGCAACATCGACATATTTCATAATATCGTCGGTCTCTGCGCCGCTGTTCAACCTCGCTTCATCCGAGACGGTATTGACTTGGTTCAATAAAGGCGTATGAAGCAAAGCGCGCGCTTTGTTCGCGACCGCTTCGCTTTTCAGAGCGGTGTAGTCAAAGGCGAGTTTTTCGCTCTGTTCATTTGAGAAAAATCCCTTCATATGATAATCGCCTTCGGCACAGACATATTGGGTCGGGGTTATTCGTTTCTTGTCCTCATCGACCTTGAAAACTATCTCCTTTGCCTTTTCGCTGCGGCGGTCGGCGAGATAACAGCACAGGTTAACCGTTCGGTTTTCGCGCTTAACATAGACCGCCTCGATGGTGGTAAAGTAGTCAAAGGAGTTGCACATCCTGTCCGTGATATAGAGGTCGTTTTCGTCCTTGTGCTGCAGGGTATCGTCGAAGGTGCGCGGCTTTCTGGCGTAAACATCAAAGTTCAAACCGTATTTGGAAAGCATTTCGAAGTCGGTGGTGATGACCGGCTCAGTAACGTCGATTTTATCGCCGACAGGCACGTCAGGCATGTTGTCGACAGCTGTGGTTTGTTCCGCAACAGTTTCCGTCTGCGGCGGATTTTCGGATTCCGTATGATTGCCGAACTGACAGCCTGCAAACAAAGCACAGCAGACCGCCGCGAGCAGTAAAATATATTTTTTCCTCATTTCATATCACCTTTAATACTATTCACTGATAGAAAGTAGACAACTTTCTATCAGAACGGATTTATTATTCTCAATGATTGACTGATACCTTTTGATTTCGTCCTCAGTAAATCCGAATAAAAAACACCTCCGTTTAAGTTATTGTAACACATTACGCTGCAAAATACAATGGTTTGTCTTATGCTATAGCAAGCAGGGAATTTGTACGGCAAATTCCTTTATAAAAAGGAAAAGAGTGTCCATAACGGATTAATCTACAAATTCATAATCGAAAGGACAATCTGAGTGCGCCCAGCTCTGCTTGTTCCTTTCCAAGATTTTGTGCATTTTTTCAACAGTGCCTTTTAAATCCTTTGATACGGTTTTGCTGCCTTTGACGGTTATAAAATCACACTTAATATTTCTATTGATTTCATCCCAAAAAGCATCCATATTTCTCCCATATCCTTCTTCCAAATTTAGGCCTGTTTTTATTCTCTCATGTAGCTCCATTAAATATTTGCAGTCAGTTAAATCTATTGTTGCCTGATACATTCTTTACCTCCTAAACAATTTCATAAAAAGTGTGATAATGGTCATATGTTACAAATATTAACCCATCATTTGACCAAACTATTCTATGCCAATTTCTTCGTCCGGGCGTATAGTTGATATCAGCTTCATGCCAAATCCGTCCGCCGGACGTTTTTTTTTACGCTCGGGATCTGTCCGGTCATCGGCGGTAGGTAAAAGTAAACAGGCGCTGTGAAGAAACGAAGCTAAAAGCTTCCGACTTCACAGCGCCCTCTTTTTTGCAGCAGTTATGTGGAAAAATGTTGAAAAAACCGCACACCTCCCCTTACCCCAAAGGAACAGCTCTTTGAATATCACGCAGCC
>JAFUUV010000012.1 GCA_017471345.1 Ruminococcus sp.
AAATCTTCCTTGCTTTGGTGTATAATTGATTTCGGTATTGTTTTTCATAAAATTATTATACCACAACAGGCACATAACCGTCTATGCTTTCGGTTATGTGCCTGTCTGTTTTTTTGGGGTGTTTTTTCACAGCCCCTTTTTTGCGTTTCTCCACACGAATTCCAGATACCTATGATAGAATAAACGCAGGTGATGAAAGATGTATCAAATTTTACTGGTTGAGGACGAACAGGATATCCGCGAAATCATCGCGGACTACTTTGCGGCAAAAAGCGGCGGCGCTCTGTCTGTTGTCACCGCGCGTGACGGACAGGAGGGCTTGGAAAAAGCCTATGAGCACGCCTGCGACCTCTTGCTGCTCGATATCAACCTGCCGCGGATAGACGGCTTTGAAATCTGCCGCGAGGTGCGCCAACACAGCGATGTGCCGATTATATTCATCACGGCACGCGCCGGCGAAGCGGATATGCTCAGCGGCTACGCCCTCGGGTGCGACGATTACGTGGTCAAGCCGTTTCCGCTGCCGGTGCTCTATCAAAAGACGCTGGCGCTGCTCAAACGCGCCAAGGGCTTGGTGCGTTCGCCGGTCTACCGCTGCGGCGCCCTGACGCTCAATCCCAACAACGGCGCGGTACACCTCGCCAACGAACCCCTGCGCCTGACCGCCAAGGAGTACGCGGTGCTCAAAATGCTGATGGAAAACAGGGGCAGGATTGTCAGCCGCGCCGCTTTGGTCGAGCGGATATGGGGATGGGACGCCGACGTGGACGAGCGCGTCCTCGACAGCCACATCAAGAATCTCCGCAAATCGCTGGGAAACCACGCGCACCTGCTCAAAACCGTTGTCAGGCGCGGCTACAGAATGGAGGACGAAGATGAACAAACGACTTAAACAACAAAAAATCCGGCTCATCCGCCGCGTCACGCTGCTGCTGTTGGCGGCGTGGCTGGCGGTCTCGGCGGCGTTTTGCGCCATACGCCTGAACGCCTGCAAGGATGAGATGCAGAAGGAAATGCTCGGTGAGCTGCACGTCGTGGAGCAAAATATTTTTTACGGCTCGGCGGCGCAGATGGGGCGCAACGGTCTGACCTTCCTGCTCACCGGCGCGTCGCCGAGGCTCGGCAAGGACGGCAGCCTTGACCGCCGCACCCAACTGACCATCAGCGACAAAACCACCGGCGACATCGCCGACAACCGCGGAAAAACGGCGCTGGAGTTTTACACCGCGCCGGCAGGCAGCTCGATTCTGCATCAGGGCTATCTTGACCGCGCCAACTTCCTCGCCTCCATGACGGACGAGCAGCGGCAGGAGATCGAGCGCTTTCTCACCCAAAGCGAGGATTACCGGCTTGTCTGCACACAGTATTACCTCGCCTTCACCCGTGAACTGGTGCCCAAGAAGGTGCAGCTTGTCACCGTTACCGACGAGGACGGCTGGAACAGCGACGACACGGTGATTCAGACCTACACCCTCACGCCCGACACCAAGCGGTATCATTTTGACGCGGAGCGGGAGGTATCCATTGCCACCTCGCTCACCGACCGCGACGCGATGCACCGCAACGAGATTCCGAGAGATTTTTTCCTGAAGGAACCGCAAAACGATGTGCTCAGCGCCGTCAGTCAGGCGGATTGGGAGCGCGTGGACGCGCACAATATGCTGCGCACGGGCTTTTTGGAATACATCCTGCTCTTTGACACGCCTGTCAGCTACCCTGTTTACACCACGGGCGCGGCGGATGATCGGAACGGCGCGGACGCTACCGTTTATCAGGGCGACTATCAGTCTTATACCCTCACCTACGCGCGGCGCGTGAAGCTGTGGGAGGAGTGCGGCACGGAATTAGCGGTCGGCGTCGGCTTGCTGTTCGGCTTTTTCGCTGTCATCGGCACGCTGCTGTGCGTGCTGCTGTGGCGGATGCTCAAAAACCAGTATCAGGAGGAACGCAAGCGCGTCAGCCTGACCAACGCCCTCGCGCATGATATCAAAACACCCCTGTTTGTCATCGGCGGCTACGCGCAGCATCTCAAGGAGAACCTCCATACCGACAAGCGCGCTTACTACGCCGACAAAATCATCTCCCGCACCGAGGAGGTCAACGCCCGCGTCCATCGGATGCTTGCTCTCAGCCGCCTCGACGCGGATGCCTGTCCGCTTTGCAAAACCGCCGTGGATTTGCGTGCGCTGATGGAGGAGATTGCCGGCGCGTTTGGCGAAAAGCGCGATTTCCGCGTCATCTGCGAGGGCGACGTGATGGTCACCGCCGACCGCGACCTGCTGCGAACCGCCCTTGAAAACCTCGCGGACAATGCCGTCCGCTATTCACCCGAGGGCAGCGTGGTCGTCATGTCCCTGCGCGACCGCGTTTTTTCGATGGAGAACACCGTCGCCGCTGCCGCCAATCCCGAAGCCACCGGCGTCGGGCTGCAGATTGTTGCCGCCGCCCTCGATTTGCACGGCTTTTCCCATGAATGGAAGCAAACGGAGGACAAGGCGGTCTACACCATCCGCATGAGATGAACCTGAATCCGTAAAACTGAGATGGTCAATCATCAACCATTGGTGTCTTAAGTTTTACGGATTCAGGATGAAAAAACCGCCCCTGCGGCAAGATGCGCAGGGGCGTTACCATATTTATTTTCAGCTGCCGAGTTTGATGATTTCATCCATGTTCTCGGTGGAGAAGTAGGAAATCTTCCGGATGATGCGGTTGTGCGGACGGTGGAACATATTCTCGAGCATATAGTAAAACGTGCCGGGTGTGCGCAGACCGCCTGCGGAAACCGCGTCGATGCCCGTATCGGAGAGCAGCCAGTCCGCGAACATGACGCAGTTGATGTTCACGCCGAAATAGCTCTTAAACGCGCCGCCGACAACGGTGAAAATCTTCGCGTTCAGGAACTGCACCAGGTTTTCTCCCGAATCGCCGTAGCGCTTGCCCGGCTCGGGGGTGGTGATTTCGGGATGCTCAATTTTGAATTCCAGCGGCTCGCAGTAATCATGGAACATTTTCAGCTTGTCCTTGACCGACTGGAGCTGCTTTTTGGAGAAGCAGGCGCCGTAGCTGATGATGTAATCGCCGCAGTTGTCAACACAGTATTTGTAGTACGGCAGCTTGGGAATTTCCGCGTAGGTGCCCTGTGAAATAAAGCCTGCCAATTTGTTTTTGCTCTTGTCGTAGGTGCCGTAGGAATACACGGTGTCGCCGATGGCGATATCCATATGACCGAACTGGTTGCCGGAGGGGTCGGTCAGATGCAGGTTGATTTCAAGGTTGACGGAGTCGAAGCTGCTGTTGGGCTTGTCCTCAACAATGATTTTTTTCTCGAATTTCTGATCCTCAATCTGCTTGTAAATTTCCTTGACCATGTTTTTGATTTTGAACGCCGTAAAGAGGTTGGGCAGCGAAATATGCGTGCGGCGGTGCATACGGTCCTCCTCTAACTCGGACTGTGTCACCTCGGCGTAAAAATCTCCGAAAAGCGTAATCGCGTAGATAATCAGATATAAGGAGATGATATAGCGCAGCGCCGCGAAGTTTTCAACCGGCGCAATCGCTAAAAACAAACCTGTCGTGATTAAAAGAATCGCGAACAAGCCGTTCATAATGCCGCCGCGAAAGCCGTTGACGAAGCAGTTGACGCAAATCGCGGCTCTGACAACGCCGACAACCACCGCGATGATGCCGACCAGTATACAAGGCGCGAGTGAGATAAACGAGAAAAAGTACTGCAATATCAGCAGAACAGTCGCGACCGCCAAGTACGCGATCAGTCCCAGAATACCTGCTATATAGCGTTTGATTTGGAAGAACTGAATCATAAACGAAACGCCGCCCAGCACCAGGCTGACGGATACAATCAGCGACATTAAATACTCGACGGTTTCATCCTCCAAAAACAGCAGGACAATACCGAGAACGGTCACTCCCAGTGCCGCTAAAAGCGTGATAATCGGTTTTCGCTGTTTGGTTATTTTTTTTGCCATATCAATTTTGCCTCCCTCAATGACCTTCGCACATATCGCACAAAAGATTTCATGCGAATGGCAAGCTTATCGTATAAAATAATAATAGCACGGACAGCCGCAAAAATCAATTCGTATTTTGTCGAATTTCCATGAATTTGCACGAAAAAAATATTACCGCCGTCATGTTGACATTTTTTGCCGCGCGGTTTATAATATGAGCAGTTTTTTTGAAATGGAGATGATTTTTTGTCTGCAAATATCCCTGCTTATTTTCCATACCCCAAACAGTTTACGCCATACAAGTGGTACAAGCCGCTGTTGACTGCGCTGCTGATGATCGTCTTTTTCTTTGTCTTTTCCACCATCGTCGGTTTAATCGGCAGCGTCCTCGCCTCGGCGCAGGGTGTGAATCCTGTGGAGCTCATGCAAGGCGGCTATGATCATATGGACGCCTACTCCGTTCACGGCGCGATTACCTCGCTCGGCAGCATCGCGATGTTTTTGCCGGCGCTGCTGCTTGCCAACCGCATTGTCAACGCGCGCAGCTTTTCGTCCTATTCCTCCTCGCGCGGCGGCTTTGACTTCGGCGTGTTTTTCAAAACCCTCATCGGCGCGCTGGTGTGCATCGGCTTGCCGCTGACGCTCCAGACGCTGCTGACACAGCCGCAGTCCGGCAATATCCGCTTTACGGTTGCCGGCCTGATTGTGTGCCTGATACTGGTGCCGCTGCAGTGCTGCGCCGAGGAGTACGTGTTCCGCGGACTCGCCATGCAGACGTTCGGCTCGTGGATCAAGCTGCCGGTGATTCCGATTATTCTGCAAACCCTGCTCTTCGCCGCGATGCATCCGTACAATATCTTCGGTGTGATTTCCGTCGCGCTGATGGGCGCCGGCTTAGGTGTGTGCGCGTATATTACCAACGGACTGGAGGCAAGCTGCGCCGCGCATATCGTCAACAACCTGACGGCGTTTTTGTTCGCCGGCTTCGGCTTCGGCGCGGTACAGTCCGAGGTGGATGTGTTCAGCGTGGTCATCATTATCCCCTGTTTCTGCCTTTACATTGCGTTCCTTCTCTTTGCCAAAAAGAAGCTCGGCTGGTTCGGCAAGGTCAGAAAAGACGACGCCGCACTGTTCAATCAAAAAATCGCCCTGCGCAAGCAGGCATAACCCACAGCACCTCCGACCTTTGGCCGGAGGTGCTGTTAGTTTACTGTGCGCCGAGGGCGCCTTCAAAAATATTTTCACGCGTGGCGGCAACGCCGCCCTTGTCGTCGAGCACCGTCAGCGACGCGTCCCTGCCGAGCCGCACCGTATACCGGTCGTTCAGCGTCAGGTCGTTTGCCGCGTAATACCGGTGGTTGGTATCAATCACGCGCAGAATATATTTGCCGGACGCCGAAAGCTCGACGGCGGCGGCTTTTTCCTCACCCGTTTTCATTCTGCCGAACGTCGGCATACCCCACAGCGTGGTTTTCAGCGTCTCCTCGGTCTGCGGCAAAATCCAGACCTCCGCTTCCGCTGCCTCGCTGCAAACGGTCACCCATATCGTTGTTTTTGTTTCCGCGGGCTTCACCTGACACGCGCCGAACAGGCACATCACCGCGCCGGCTGCCGCCAAAAAATGCTTTTTCATCCGTGCTCACCTCTGCTACCATCATAACAGAAACCGCGCCGAATGTCTATGAGAACGAAAAAAGTTTTCAAAATCAGTTGTCACGACAGCCTCATCTGTGTTATGATAGCGTTATGAAGGGAGGAAACCGTTATGAAAATCGCTATCCGCTATTACACCAAGTCCAAAAAGGGCAACACCGAAAGGCTTGCCAAGGAAATCGCCAAGTCCGCCGGCGAACGCGCCGTTCCCGTATCTACTGACCTCAGGGAAAAGGTTGACCGCCTGTTCCTGGTCAACGCGATGTACGCTTCCAACATTGACAAGGAGGTCAAGGACTTCCTCGCGCGCAACAAGGACAAAATCGGCGAGGTGGTCAATTTCAGCACCTCATGCTCCGGCAAATCCACTCACGGCATGGTGAAGAAGGTCTGCGACGCGCTGCATATTCCGCTCAGCGACAAGGAATTTCACTGCGCCGCTTCATGGATTTTCATCAACAAGGGATTGCCGTCCGACGACGATTTCCGCAAGGCACGCCAATTTGCGCAGTCCATGAAAAAATAATCACCGGACGGAACGGAGCGGTTCGCTTTGTTCCGTTTCTGTTTTTCGGGAGGCGGAACGGCGCAAAATAATGCGGAAATTTTTGCGAAACCCTATTGAGAATTGCCGCCTTTTGGTGCTATAATAAACATATATTGTATGGAAGGTGTTGTGTATGAACATCAGCAACAGAACCGCCCGTATCGCTTTGGCGGTCATTGTGCTGCTCAGCCTGTGTGTTTCCGCGCTGTTTTTGAGCAGCAAGCAGGGCTATCACGAGGACGAGCTGCTTACCTACAACCTCGCGAATTCCTCCAAGCAGCTGCATATCGGCGACGGCGTGCCCAATACGCCCGAGGATATGACGGAGTACCTTGCCGTCAGTCCCGACGACCGCTTCGACTACGCGCAGGTGATTGAAAATCAGATTATTGACGCGTCGCATCCGCCGTTTTATTACGCGCTGGTGCATACGGTCTGCTCCTTCTTCCCGGGGGTATTCAGCAAGTGGCTGGCGTTTGTCATCAACGTTGTGATGATGGCGGGAGCGCTGGTGATGCTGTATCAAATCGGCAGGCGCGTTACGGGCAACAATCTCTACGCCCTGATTGCCGCCGGCGCCTACGCGCTGAGTGTCGCCTGCGTCACCACCACGATTTACCTGCGGATGTACGCTTCGCTGACCTTCTTTGTGCTGGCGTTCATCAATCTCACGCTCTGGTTTTACGAGCAGGAAAGAGTGCGCCTGCGGCAATGTCTGCTCCTGCTGCCGGTCGTGATTCTCGGCGTGCTCACGCAGTATTATTTCATTCTCTGCGCCGGACTTGCCGGTCTGGTCTACCTGATTTTCAGCATCAGGGAAAAGAAGCTCAAGGGCTTTCTGTTTTACGCCGTCACCGCCTTGCTCGGCGCCGGTATTGCCATGGCGATTTATCCGCATATCATCCAGAATGTCCTCGGCGGCAACCGCGGTCTCGGCTCGCTCAACCTTTCAATTGACGCGATTACCATTGTCACCTATGTGTTCTACAAAATCGGCACCTACATTCAGGTGCTTTCCAAGGATTTGTTTCTCGGGCAGGTCTGGCTGTTCGCCGCTTGTGCCGTTGCCGCGCTCGGCTTCGGCGTGTACTTCCGCTTTGTCAGAAAGCAAAAGCTCAGCCGCAAGGCGTTTTTCATCATCATTCCCGGGCTGGTGTTTTTCATCGGCATTTCGCTGGTATCGCCGTTCAACAGCGACCGCTATGTCATGGCAAGCCTGCCGCTGATTTCGATGATGTTCACCTTCGTGTGGATACGCGTCGCGCGGCTGTTCCGTCAGGAAAAGGTGCAGCTTGCCGTGCCTGCCGCGCTGCTTTTGGCAAGTGTGCTCGGGTTCATCACGGTGCGCCCGTACTACCTCTACGGCAAAACCAACCTCTATCAGCCGCAGACGAAAAGCTGCGTTTTTGTCGGCACCGCCATGCTGGAATGGAACAAGTGCATCGACAAGTTTATGCTCTATGACAACACCTACATCGTGCAGACCTCCCGAATGTCGCCGACGCTGGCGTCGGAGTTAGAGGACTTCGCCAACAAGCGCGGCGTGATTACCAACGGAAAAATCACCGCCTTCGCCGACGCGTATATGAACAACGGCGATGTTGACCGTCAGGACGCCGAGTCGCTCGACACGCTGCGCGCGGTCGGGGGCAGCGAAATCACGGTGTATATCTCGCGCCTTGCCGACGAGCAGGCGGTGATAGACGGTGTGATGCAAAACACAGGACTCAAACAATACGAGCTGATTCAGAAGGACTACCGCTTCGACGAATTTTACAACTGGTACGACTACTTCGTCGAAACCGAGTCGTACTGCAATGTATACAGATTTTATCAGTAAAGGGAACCTCTGACGCTGAGGAAAGGAATTTCGCATGGAAAAAGCAGACAGAGAAAACGCCGTCGGCATCGCGTTTTCGGGCGGCGGCTTGCAGGGAATCGCGCATATCGGCGCGATAGAGGCGCTTTACGAGCTGGGGATTCATCCGCAGTATGTCTCCGGCACCAGCTCCGGCGCGGCGATGGCGGCGATTTGCGCCATGGGTATGACGCCCGGAGAGATGCGCTATTTTGCCAAGAAGCACTGGAAAACCCTCGCCGAAATCGACAGCGGCTTGATTTTCAAGGCGCTCGCGACCTTCATCATCAACAAAAAGGTGGACAAGGACGGCATCAAGGACGGTCAGCTGATTGCCGATGTGATGAAGGAGGGAATGCTCCTCAAGAGCGTGCGCGGCTTCCGCGACCTGCCGATTAACCTTTCCATCTGCACGGTCGATACCCTCACCACCGACGAGTGCATCTTTCTCACCGAGGACGAGCACCTCGAAAACGACCACATTCATTACCTCACCGACGTGCCGCTCGACGTCGCCGTCCGCGCCAGTATGTCCTTTCCGGCAATCTACACCACCTGCGATTACGGCAATTATAATTTCATCGACGGCGGCTCCAAGGACAACCTTCCCGTCAAGGTGCTCAAGGATATGGGCGTCGGCAGGGTGCTTGCCATCGGCTTTGACATCATGTCCTACAATCCCGACGCCGGTCTCGACGGTCTGATCAAGGTCATTTGGCGCGCGCTCGATGTGTATTCCATCGACGGCACGCGCAAATCGCGTGAGCTTGCCGACCTCTCGGTTGAAATCAAGAACGAAAACACCCAGCTGTTCGCCATCGACAGCGTTGACGAAACCATTCAGGAGGGCTACGACGCCATCATGGCGCAGAAGGACGAAATTCTGAAGCTTTTCGGATCATAAAACAAGGCGCTGCCCCGCGCTTTTGTCGGGACAGCGCTTTTTTATATGAGCTTTTGCTTGAAGGATATCGCGTCGAGCGCGGCGCCAAGGATGATGAACAGCACGGCTGCCACAGCGGCTTGTACCAGGTTAAACGGTGTTTCCGCCCATGCCGCGCCGCGGTCGTAGAGCAGCAGATTGGCGGCAAAGTAACCACCGACAGTCACCGCCGTGGTCGGCAGAAGCATCAGCAGCGTGAGCGGATGAAGGATGCGGCTGTCCTTGCGCGCGCGCTGCAGCCGGCGGCGCATCAGGAAAAACGGCAGGACGTTCAGCGCCTTGATCAGCGCCGTCGGAACAGCCCAGACCGCGTAGCCCGACAGCAGGTCGGCAAGTCCGCCGCCCAGCGACGCCGCGATAAACCCAAACGGTGCCGGAAGCACGCACGCCGCCAGATAGACAACGGCGTCGCCGGCGTGGGCATACCCCAGCGGCGCGGGAATTTTGATAAAGGCGGTCGCGGCGGTCACCAGCGCCGCGAACATCGCGGTGAGCGCTATGGTTTTGCCGGTGTATTTTGATTTTTGAGCACGTGTCGTTGTCATTTTTTGTCACCTCTGTTTTGGAATGATTGCATTGTAACACAAAACTGTACACATAGAAATACACAGTTTTGTCAAAAACAAGGTGCACAGACTGACAAAAACGGCAATCACGACAGGCATTGCTTCAACATTCTTGCAAAAAAACAGCGCGGCGGCTTGACCGCTGCGCTGATTGTCTGTCAAAGCTTGACTCTTTCGGCGATGTATTGGTTGAGCTCGGCGATTTTGACGCGTTCCTGCTGCATGGTGTCTCTGTCACGAACAGTGACGCAGCCGTCCTCGGCGCTGTCAAAGTCGTAGGTGATGCAGAACGGCGTACCGATTTCATCCTGACGGCGATAGCGCTTGCCGATGGAGCCGGTCTCGTCAAAGTCCACCATAAAGTCCTTCGCAAGCTGCTCGCGCACCGCGTCTGCCTGCTCGCTGAGCTTCTTGGACAGCGGCAGCACCGCCGCCTTGAACGGCGCGAGGAAGGGATGGAAGTGCATGACCACGCGGCTGTCCTTCTCGTCAAGCTGCTCCTCGTCGTACGCCTCGACGACGGTGGCAAGGAACAGACGCTCCACACCGAGCGAGGGCTCGATGACATAGGGCACATAGCGCGTGTTGTCGGTGGGATCGAAGTAATCAAGCGCCTGACCGCTTTCCTTGATATGCTGGTTGAGGTCGTAATCGGTGCGGTCGGCGATGCCCCACAGCTCGCCCCAGCCGAAGGGGAAGAGGTACTCAAAGTCGGTGGTACCCTTGGAGTAGAACGCCAGCTCCTTGGGATCGTGGTCGCGCAGACGG
The DNA here is from genome assembly GCA_017471345.1 of Ruminococcus sp. Classification (GTDB taxonomy): domain Bacteria; phylum Bacillota; class Clostridia; order Oscillospirales; family Acutalibacteraceae; genus Ruminococcoides. Next base: position 10,307 of record JAFUUV010000012.1, read on the forward strand.
AGGTTTTCCTCCTTGATGCCGAGGGCATACAGGAAGTCGCGGCAGTAGCTTCTCCAGTAGTCGAACCACTCGAGGTCGGTGCCGGGCTTGCAGAAGAACTCCAGCTCCATCTGCTCAAACTCGCGCACGCGGAAGATGAAGTTGCCGGGCGTAATCTCGTTGCGGAAGGACTTGCCAATCTGGCACACGCCGAAGGGCAGCTTTTTGCGCGTGGTACGCGCGATGTTCGCGAAGTTGACAAAGATGCCCTGCGCGGTTTCGGGACGGAGATACAGCTCGTTTTTGCTGTCCTCGGTCACGCCCTGGAAGGTTTTGAACATCAGGTTGAACTGACGGATTTCGGTGAAGTTGTGCTTGCCGCAGTTAGGACAGGGAATCTGGTGCTCGTTGATGTAGTCGGTCATCTGCTCGTTTGTCCAGCCGGCGACGTTGGTGCCGTCGAAGTCCTCAATCAGGTCGTCGGCACGGTGACGGGTTTTGCACTCCTTGCAGTCCATCTTGGGATCGGAGAAGCCGCCCACGTGTCCGGACGCCACCCATGTCTGAGGATTCATCAGAATCGCCGCGTCCAGTCCGACGTTGTATTTATTTTCCTGCACAAACTTTTTCAGCCACGCCGCCTTGAGGTTGTTTTTCAGCGCCATGCCCAGCGGACCGTAGTCCCAGGTGTTGGCAAGGCCGCCGTAAATCTCGGAGCCGGGATACACAAAACCCCTGCCCTTGCACAGAGCGACGATTTTTTCCATAGTCTTTTTGGAATTATCCATAGGGTAAGCCTCTTTTCATTAATATATACTCACCTCTTGATTTTACAAAATAACCTGTAGTTTGTCAAGTATGAGTTTACGGGGCGGCACGTGAATCTAATTTCGTAATAGAAATGCAACAATAAAAACAACTCTGTCATTCCGACCGGTGCCCAAAGGGCAAAACGCGAAGCGTTTAGTGGAGGAATCCCCTTGATAGGACACCAACGTCTCTCGCCGAAGGGGATCCCTCGACTATTTGCTGTCGCAAATTCGCCTATTGGCGACCGCTCGGGATGACAGCCGGCAGATGATTACAAAACGATTAACAAATTAGATTCACGTGTGCGGGGAGGTGATTCATCATGCATAATGATTTCGGGACGCGCGGGATGACAGGGTAAGGTCAGGGACAGGGCAGGATTTGAAAAATGAAGATTTCGTCATATTTTTCATAAAAAGCTCTTGTAAAATTGATATAATTGAGTTATAATGTAATTACTCTAAATATGAGTTAATTTAAAAGGAGGAAAATCCACATGAAAAAGTCAACAAAGTTGCTTAGCTCCGTTCTTGCGGTGCTGATGGCAACATCTGCTTTTACCAGTGCGGCGGTTGTTACTGCCGGTGCGGTGCCGGTGGAAAACACCCTGCCCCGTCCGACAGAAGAAGAATGCGCGGCAATCGGTGAGCAGAAGATTTATTTCCAGTATCCCACCGACGGTACTTGGGGCGACGTGATGAACGTTAAGGTCAACAAGCTCAACAAGACCGCCCTTGTGTACTGCAACCCCTATGTCGTTTACGGCAAGAGCAAAGAGTTCTTTGATCCCGGCTGGGAGACCAAGCCCGGTCAGTGCGTACTCGAAGGCGAGCAGAAAGACGGTCTGTTCTCCTACAACATCAACAGCGCCTACACCGTAACCCTTACCGAGACCGATCCCGCGACCGGTAAGAAGAAGAAGGTCAACTACTTCCGTTACCTCGAGCAGAACCCCGACATGGACTGCGGCGTTCTGTTCTCCACCTCCTCCAACGGCGGCTTCCAGACAGCGGACGTCTCCATGACCACCGACTGCCTCGGCGATACCGTTGAGCTCACCACTCCCATCCAGACCCGTGAGAACGCGGCGAACTCCGCGAAGAGCGACTACTTCGCTCACTGGAAGAACCATCCTGAACTCGACGTTATGGCGAACGTCACCTCCACCGGTAAGTTCGTAGACGGTCAGTTCCCTGCCCATCAGCCCAGAGCGCAGATGCTTTCCTCCAAGCTGAAGGACTACCTCACCAACTTCATCAACGTCGGCTACTTCAACGATCCTGCCAAGAACCAGGTACTCTGCGAGAAGCTCGGCACCACTCCCAAGGAAGTTTATGATCAGTATATGGCTGATTACGGCTACCTCATCGAAGCCGGCACCGTCGAGCCCGCTAATCCCGATGATAAGGATAAGGAAAATGGCTGCCCCGTTGAGTTCGTTCGCTACGACGCCAACAAGCTTGACCTCACCGTTGACCACAAGAAGCTTGCTTCTCCCAAGGCTGTTCAGGCTGCTCTCGGTCTGAGCGACGAGGAGGTTGAGCCCACTACCGTTGAGCCCACCACTGTTGAGCCTACCACCGCGGAGCCCACCACCGTTGAGCCTACCACCGCAGAGCCCACCACTGTTGAGCCCACTACTGCTGAGCCCACCACTGTTGAGCCCACTACTGCTGAGCCCACCACCGTGGAGCCCACTACTGCTGAGCCCACCACCGTGGAGCCTACCACCGCAGAGCCCACCACCGTTGAGCCTACCGAGCCTGTTACCGCAGAGCCCACCACTGTGGAGCCCACCACTGTTGCTCCCACCACCGAGCCTGCTCCCGCTGAGGACGTCTTTGTTCTCGCCGGCACCACCAACTGGCTGAGCACCGGCTGGAATCCCGATCCCGATTCCTACACCATGACCAAGGCAGAGGACGGCACCTACTCCATCACTGTTCCCGCTGTTACCGCTGCTGACGGCATCTACGCTGTCAAGGTTGTACAGTTCATCGAAGGCGACGCTGCCAACGCTGTATGGCACGGACTGGACGGCACCGAACGCAACGTTGACTTCAGCGTCAATGAGGATTGTGACGTCACCGTTACCTTCAACCCCGAGACCGGCGAAATCACCGTCACCGGCGACGGCGTTGTACCTCCCGTATACAAGCTTGATGCGATCTATGCTGTCGGCGAGTCCGGCGGTACAGCCTTCCTCAACGGCGAGAGCTGGAAGGTGGACGCTGATGCCAACAAGATGACCGAGGTTTCCGATGGCGTTTACGAAATCACCTTCGAGGATGTTGACACCAACACCAACTATCAGTTCAAGTTTGCCGCTAACGGCAACTGGGATATGAACTGGGGCTACGGCGAATCCGCTTCTACTGCCGAAATCGCGCTCGACACTGCAGTTGAGTCCGTTTACAACGGCGGCAACGCGACATTTGCTGTTGAGTCCGAGGAAGAGACCTGCAACATCACCCTCCGTCTTGACCTCACCAACTGGGATTCCGCGAAGAAGGGCGGCGCTACCATCACCGTCATCACCGCTGCTCCCGAACAGCCCACCACCGAGCCTGCTCCCGTAGTTCTCTGGGGTGACGTTGACGGCAACGGCAAGGTTGACGCTGTAGACGCTACCTACATCCAGATGGCTGCCATCGACCTGCCCATCGAAGGCGCTACCTTCAACGCTGATGTTGCTGACGTAAACGGCGACGGCAGAATTTCTATCCTCGACGCTACCTGCGTTCAGAAGTTCGCTGCTGAGTTCGCTACCGGCACCGGCAGAGCGGGTCAGCCTGTATAATCGGTTTCAGACTGTTATCAGGATATCACTTGCAACACAAGCCCTCCGAGCAATCGGAGGGCTTTTTTCTGCTGTCTATGTCCAAATAGATACCCGAACCTTTTCGGTAAGGTAAGCCTCCCCTCAAGGGGAGCCTTTTTTGTGCCGCACCCATGCAGAGCAAGGATTTCCGGTAGTTTTTTACGACTTGTAGGGGACGGCATCCCTGACGTCCCGCCGAACCAAACGTTAGGCAAATCGGGACGTCTGGGAAGCCGTTCCCTACAGCTTTCCTGTCATCCTGAGCGGTCGCCTTTTAGAAGAAAGCTTTTTGCCGGAACATTGAAAGCCTCCCCTTGAGGGGAGGTGGCATT
>JAFUUV010000062.1 GCA_017471345.1 Ruminococcus sp.
AATACTTATCGTGCTGCTCTTATCCGCGTATTTTACCGCGTTATCAATTAAAATATGCGCCAACTGATTGAGCTGTGTCTGATTTGCCTCAATGATGATGTCGGGCGCGATATCCGCGTCAATCATGACGTCTTTTTCAAACGCGACCGGTTCAAAATTCAGCGAGGATCCTTCGATAATCTCACTGAGGTTAACCTCCGAAAGCTGCAATTGGCTGTCGCCGGCGTCTGATTTTGCTAAAAAGAGCATCTGATCAATCAGCTGCTTCATATGCTGTGCCTCGTCCTCGGTGCTTTCCAGCCATTTTTGTTCCTCGGCTACCGTGGAACGGGGATGCGACATCATGATATTGTTGTTCGCTAAAATGACGGTCAGCGGTGTTTTCAACTCATGCGAAGCGTCCGCGACAAATTGTTTTTGCTGCTCCCATGCTTTTTTGACGGGTTTAACCGCTAACCAGGACAATCCCAGACTAATCAGCAAAATAATAATCATGCTGGCGACAAACAGCGCCGCGCAAATCAAAATTGTCCGCCAAAGGTTGCTGTAAATATTGCTGTTATCCGCAAAAATAATCTCAGTCGTTTGCATTTCATCCTTTTTGACGTACATCAGCCCGTAATCATTGATTTGACCGGACTTTTCAGGTCGAGCCAGCGCGATTTGCACACAATTTTTCAGGTCGTCCTCGTTGATGCTGACATTGCTTTCCTGAATATCGGCAATTTCTCCGTCCGTACCGATATGTACAATGACGTAAGAGGAAATCTCCATTGGCGCGTTTTCATGAATATCCGGCTTATTGAAATATTTATCCTTTCCGTGCTTGTTAAAGAGGAAGGCTTCGTCGTCAGTCTCCGGCATCATGTCAAAATTCTGTATATTTTTCGAAAACACCTGATTCATGCCATGCTCCAAGTCGCTGCTGGATTTGGTGTAATCATTGATACAGACGGCGGTGAAGATGCCGATGATGACAATTCCGATTAAACCCATGTTCATCAGGATGATACGCCATCGCAGCTTCCGGATCATGCTTTCTGCTCCAATCTGTAACCGACCTTTTTAATCGCCTTGATTTCCGTATCAGACTGAATAAAATGCAGCTTGCGGCGCAAAAAAGAGATGTATGCCTCTACGTTGTTGGAGCCGGCGTCCGAATCGTATCCCCAGACCTTGGTGATGATGTCATCCTTGGAGATGATAATGTCGCGGTTGGCAATCAGCAGCTTCAGAATTTCAGCTTCTTTAAAATTGAGATGAACGGATTTGCTTCCCTTGCTCAGCATAGAGGTTGCGGCGTTAAACTGAAAGTCGCCGTAGCCGGTTTCATCCAGCATGACCTCACCTCTGCGTCTTGTCAGCGCCTTCACACGCGCCAGCAGCTCCTCCGGTGCGAAAGGCTTTGTCATGTAATCGTCAGCGCCGCTGTCCAGACCGACCACCTTGTCGCTCACGGCGTCTTTTGCGGTCAGCATCAGAATCGGCGTCTGAATTTTTTGTCGTCTCAGCTCGTGGGCGATGGCAAAGCCGTCGCGGTAGGGGAGCATGATGTCGAGAATAATCAGGTCGTAAATGCCGCTTAATCCGTAATCCAGCCCGTCGTTTCCGTCATAAACCACATCCGCCATATATTTTTGCTCCAGCAAAATTTGTTTTAAGGCTTCCGCTAAACGCTTTTCATCTTCTACGATTAAAATCTGCATAAGGTGACCTCCTGTTTTATTATTACATTGATATCATATTTGTCAAGGCTTAAAAAAACCTGAATCTTTTACCGGGTTTCTGTTTGCGGAAAAAATAATTTTTCAAAAAAG
>JAFUUV010000063.1 GCA_017471345.1 Ruminococcus sp.
GCAAACACCCACGCAAGGAGCATCGCGAGATTCCCGAGAATGACGAGCCACCATGCTTTTTCATAATCGAGGAAAGCAAACGGAATTCTGAACAGCATATAATTGAGCATATCCGTCTTGAAAAACAGATAGAAACCGTAAACGGAGATACCCGTCATCACAATTCCGAGAATCATTTTTACCGTTCTGTTTTTCAGCTTTGCGGTTACAATTCCGAAGTGCAGTCCAAGGTGCAATCCCATCAGGACAAACGACCAGTGCGACATCGCCAAGTGCCCCTGACGGACAATGGATGACGGCAAAATTCCGTTCATAAACGGCGTCGCGAAGCGGCTCATCATCATGCCCGACAGTCCCGTGCATACAAACGACAGCAGCAATAGGATATTGACAATCAGTTGAAATATCCGCAGCGGACTGTATTTGCCCTTGAAGATTGCCGCGTAATACTTTCGGTTCAACACCTGATGTACAATCGTCAGCGCGAACATCGCGATACCAATCCACTCATGCGCAAGCTGCTCCGTCACCTGAAACGACATCAAAAGCAACAGCGCAACCATCAACGCCACATCAACAACGCGTTTGATAATGGTATTCGGTTTCATTTATCCCACACCTTTCTCATAAGACAGACCGCAATTTATTACTTATTTCTTTTACCATTATACACGCGTTCTGACAGAGTGTCAACAACCATTTCAAATGATTAAAAATAAAAAAGCCGACGATAAACGTCAGCTTTATCAGATAAAAAGGCGTCGCAGGTATTGACATTTTGACTTCATAAGAAGTAAAGCGCGTAGCCTCTCTTAAAGAGATGACGCAGCCTGCGCCATCATCTTGTCGCCGCATAGCCCGGAGAAGCAGGCAGACCGAGCAAATCCATAATGTCCTCCACCTTATCGCGGAGCGCCATTCTTTCCAGAGGCTTTGAGGACATCGGACAGTAACCAAGCAACCCGAACACGCCGTGCGCGGTCAGATAACCGACCTCGCGCTCCAGCGTGACGCCGTGCATTTGGCGCGTTTTTTCGGCTTTTTCAAGGCTGATGACGACATCTCCGAGGATTTTTGCGCCGTTGGAAGCCTTTGAAACATACTCGCCGTTTTCACCTGTTGGAAAGAACACCACTTCATCCGACGGTTCCGCAAGCTGATACTGACGGTTGAGCTCCTGTATGCCGTTGGTATCGGTGAAGGTCACGCCGATTTCCGCAAGGCCGGGAAACGACTCGGTTTCCAAAATTGCCTTGCAGCATTTTCGGACAATTAAGCGCAGTCCCTTGGGAACTTTAACGGTCTTTTGGTTATTGATGATGACAACATTTGCTATTTTTGCCATAAGTATCAGCCCTTTCCGCTCATCGGTATTTTTCATCCCAATCAAGATTCAGTTTTTCAAGCGCTAAAAGCAGCGCTGCCTTTTCCTCTTCGCTCAGACACGCGAACATTTCCTGCTGGCTCTGCTCTCTTGCGTTGGTATATTTCCGCGCAGCCGCTTTGCCCTTTTCGGTCAGGGACAGAATTAACAGCCTGCGGTCTGTTTTGCTTTGGGTGCGCACCAGCATACCGTCCGTTTCCAGTTTGGTCAGCAATTCGCTGACGGAGGCAGGCGTAATGCAAAGACGGCGGGTCAGCTCGCGCTGGGTGATATCTCCTGTTTGCAGCAGAATCATCAGCGCCCGCTTTTGGCTTTCCTTGCCCTCATAGAGTGCAGTCATGGTGTTGTAGAGAAATTTGATATTAAGAATCGTCCGCTTGCTTGGGGACATTTCGAGATATTCGGGATTATTTTTGAAGGCTAAAAAGCGCATAAAACAAGACACCGTCACAATTCGTTAGTTTCCTAATCATTAGGTTTCTAATTATTATACACAAGTTTCCGGAATTTGTCAAGGGTTTGACAGAATTGTCGGGTTTTGTTATAATGCAATGGTTTTCGCTTGAAAAATCACGCTGTCGTCCGACAGCAGTGAGCCGATTCTGCCGAAGTGCGCGTCATCATTGTGCGCTCCGACAACCACATCCTTGCGGTACAGGCTAATTGATAGCGGCTGTGAATGAAACAAACTTTTTGTTATATTTCATGATAACCTCCTTCCCGTATGGTTTCTGTGCAAGATAACAACGATAAACAGAACAAGAATCAACGGAACCGCAATTGCCGGAGCAACCAGCAGCGGGTCAATTTGGAGCGCGTCTGCCGTCACTCTGACGGCGGCGTTTGCCTCGTCAACACGGTGCCCCCTCACCAAAAGGCGGTGGCTGTTGACGCCGTAGGGCGTGCAGGTCATCAGCGTGCACAAGTCCTCGCCCGCAACGATTTGCAGCTTGGCGGTGTCGGTAGGAAGCACAATGCTGATTTCGTCCACCTCATAGGTTAACACCTTATCAAGCGTGCGGACGGAAAACGTATCTCCCTCAGTCATCTGGTCAAGATTGGAGAACAGCTTTGCCGAAGGCAATCCCCTGTGTCCCGAAAGAACGCAGTGCGTGCTTTTTCCGCCGACAGGCAGCGAGCTGCCTTCCAGATGGCCGACGGCAATCTGCAGCACCTCGGCGCCTGTACCGTGATAGACCGGCAGCGTGCAGCCCAGCTTGGGAATTTCGACATATGCCATAATGCCCATTCCCGCAACGTCCAGCTGACTTTCATAGTCCGCAATTTCTTCCTTTGAAAGTCGCCAATGCGTGGGCTTTTGGGCAAGCCGCGTGTTGTATTCCACGGCGCTGTTCCGGATTTTTTCGCGCTCCGCTTCATCAATCCGCGCAACAGAGACAGCATAGGTGCTGATGTCCTTCGCACGGCTGACACTGTTGAGATAATCGCTGACCGTGGGATAAAGCAGCAAGGACAGTCCTGAAAGAAGAATGAACACTACCAGTACCATAAAAAGTCTTTTTTTCATACTTCAGGGTGCTCCTTGCTGTTTTACAGCCTGCTTTTGCAACAGGCTGTAAAACATATTTTGACAAGCGCTTACTTGACTCTGCGCTTTATGACAAGCAGCGAGAGTGCTGCCGCAATCAACACACCGCCCACAATGTAAAATACGGTGCTACCGCTTCCGCCGGTGCCGGGAAGGTCGTAGATGTCGGTATTCGTAACCTTCAGATTGACAGTTTCATTTTTTAAGGTGAGATTGACCGCGGAATTTTCTTTCAAAGACGCTGTGAAGGAAGGCAGCGCAGCCTCAGGCACTCCTGTCCAGTTCTGCGGAGCGTCCTCACTCGCAGTGCTGCGGGAGAGGAGCTTTGCGTCAATGGTAAACTCAATATCGCCTTGCAGCTTTTGGAAGCCGTTGGGAGCGGCTGTTTCTTCAAGGAAATACTTACCGTTATCGATGCCCTTGACCTCGAAAAAGCCGTTGCTGTCGGTCGTGAGAACTTCGGCGTTGTCCTTGCTGTCCACCCAGTAGGAGTCGCCGTCGGACTCGGAGTTGTAATACTTGCCGTCAGCGTTTTTCAAAACGAACTTTGCGTCCTTCAGGTTGTTGCCCTCGGGGTCAACCTTGTTGACGTCGAGCGCGTAGGTAAACACGATGACCTTATCCTCTGGGGTTTCACCGGTGGTTTCATCAGGCTTATCGGGATTGTATGTGGTGTTGTAAGGGTTGTTGGAATACTGAAGATACACCTCATTTTCGTTGCCGGGCAAGCCGATTACCGCGTCGTTGTTGAGAACCGCGTTGTAGTGGACAATTAACATGCTGTTGGCGCTCAATAAGTACTGGTCGAGGCTATTTTCAAAAACAATCTCATGCGCGGTGCCGTCTGCTTTTTCCGTCACATTCACCGAATAGCTGTTTTCATTCACCGTCGAAACAGCCTTGTAAACAAGCGCTTCGCCGTCTTTTGCCACGTCATAAAGCTCCACCGTGAGGTTCGCCTTTTCATCGTCATAGGTCAAGCCCTTGGAGAGGGTGTCGTGGAACGCATAGTAATAGGAATCGTAGTCGGTGAAGTTCTCGGGAATGGTACCAATCAGCTCAAAGGGTACAGAATCGCCGATGGAATAGTCGGCGGCGTCGTTATAGCCCTTCCCGTAGTTCAGCGGAACCGTCGCTCCGTCAACGTCGGCGGTGATGGTTTTGCTGGCGTAATTGTTGTTGTAGGAAGCTTCAAGCACCTTCTTCTCCACCTGCGGAACAGAAGCCTTGATTTTGATGTCAACCGTGCCGTTGGTCACCATTTTAACCAGAACCGGGTTGAGGACGGTGTATGTATCTGCCGTGTCCTTAAAGACATAGTAACCCGCTTCGGCAATCTTGTCGCCGTTTGTAAAGGTTTCAACGGTTTCACCGGTCTGCTGATTGGTCTCTGTATAGTATTGAATGCCATCATACGAAATCACAAGCTTTGCGAACGCTTTCACTTTTTCGTCGTTGTCGCCAAGAGCTTCCAGAACACGCGCCACTTCGTTTGCCTTCGTGCAATCATTAAAGATGGAAACACCCTCTGTTTTGAACGTCTCGTCTGCCTTGAGCGCCGCAAGAAAAGCGTCTTGTGCGTCTTTTTCCGCCAACGCGGAGCCCCATACTACGCTTGTCAGCTTACCTTCGGCAACGTCTGCCGCCTTAAAAACCTGATAAGCCTTGTAAGCGTGCTCTTTCAGTTCTTCCTCAACGCTGCTGTTTGCAGCGAAAGCGGAAAGCGCACTGAGCATGATGAAAGCCGCTGCGATAAAAACTGCGGTGATTCGTTTGATTTTTTTCATATTCTTTTCATCCTTTCAAAAATAATTTGGGTGTATCTATCATGGTTCAAAAGAGGGCTTAGCCTTGCAACTGTCTTCTAAACTTGATAACGATTATCA
>JAFUUV010000064.1 GCA_017471345.1 Ruminococcus sp.
AAAAGGCAAAGGAAGCGCTGGAGGAAGCCCGCTGCGCGATTGCCGCCGCCATCAACGCGGACCCGAAGGAAATCATCTTTACCTCCGGCGGCAGTGAAGCCGACAACCAAGCGCTGCTGTCCGCCGCCCTGAACGGCAAACAACGGGGCAAAACGCATATCATTTCCACCGCGTTTGAGCATCATGCCGTACTGCACACACTGAACAAATTGGCACAGCAGGGCTTTGAAATCACCCTGCTGCCGGTACACGAAAACGGCATTGTGGACACAGAGGAGCTGAAAGCGGCAATCCGCGAGGACACCTGTCTTGTCACCGTGATGACGGCGAACAACGAAATCGGCACCATTCAGCCGATTGCCGAAATCGGCGCTGTCTGCCGCGAGCGGAAGATACCCTTCCATACCGACGCGGTGCAGGCGGTCGGTCATCTGCCGATAGATGTGCAGGCGCAGCAAATTGATATGCTCTCCGCCTCAGCGCACAAGTTTCACGGTCCGAAGGGCGTCGGATTCTTGTACGCGCGCAAGGGGATTCGGCTGCACAACCTGATTGAAGGCGGCGCGCAGGAGCGCGGCAAACGCGCCGGCACGGAAAACCTTGCCGGTATCCTCTCGATGACAGCAGCCTTGCAGGAGGCGGTGCGCGATATGGAGAAAAACAACGCGCACATGAGGGAAATCCGCGATTATCTGATACAGGGACTTTCCGAAATCGCGCACAGTGCGCTCAACGGCGACGCGAAGCAGCGGCTTGCCGGCAACGTGAACTTCAGCTTTGAGGGAATTGAGGGCGAATCGCTGCTGATATTGCTTGACCAGAAGGGCATCAGCGCTTCGTCCGGCAGCGCCTGCACCTCGGGAGCGCTGGATCCGAGCCATGTGCTGCTTGCCATCGGAAGAATTCATGATGTGGCGCACGGGTCGCTGCGGCTGAGCATCGGCGAGGATATTACCAAAGAGCAAGCCGATGAAATCATCGCTGCCGTCAAGGAGGTCGTCGCGTATCTGCGCAGCTTCTCTCCCGTATGGCGCGACCTGATGACCGGCAAAAAAGAATTTATTTTGAAATAGGAGGTTTAATCCATGGCATTATATAGCGACAAGGTGATGGAGCATTTCCTGCAGCCGCGCAATGTAGGCGTTATAGAGGACGCCGACGGCGTCGGTGAGGTCGGCAACGCAAAATGCGGCGACATCATGAAGATGTACCTGAAAATCGACGACGATATTATCACCGACGTAAAATTTGAAACCTTTGGCTGCGCGAGCGCCATTGCTTCCAGCTCGATGGCAACGGAGCTGATTAAGGGACAGCGCGTGGAGGACGCGATGCAGCTGACCAACAAGGCGGTCGCCGAGGCGCTTGACGGTCTGCCGCCGCACAAGCTCCACTGCTCGGTGTTGGCGGAGGAAGCGATTCAGTCCGCCTTAGAGGATTACAACCGCAAAAAGAAAAACGCGTAGCGCACATGAATCTAATGGATTAATCATTTTGTAATCATCTACCGGCTGTCATCCTGAGCGATGCCCGAAGGGCAAAATCTCTGATTTTGACCGCACCCATGCAGAGCAAGATTCCCCTCGGCGACGCGCCACGACTTCCTAACAAGGGGATTCCGGCTCTGCATGGATTGTTTTTTCTCTCGGAATATGCTATACTGAGAAAAAACGCGAAGGTTGTGAACCGATGGAAATGACGCCGATTGCGCATATCTACAATGATTTTACCACCAAATTCGGACTGCCGCGCCAAAGCGGAATGTCTGAGCATCTGCTGTCTCGCATTGTGATGGAACCGGCGTTCCGCAGCGACGAGGCGTTTCGCGGCATTGAGGACTTTGAATATCTGTGGCTGCTTTGGCAATTTGAAGCCATGGGAAAGCGACAGTGGTCGCCCACCGTCCGACCGCCGAAGCTCGGCGGCAACAAGCGTATGGGCGTTTTTGCGACACGGTCTCCCAACCGCCCCAACCCCATCGGGCTGACGCGCGTAAAGCTGATCGCACTTGAGCACACCCGCGAGGGACCGGTACTGACGGTGGCAGGAGCGGATTTGATGAACGGTACGGCAATTCTCGATATCAAGCCGTATCTGCCCTTCGCCGACAGCGTGCCTGACGCCGCCGCCGGCGACTACGGTCCCGACCGTCAGGAGCCGCTGCGCGTGGAAATTCCGGAGGATATCACCGCGCTTTTTTCCGAAAACCAATTGGCGGCGTTACGCGAGGCGCTGTCATATGACCCGCGCCCGGGCTATCAGCAGGATGAAACCCGCCGCTACGGCTTCCTCTACGGCGGCTACGACATCCGCTTTACCGTACAAAACAAAACGGTCACCGTGACCGAAGCGATTCGCCAATAAACGACAGGCTCAAAACCTTTTCCGGTTTTGAGCCTGTTTTTTTATCTGCTGAGTGCGTAGGCGGTAGACAAGGGAAAGCCCATCTCATACATGATTTTTTCTTCTGTTTCTTTTGTCACAAGGGTGTCCGCGTCACAGCCGAGAATGCCGAGAACACCGCTGACCGTCATATACACCGCTTCGCGCTGGAGGGAAGTGGCATACATCCGCGCAAGCTCTTCCGCTCGTTCCAAAGAAATATAGACAGCTCCCAAAACACCGTCCCGATGATCCGGCACAGAAAACGCGTAGGCTGTTCTGTTCTCGCCAAGCCGCTCGTTGCACGCGGCAATGCCTTCATTGTCTGTAAAGGTGACGCCGATTTCCGCAGAGCCCTGATATCCCTGCAATCGCAGCGTCGCGAGGCAACACCTGCGGATTAACATTCTGAGTCCCTTCGGCACCTTAACCGTTTTTTGATTGTCGGTAATGACAACCTTGATTTTCTCTGTCATATCTGTTTTCCCCCTTTCTCAGATTTCATACCGATTCTATTATATGAAATATTATAGCTTTTTTTCACTTTTTTGTAAATTCACAAAATAAATAAGAATAATTCATGTGTTGAAAAAATTTTTGATTATTTTTGATTAATTGTGCTTGACTTTGGTAATTTGCGTGCTATAATAAGAGCAAGAGGTGATTAATTTTGCTTACTCAGGAGCGATATCAAGCAATTTTGAGCATCATCAACGACAAAAACGCAGTGACTGTCTCTGAACTCGCCTCACAGCTTGACGCCTCGGAGTCTACTATCCGGCGTGACCTGACCGCCCTCGACGAACTGGGAAAAATCAAGAAAGTCTACGGAGGCGCCACCTCCATCACCCAGACAGGCGGCGTGTTTGAGGACAATGTGACCGCGCGCGAAAAACTGATGTACGAGGAAAAAACCGAAATCGCCAAATACTGCGCGACGATGATTAACGACACCGACTTTGTCTACATCGACGCCGGCACAACCACCGCGCGGCTGATTGACTTTATTACCAACAAAAGCGCGACCTACGTGACAAACGGCATCAGTCACGCGCGCAAGATGATTCAAAAGGGACTGAGCGCCTACATCATCGGCGGCAAAATCAAACCGCTGACCGAAGCGGTCGTCGGCGCGGAAGCGCTGCTGAGCCTGAAGAACCTGAACTTCTCCAAGGCGTTTATGGGTACCAACGGCATCGACCTTTCGGCAGGCTTCACTACCCCCGATATCGAGGAGGCACGCATTAAGGAAGCGGTGATAAATACCAGCTACATGGCTTTTATCCTCGCGGACAGAACAAAATTCAGGAGAGTGTTTTCCGTAACCTTCGCGCAGCTGAAAAAATGCTGCATCATTACGGACTCACTCCCCGATAATAGATTTGTGAACGAAACAGTTATCAAGGAGGTAATGAAGTGATTTACACCGTTACGCTGAATCCGTCAATTGATTACATTGTCCGCCTGGACAAGCTCATCAGCGGCATCACCAACCGCACCACGTCCGAGGAATATTACTACGGCGGCAAGGGCATCAATGTGTCCTGCATCCTCGCGGAGCTTGACCTCGACAGCACTGCCTACGGCTTTGTGGCAGGCTTCACGGGCGAAGCGATTGAAAAGGGAATCCGAAACGACCGCATCATCACGGATTTCATCAAGCTCAAGCACGGTATTTCGCGCATCAATATCAAAATCAAGGCAGGCGAGGAAACGGAAATCAACTGTCAGGGACCGCACATTGACGATCAGGAGCTGGAGCGACTGCTCCAGAAAATCGACCGCATCGCCAACGGCGACACGCTGGTCATTGCCGGCAGCATTCCCAACACCATGCCGGACGACATTTATGAGCGGATGCTGGAACGCATCAAATACAAAAAAGTCAGAATTGTAGTGGACGCAACCAAGCAGCTTTTGGTCAACTCCCTCAAATATAAACCCTTCCTGATTAAGCCGAACCGTCAGGAGCTTTCCGAAATTTTCAATGTCGAGGTCAAAACCGAAGAGGATATTGAGAAATACGCCAAGGAGCTGCAGAAAATGGGCGCGCAGAACGTGCTGATTTCGCTGGGCGGCGAGGGCGCGATGCTGATTGACGAGAACGGCAGGAAGCACAAGGCAGGCGTTCTCAAGGAAAAGGTCATCAATACCGTCGGCTCCGGCGACTCGATGGTGGCAGGCTTTGTAGCCGGCTACGAAAAGACACAGGACTATCATTACGCCCTGAAGCTCGGCAGCGTGTGCGGCAACGCCACGGCGTTTATGAGCGGACTGGCGACAAGAGCCAAAATCGACGAACTGATGGTCAAGTTCGACGAAACCTATCCGGATATTTGAGCTGATAAGACATCAGCCAGTTGATAAATAACAAGGAGGAAACAGAATGCGTATTACCGATTTGCTGAAAAAGCAAGGCATCACACTCAGTGCTTCGCCACGCTCCAAGAGCGAGGCAATTGACCTGTTGGTCAAGCTGCACGACAAGTGCGGCAACTTAAAGAACGTCACCGCGTACAAAGAAGGCATCATCGCCCGCGAAGGAATGGGTACCACCGCGATTGGTATGGAGGTCGCTATCCCCCATGCGAAGAGCGAGGCTGTCAAGGCTCCCGCTCTGACCGCCATCACCGTACCGAACGGCGTTGACTACGAGGCTCCCGACGGACAGCCCTGCAAGCTGATTTTCATGATTGCGGCCACCACCGATGGTGATGTTCACCTTGAGGTGCTCGCGAGACTGATGCAGATGCTGATGCATGAGGACTTCACAGCGAAGCTGAAAGCGGCAAAAACACCCGACGAGTTCCTGAAAATCATTGACGATCAGGAAACCAAGCAATTCCCCGACGAGGCAAAGGCGGCTCCCGCTGCCGCTAAGACCGGCTACCGCGTCCTTGCGGTCACCGCTTGCCCGACCGGTATTGCCCACACCTACATGGCTGCCGAAGCGCTCGCGAAGGCAGGAGAGAAGATGGGTATTCCCATCAAGGTAGAGACCAACGGCTCCGGCGGCGCCAAGAACGTGCTGACCGCCGAGGAAATCGCCAACTGCGACGGTATTATCATCGCGGCTGACAAAAACGTGGAGACCGCGCGTTTCAACGGCAAGCCCGTTTTCTCCACCAAGGTTGCCGACGGCATTCATAAGCCCGAGGAACTGATTAACAAGATTATCAACGGCGAAGCGCCCGTATTCCATACCGACAAGAAGGCGGAAGCCTCCGGCGGCGGCGGAAACGAAAGCTTCGGCAGACAGCTTTACAAGCACCTGATGAACGGTGTATCCCATATGCTTCCGTTCGTTGTCGCGGGCGGTATCTTTATCGCTATCGCGTTCCTGATTGATACCTTCGCCGGTAACGCCGGTACCGCGGACTTCGGTTCCGTCAATACCGTAGCGGCGTGGTTCAAGACCATCGGCGGCGTTGCCTTCAACCTGATGGTTCCGATTCTTGCCGGCTTCATCGCGATGTCCATCGCGGATCGTCCCGGCTTGCTTGTCGGCTTGGTCGGCGGCTTCCTTGCCACCTCCGGCGCTACCTTCGGCTTGCCCGGCGGCGACGTTCCTTCCGGCTTTCTCGGCGGCTTGCTGGCTGGCTTCATCGGCGGCTACATGATGCTCGGCATCGAAAAGCTTTGCTCGCACTTCCCGAGAGCGCTCGAAGGCATCAAGCCTGTACTGGTTTATCCGCTGCTTGGTCTCGGCGGTGTCGCCGTGCTGATGTGCGCGATTAACCCCATTATGGGTATCATCAACACCGGCATGACCAACGCCCTCAAGGCAATGGCTGATTCCGGTATGATTATTCCTCTGTGCGCGCTGCTTGCCGGCATGATGGCGATTGATATGGGCGGTCCGTTCAACAAGGCTGCTTACGTATTCGCTACCGGTATGCTCGCTTCGCAGACTGACGCTGCTTACATGATTATGGCGGCTGTTATGATCGGCGGTATGGTGCCTCCTCTGGCAATCGCCCTGTCCACCACCTTCTTCAAGAGACGCTGGACAGAGGAAGAGAGAAGAAACGCTCCCGTCAACTACATCATGGGTCTCTCCTTCATTACTGAGGGCGCTATCCCCTATGCCGCGGGTCATCCGCTGCAGGTTATCCCGAGCTGCATCGTCGGTTCCGCTGTCGCAGGCGCTCTGTCCGCTATCTTCGGCTGCAAGCTGATGGCTCCTCACGGCGGCGTATTCGTATTCGCTACCATGCAGGGCACTTGGATGTTCTACATTCTGGCTCTCCTGATCGGTGCTGTCATCGGTATGCTGATGCTCGCTATTCTCAAAAGACCTGAAAAGAAATAATTAATATTACCGATATATTTTGCAAAGGAGTAATGTCTTATGGTATCCAAAAAAGTAACACTGGTAAACGCACAGGGCTTTCATATGCGTCCCGCCTCCGTATTCGCGACCGCGATGGGCAAATATCCCTGCAATGTGACAATCATGTTCAACGGCAACAGCTACAAC
>JAFUUV010000065.1 GCA_017471345.1 Ruminococcus sp.
CGTCAATCGCGACGCGGATGGCATGGCTGCTCTCGGGAGCCGGCAGGATGCCCTCAACACGCGCGAACTGTTCCGCTGCGGCAAAGACAGAGGTCTGCTCCACGGAGGTCGCTTCCATCAGACCGTCGTGGTACAGCTGCGAAAGGGTGCTGCTCATACCGTGGTAGCGCAGACCGCCGGCGTGGTTCGCGGAGGGAATAAAGCCGCTGCCCAGCGTGTACATCTTCGCGAGCGGACACACCATGCCGGTATCGCAGAAGTCATAGGCAAACTTGCCGCGCGTGAAGCTCGGGCAGGAAGCAGGCTCGACCGCGATGATACGGTAATCCGCCTCGCCTCTGAGCTTTTCGCCCATAAACGGTGAAATCAGACCGCCGAGGTTGGAGCCGCCGCCGGCACAGCCGATGATGATGTCGGGCTTGACGCCGAATTTATCCATCGCCTTCTTCGCTTCGAGACCGATGACGCTTTGGTGCAACAGCACCTGGTTGAGCACGCTGCCCAGCACATAGCGGTAGCCCTCGGTGCCGACCGCGACCTCAACCGCTTCGGAAATCGCGCAGCCAAGGCTGCCGGTGGTGCCGGGGTGCGCGGCGAGGATTTTCTTGCCGACCTCGGTGGTGGTGGAGGGAGAGGGCGTTACGCTCGCGCCGTAGGTGCGCATCACCTCGCGGCGGAAGGGCTTCTGTTCGTAGCTGACCTTGACCATGAAGACCTTGCAGTCAAGTCCGAAGTAGGAGCAAGCCATCGACAGCGCGGTACCCCACTGACCGGCTCCGGTCTCGGTGGTAACGCCCTTGAGTCCCTGCTTCTTGGCGTAGTACGCCTGCGCGATGGCGGAGTTAAGCTTGTGGCTGCCGCTGGTGTTGTTGCCCTCGAATTTGTAGTAAATCTTCGCCGGCGTGTCCAGCGCTTTTTCGAGGAAATAGGCGCGAATCAGCGGCGAGGGACGGTACATTTTGTAGAAGTCCTGAATTTCCTGCGGAATGTCGATAAACGCGTCGGTGTCGTTGAGCTCCTGCGCCACTAACTCGTCGCAGAACACGGGGGAGAGCTCCTCGGCGGTCATCGGCTTGAGCGTCGCCGGATTGAGCAGCGGCGCCGGCTTGTTTTTCATGTCCGCGCGGACGTTGTACCATTGCGTGGGAATTTCGTTTTCGTTAAGATAAATTTTGTAAGGGATTTTGTTTTCAGCCATAGGTGATTTTCTCCTTTCAAATATTAAAAATACACAATAAAAAACCTGTCCCGACAATTTGCCGGGACAGGAGATAATCCTGCGGTGCCACCCTGCTTAGCGTGCGGACACGCTCTCTCAACGCGTACTGACATACGCTGACCTTTGATGACGGAGAGTCCGACTCCGTCTCGCATACTCTGCCGTCAGGCATTTCCGCTCGCCCTCGGAAGTCCATTCAATCTCACATTCTCTGCCGCGATTTCACCGCCCGCGGCTCTCTTTGAGAGAAGCGGCAAGACCTACTCACTCTTCCTCATCGGTTTTGATGTGACTATTTTACACCACATCTTTTCATTTGTCAAGGGTTGTTTTGGAAAACCTCACAAATTGTCATCCGCGCAAAAAAAAGAGGGCAGCCGTTGCTGTCCTCCCGCTTTTTTATGAATTTGCTTCGATATAGGAAACGAGTGCGCCGACGGTCTTGATGTTTTCGATTTCCTCGTCGGGAACCTCTACCTCGAACTCGTCCTCGATAGACATCAGCAGGTCTACAACGTCCAGAGAATCCGCGCCGAGGTCTTCCTGCAGGTCAGTGTCAATCGTAATCTTATCCTCATCCACGTCAAACTGCTCGGCAAGAATCGCCTTTACTTTTTCTAATACCATTATAAATTCCTCCCTAAAAGTAATTCGCGCCTCAGATATAGACAAAGGCACAGGTTTTATGCTACAATGGTTACAAGCAAAATGATTTTGCTACTTCAATATTATTGATAAAACCCCTCTTTGTCAATATCTATTTCAAAATTTTTTTATATTTTCTTCATATTGCATAGAAAAGCATAATAGAGTGGCAAGATTTACACTATAATTCAGCCGCCTTTCGCGGCTATGGAGGTTATTTTATGGCAACCAAGCACTACGCCGTCATCGGTCATCCCATCGGTCACACCATGTCGCCGTTTATTCACAAGCGGCTTTTTGCTTTGTCGGGCATCGACGCGGAGTATTCCGCTCTCGATATCGCCCCCGGGCAGCTTGCGCAGGCGTACCGCGAAACACTTTCGCGGCTTGACGGCTACAACATCACCATTCCCCACAAGCAGAGCATTCTGCCGCTTTTAGACGCGCTCGACGACAAGGCGAAGATGTACGGCAGCGTCAATACCGTGCGCAACCTTGACGGCAAGTCCACGGGCTTCACCACCGATCCCGACGGCTTTATCAAGGCAATCGAAGCCGCCGGCATTGACCTCGACGGCAGAATCATGATTTTGGGCTGCGGCGGCGTGGCGCGTACCATGGCGTATGAAATTGCTCTGCGCGGCAAGCCCTTTGAATTTGCTGTCCGCCGCGAAAGCGTCGGCAAGGCAGGCTTGCTGTGTCTGGATATCACACGCAAAATTCCCGAAGCACAGGTCAGCTTCGGGCTGATTGACCAGATTATCGGCACTGTGGACGTGCTGATTAACGCCACGCCTGTCGGTATGTACCCTGACGTTGACGCGCAGCCGATTCACAACTGCGCCATCGGCAGATGCGGCGCGGTTTTTGACGCGATTTACAACCCTTACGAAACCGCGCTTGTCAAGCGTGCCAAGGCGAACGGCTCCAAGGCGGAGGGCGGTATGTCCATGCTCGTCTGGCAGGCGGTGGTCGCGCATCGCCACTGGGACGGCGCAGAGTACGACAAAGCCGATATCGACCGTCTTTGTCTCGACGCGGCGGAGGAAATGAGGCGCCGCGCATGAATAACATTGTTCTCTGCGGCTTTATGGGCTGCGGCAAGTCCACCGTCGGACGCAACCTCGCGCGCAAAACCGGCAGGCATTTTGTGGACATGGACGCGTATATCGAACAAAAGGCAGGCTGCACCGTCAAGGAGATTTTCGCCGCAAGGGGTGAGGACGGTTTTCGGGAACTCGAGCATGAGGTCTGCCGCGAGCTTGCCGAAAAAAATAATTTGATTATCGCCGCCGGCGGCGGTGCGCTGACCTTTGAGCGCAACGTTGCCGCGTTTCGGGGGAAGGACACCATCGTTTTGATTGATGTGCCGCTCGAAATCATTCGACGCCGTCTGCGCAGTGACACCACCCGTCCGCTGCTGCAGCGTCCCGACCGGGACGAGGCGATGACGGAGCTGTACAACCGCCGCGATCCGCTGTATCGCGCTGCCGCGGATATCGTCGTCGCGGGACAAAGCACACCCATCCGCACTGCCTACGCTGTCAATGACGCGGTTCGCCGCAGCGGAAAGTCTTGACTATAACGATTTAAAGTGATAAAATAATAGTATATTTTTTGAAAAAAGGGAGGCACTTGTGATGAAGATTGCGGTCATCGGTCTCGGCATTATCGGCGGCAGCTATTGCAAGGCGATCAAGGCGCACACCGACCATTATGTCATCGGCATCAACCGCTCCGTCGACACCGCGCGGCAGGCGCTCGCTGACGGCGCGATTGATGAAATCGGCTGCCGGGAGAGTCTCGGCGAGGCGGATTTGATTATTTTGTGTCTGTATCCGCAGGCGTGTGTGGACTATATCACGGAAAACGGCGCCGCCATCAAAAAGGGCGCGATTGTCACCGACGCCTGCGGCATCAAACGCGCGGTTTGTCCGCAGCTGCAGGCGCTTTCCAAGGCATTCGGTTTTGTGTATGTCGGCAGTCATCCCATGGCAGGCAAAGAGAAAAACGGCTACGCTGTCAGCGAAGCGACGCTGTTTGAGGGCGCGAGCTTCATCATCACCCCCTGCGGCGCGGATGAACAAAGCGTGGCAAAGCTGGAGGAGTTCGCGCGTTCCATCGGCTTCGGCAGCATCACGCTCTCCGATCCGGAGGAGCACGACCGCATGATTGCCTATACCTCTCAGCTGCCGCATATTCTTGCCTGCGCCTATGTGCTCAGCCCGTGCTGTCCGCATCACAAGGGCTTTTCCGCCGGCAGCTACCGCGACGTTTCGCGCGTCGCGAATATCAATGCCAAGCTCTGGAGCGAGCTGTTTTTGGAGAACCAGACGCCGCTTGTCCACGAGCTGGACGTGCTGATTGACAACATCAGCCACCTGATTGAAGCCATCGAGGAGGGCGACAGGGAGCGCCTGGAAGCCCTGCTCGAACAAGGTCATCAGGTCAAGCAAATGCTGGGAGAGTAGTTTATTGTTGAAAGAAGGAGTCCTATCATGAAAACGGTTCATGTCAATACGGGACGCCCGTATGATATTTTGATTGCAAGAGGGCTGCTTTCCCGTACGGGAGAATTTGCCCGTCAGCTCACCGACGCTAAGCGTGTGGTCATTGTCACCGACTCCCATGTCGCGCCGCTGTACGCGCAAAAGGTGCGCGATAGCCTGACCGCTGCCGGCTTCGATGTAGCTGTGCACATTTTTCCGGCAGGCGAGGCGCAGAAGCATTTGGACACCATCGCCGACATCTACCGGACGCTTGCCGATTTCGGCATGACGCGCAAGGATTTGATTGTCGCGCTCGGCGGCGGCGTCTGCGGCGATATGGCTGGCTTTGCCGCCGCCACCTACCTGCGCGGCATTGATTTTATGCAGCTTCCCACCTCGCTGTTAGCGCAGGTGGATTCCTCTGTCGGCGGCAAAACCGGCGTGGATCTGCCGCAGGGCAAAAACCTTGTCGGCGCGTTTCATCAGCCGGTTGCCGTGCTGATTGATCCCGATACCCTCGGCACCCTGCCCGAAAACTTTCTGACCGACGGCATGGGCGAGGTGATTAAGTACGGCTGCATCAAGGACGCGGCGTTTTTTGCGTATTTAGAGAAGCACGACGCTTTCGCGTGCATGGAGGACGTCATTGAAACCTGCGTCTCCATCAAGCGCGACGTCGTCAGCCGCGACGAGCGTGAGCGCGGCGAGCGGATGCTCCTCAATTTCGGACATACCCTCGGTCACGCGATTGAAAAGCTGCTTGATTTTTCGGGCATTTCCCATGGCATGGCGGTTGCCGTCGGCATGGTGATGATGGCGCGCGCAGGTGAAGCCAACGGGCTGACCGACGCCGGCACGGCTGCCCGCATTGCCGCGCTGTGCCGGCAATACGGACTGCCGACGCAAACGGATTTTTCCGCTTCTCAGCTTGCCGCCGCTGCTCGCTCCGATAAAAAGACAGCCGGCGACAGCATCAACGTGGTGCTGCTCACCAAAATCGGCGACAGCTTTACCAAAAAGATAGAGATAGCGGAGCTGCAGGAATTTATTCAGGGCACCTCTAAAAATATAGGGTTGTTCAGAGGTGCCCTTCACTAATAAAACCGGAGGTTTTTATGAACGTTACCTTCCAGCCGTTCGTGCCGAACGGAAGCATTTGCGCGCCGCCGTCCAAAAGCGACGTGCACCGCGCCATCCTTTGCGCCGCTCTTTCCGGCGGCGTCTGTACCGTTTCACCGGTGGCGCTGTCCGACGACATCCGCGCCACCATCGGCTGTGTGGAAGCTCTGGGCGCGAAAACACATCTTGACCGCCATGTCCTTACGGTGGACGGCACGGCGATGTTCAGCCGAAAAAATGCCGTCCTTGACTGCTGCGAGAGCGGCTCGACGCTTCGTTTTCTGATTCCTGTCGCGGCGGCAGGCGGCGTCGAGGCAACCTTCACCGGCAAGGGCAGGCTGCCCGAGCGCCCCATCGGCGTGTACACCGACGTGCTGCCCGAAAAGGGCGTCGCCTGTGACACCGAGGGCGGTCTGCCGCTGCGTATCAGCGGACAGCTCAAAAGCGGCGTCTACCGCGTCGCGGGTGATGTCAGCTCGCAGTTTATTACCGGCTTGCTTTTTGCGCTGCCCCTGCTGCGGGGAGACAGCGATATTATTTTGACTTCGCCGATTCAGAGCGTCGGCTATATCAACATGACCATCCGCACCATGGCGAAGTTCGGCGTTGAGGTCGATCTTCTTGACAACGGCTGGCACATCCGCGGTCAGCAACACTATGTTCCCACCGATTATACTACCGACGGCGACTGGTCGCAGGCGGCGTTTTTCCTGGTTGCCGGCGCGATTGCCGGCGACGTGGAGGTGGTCAACGCCAACATAGACTCCGCGCAGGGTGACCGCCGTATCGCCGCGATTCTCCGCGAGTTCGGCGCTGTTGTGGAGCAGGACGGCGACCGTCTGCGTGTGCGCAAGGCTCCCATGACCGCCATGGAGCTGGATGTTTCGCAAATTCCCGATTTGGTGCCCATCCTCGCGGTCTGCGCTTGCTTTGCCCAAGGGACAACGCGCCTGACCAACGCCGCGCGGCTGCGTCTGAAGGAAAGCGACCGTCTGGAATCCACCGCGCGGCTGCTCAATGCCCTCGGCGGCAAGGCGCGCGCGCTGCCGGACAGTCTCGAAATCACCGGCACCGGCAGCCTGTACGGCGGCTATGCCGAGGGCTGCGGCGACCACCGCATTGTGATGTCCGCCGCTGTCTGCGCCGCCGGAGCAAAAGCCGACATTCTCTGCACCGACGCCATGAGCGTCAACAAAAGCTATCCCGATTTTTATCAGGATTACGGAAAAATCGGCGGTATTTCCGTGTAATGCAAAGGAGTTTTTGCGATGTCATCAACCTATGGTGAAAATATAAAGATTTCTGTCTTTGGCGAAAGCCACGGCGGCGGCATCGGCGTTGTCATCGACGGCTTGCCGGCAGGAGAGACGATTGATTTTGACGCGGTGCTCACCCAGATGGCGCGGCGTGCTCCCGGCCGTGACAAGACCGCTACGCCGCGCAGAGAAAGCGATTTGCCGCAGGTGTTGTCCGGCTTGCTCGGCAACACGCTTACCGGCGCGCCGCTCTGCGCCGTGATTCAGAATACCAATACGCGCTCGGGCGACTACGGCAATCTGCTCGATTGTCCGCGTCCTGCCCACAGCGATTACACGGCTTATATCAAATACAAGGGCGCGAATGATATCCGCGGCGGCGGCCATTTTTCCGGCCGTCTCACCGCGCCGCTCGTTTTTGCCGGCGCGGTTTGCCGCCAATTGCTGAACAAGCGCGGCGTGCGTATCGCCGCCCATATCGCCTCCATCGGCGCGGCACGGGACAGCCGCTTTTGCCCGACCGCGATTGACGCGGACTTAATGGACAGGCTCAGCCGTTCTTCCTTCGCGCTGATTGATGAGACGGCGGAGGAAGCCATACGCGCCGAGGTAGAGCGTGCGCGTCTCGACGGCGACAGCGTCGGCGGCACCGTGGAATGTGCCGTCACCGGCTTGCCTGCCGGCATCGGCGAGCCGATGTTCGACGGCGCCGAGGGCGCCATTGCCAAAATCATCTTTGGCATTCCTGCCGTCAAGGGCTTGGAATTCGGCGCCGGCTTTGACCTTGCCGCCATGCGCGGCTCAGAGGCGAACGACGCGTTTCGGTACGCGGACGGTCGCGTCGTCACCGAAACCAACCACTGCGGCGGTATTCTCGGCGGCATCACCGACGGAATGCCGTTGATTTTCCGCGCGGCGTTCAAGCCCACGCCCTCGATTGCGCAGGAACAGCGCACGGTCAATTTGCAGACCGGCGCCAACACCACCCTCACTGTCAAGGGTCGACATGACCCCTGCATTGTGCCGCGTGCCGTGCCGGTCGTCGAAGCGGCGGCAGCGGTGGCGCTGGCAGATTTGATGAAAGGAAGCGGCATATGAAGGATTTACCGGAAATCCGCGCCGAAATCGACGCGATTGACAAAGAGCTGATTGCGCTGTTCAAGCGCCGCATGGACTGCGCCAGAGAGGTCGGCTGTTACAAGCAGGCAAACGGCATACCGGTTCTCAACAGGACGCGCGAGGAGGAAGTCCTCGACCGCGTGGAAACCGCCGGCGGCGAGTACGGCGCCTACGCCCGTCTGCTTTACCAGAATATTATGGAGCTTTCGCGCTCCTTACAGCACAATATCATCCACAGCGGCGACGCGCTGCGGCAGACGCTTGCCGCAGCGTCCGATACCATTCCCACAGACGGCGCTTCCGTCGCCTATCAGGGCATTCGCGGCGCGAATTCGCACGAAGCGGCGCTGCGGCTGTTTCCCGACGCCGACCTGCGCGCGTATCCCACCTTCAGCTCCGTCTTTGAGGCGGTGGACAGCGGCGAGGTGCGCTTTGGCGTGCTGCCGGTGGAAAATTCCACCGCCGGTTCCGTTGCGGCGGTGTACGACCTGATTCTTAAGCACCGCTCCTACATTGTCGGCGCCTTTGACATGAAAATCGACTATTGCCTCGGCGGTCTGCGCCAAGCCGAGCCGGAGGATATCGAAATCGTCCGTTCTCATCCGCAGGCGTTGTCGCAGTGCGCGGAGTACATCGAAGCGCACGGCTTTGAAGCGCAGTCCTGCGCCAACACCGCCGTCGCCGCGCGTGACGTCGCGCGGGAAAAACGGCTCAACGTCGCCGCCATCTGTCCGTACAAGGCGGCGCAGGAGTACGGGCTGAAAATCCTCGGCGACCATTTACAGGACGACAAGCGCAACACCACGCGGTTTATTGTGATTTCCAAAACCCTCATCATCCCCGAAAACGCCAACAAAATCAGCCTGTGCTTTTCGCTGCCGCACGTCAAGGGTTCGCTCTACGGCTTGCTGTGCCGCTTCAATTCGCTCGGGCTCAACCTCACCAAAATCGAGTCCCGTCCGAGCAAAACACGCGATTTCGCGTATCTGTTTTACCTCGACTTCACCGGCAGCGTCCGCAGCGAGAGCGTGGTCGAGCTGCTGTGCCAGCTCAGCGCCGAAATGCCGGAGTTCAGCTTTTTGGGGAACTATTTTGAGTAATTGATATCGGGCGCCAGCCCGCCTGCAAGGAGAGATTTACCATGAAACAATGTGATTTTTGCGGCAAGGAGATTACCTATCACGAGCAGTACTGCAGCGACGACTGCCAGCTCCATGCCAACCGTTTTTATGAGAGAACCGAGAAGTTTGCCAAGCTCTTTACCGGCGTCAATGTAGTGTGCATCTTCGGCATTCCCGTGGGACTTTTTTTGATGTCGGTCGTCCGTCCCGTCGGCACCGCGCTGGCTGCCGGCAGCTGTATTTTGCTCGGCTTGATTCTGCTGATTTTTCCCTTCCCGACAGAGGGCATGATTAAAAAATTCAAAATTTCCAAATCCATCCGCATCACGCGTTTCATCGGTCTCGGCGTCATCGCGCTCGGATTGCTCGTGGCGGGATTGACAACTTTTGTTCTTTGAATATTTTTTATTCCTCCGTACATAATAAGTTTGCGGCATAGAATGCCCAAAAGGAGGAAAGATTTATGCTGGACAGAATCGCTCTGGCGCTGTTGATTATCGGCGGCATCAACTGGGGCAGCATCGGTATTTTTCAGTTTGACCTCGTCGGCTTCATCGGCGGCGGTCAAAGCGGCGTTGTGAGCAGAATTATCTATATTCTCGTCGCGCTCGCGGCAATTTGGTGCGTTACGTTCTTTTTCCGCGACGCGCAGGATACCTTTCTTGAAGAGCCGAAGCATTCGGCAACATCATAACAGCAAACACAAAAACGCGTTTCCGTAAAGGAAGCGCGTTTTTTTGAAGCGGATTTATGTCAGCGGCACCAGCCCGAGCAAAAAGACGATGATGCCGGCGAGAATGATGATATGATGGATTTTTTTGTCCCAGAGCATACCGATGAATTCCCGCAAAAAAGCGTTCGGGAAGAAGTAAAACTTGGTTTTTGCCGAAAGTCCCTGCGCGTAAAAGCCATTTTTTTGGGCGAGCACATAGCCGCGGAACACATGGTAGTTGGTGGTGGAAAAGGCGATGCTTTTGTCTGCGAGGTCAGCGGCGTGGTTCCGGATGACCTTGCCGGAGAATTGCATATTCTGGAAGGTATTGACGCTTTTGTCCTCCTTGAGAATCTGCTCCTCGGGAACCCCCTGCTCCATCAGGTAGCGCTTCATCGCCTCCGCCTCGGAAATCACCTCGTCAGCACCCTGACCTCCGGATGGGACAAAAAAGGCGTGCTTGCCGGTTTTTTGAAACTGCGCGCGCTCAAATCGCAGCGCCTTGTCCACTCTGCCGCGCAGCAGCGGCGTCAGCGTACCGTCTTTTCTGATGGCGCAGCCGAGAATGATGATATAGTCCTTCGGCGGCTTCGGACGGTAGACGGTCGATAAAAACGCCGAAAATCCGGTGGAAAGCAGCATACATTCAAAGTAAATCATCACATACGTCATGATGGATTTGACGATAACCGAAAGACGGTAGGTAAAGCTCGAAAAATAGGTGTTGCTGAAAAGATAAAAAACCATCACCAAGCTGAGCCCGATTACCCACACAACGCTGATCGCGATGCCGAGCAGGTTGACCGGACGGAAGCCCTCGTGAAAAATCAGCCAGAGGTTACTGACGGACATCAGCAGCAAAAATATGCCGATTACCGGCGTCAGCACGAGGAAGAACAGGTCGAAAAAGAACAGCATCTCCCACGCCAGACCGCTCAGGGTGGAAAAGCCGCGGTTGAGCAGGTCATACAGCAGCAGCACGCACAGAGCGGTGAAATACATTCCCAAGCCGCCGTAGGCAATCATCGAGTAGCTGAACCGCGCCTTTTTGAACGCTTCAAAAAAGGAGAAAATCAGCGTTGCGGCGATAATGACGCACAGTATCGTAAAAATCCAGACCATTTGCGATACGCCGTGAAAGGTGATGCCGTTGCCGACTTTGCAGAACATGGTGCCGGTCGGCAGCACCTCTATATTGACGGGCGGCGATTCGTACGCGGTGTAGTTATCCTCATTGAAGACAGTGAGGCACGTGAACTGCGCGGTTGTTTTGCCGGGGTGAACGCTTTCTATCTCAAAAACCAATTCATCGTTCTCTGTATGGAGACCGGCGAAGCGGACGATATCGGTATCGCCCTGTATCATTTTGGCGTCGGTAAACTCCGCGCCGACGGCGAAATAATTTGAGTGATAATCAAAGCGGTTGCTGCCGAACAGCACAAACAGTGTTGACAGCACGAAAAAAAGCACCACGGCAATCAGAATCAACACAAACCGCTTTTTGACTGTGAAAAATTTTCGTTTCATGCGTTTGCCTCATAGAAAAATAGGCTCTCCCGAAAATCAAGAGAGCCTGTCAGGGACAAATGAATTACAGAGCGGCAACGATATCTCTGGTATCTCTCGCAATCACCATTTCTTCGTCAGTGGCAATCAGCTCCACGCGGATTTTGGAATCGGGCGTGGTCAGGGTGCCTTGTCTGCCGTGGATGGTGTTGTTGTTGACATCCTTGTCGAGGTCAACGCCGAGACACTTGAGGTATTCGCAAACGCCTTCGCGCAGGCAGGGCTGGTTTTCGCCCAGACCGGCGGTAAAGACAATCGCGTCGCAGCCGCCCAGAGCGACATAGTAGCTGCCGATGTACTGCGCAATCTGGTAGTAGAGCATCTGATGGGCAAGCTTGGCGCGGTGGTTGCCCTCTTTTTCAGCGGCGGTGACGTCGCGGTCATCGGAGGATACGCCGGAAACGCCCAGCAGACCGGATTTTTTGTTCAGCATATTGGACATTTCCGCCATGCTCATGCCTTCCTTTTCACCGATAAAGGTGACGACGGAGGGGTCGAGCGAGCCGGAGCGAGTGCCCATCAAAAAGCCGCCCAGCGGCGTTAAGCCCATGGTGGTGTCAATGACCTTGCCGCCGTCAACCGCTGTGATGGATGAGCCGTTGCCGATGTGGCAGGTGATGATTTTGGTTTCCTCAATGGGCTTGCCCATCAGCTCCGCCATTTTTGCGCTGACATAGCGGTGAGAGGTGCCGTGGAAGCCGTACTTTCTCACGCCGTACTTTTCGTAGTACTCATAGGGAACCGCGTACATATACGCCTTCTCGGGCATGGTCTGGTGGAACGCGGTGTCGAAAACCGCCACCTGCGGAACGTCCTTGCCGAACACCTCGGTGCAGGCGTCGATACCCTGAATATGCGCCGGATTGTGCAGCGGCGCCAGCGGAGACAGCTCCTTGATTTTATCAATAACGTCCGCGTCAATCAGCACGCTGCGGTCAAAATACGCGCCGCCCTGTACAATTCTGTGGCCGATTGCCGCCACCTCGCTGAGGTCGCTGATGGCGCCGTACTGCGGATCGAGCAGCGCTTCCTTGACTGCCTGAAATGCCTGTGTGTGGTTTTTCATTTCGGTTTTGCGCTCAATCTTCTGACCGTCGTCGGTCTTGAAGCCGATAAATGCGCCGTCGGTGCCGATTCTTTCGCAGTTGCCCTTTGCCAGCACGCTTTCGTCGGTCATGTCAATCAGCTGATATTTCAGCGACGAGCTGCCGGCGTTGATTACTAAAACTTTCATTAAATACCAATTCCCTTCACTTGCTGTTGATTTTTAATTTGCAATTATGTATAATATTTATAAATATGCTCCTATATCATACTATGTTTGCCGCTTTTTTGCAAGTCTTTTTTGTGTTTTTATGCAAAAATTTGTTTTCCTGCCAACCGAGGTGTCTTATGTCTGTCGCTGTCATCTGTGAATGCAACCCGTTTCATTACGGGCATGAATATCTGTTCCGCACCGCGCGTGAAATCACGGGCGAGGGAGTGGTTGCCGTCATGAGCGGCAGCTTCACCCAGCGCGGCGAGGTCGCGGTGTGCGATAAATTCACGCGCGCGGCTGCCGCTCTGCGCCACGGCGCGGATGTGGTTGTTGAGCTGCCGACCGCCTTCGCCGTCGCTTCCGCGCAGCGGTTCGCCGCCGCCGGTGTGCGGCTTGCCGGCTGCTTTTCCGACGTCACTGCCCTTGCCTTCGGCTGTGAGAATGACGACCTCGGCGCGCTCCGTGCCGCTGCAGACGCGCTGCGCGACGCGCGTGTCAATGCCCTGATTGCCGACGCCATGCGCTCCGGCGCGTATTATCCGCAGGCATTGGCGGCTGCGGTGCGCGAGGTCTGCGGTGAAGCGGCGGCGCAGGCGGTGTCCTCGCCGAACAACATCCTCGCGGTCGAGTATCTCCGCGCTCTTGACGGCACGGCAATTCGTCCGCTGCCCGTCAAGCGACAGGGGGCATCGCATGACAGCGCCGCGGTTTGCGGCAAATTCGCTTCCGCCTCGCACATCCGCGCCCTGCTGCGTGCCGGTCAGTCCGCCGTCGGGCTGCTGCCGGAGCTGCCGCCGCGTGTGACACATCCGGAGCTGCTGGACAGACTCATGCTTTACCGTCTGCGCACCATGTCCGCCGACGAGCTGCGCCGGCTGCCCGAGGTGGGGGAGGGACTGGAAAACCGCCTGAAGGAAGCCGCCGGACACGCGCGCTCCGCCGGCGAGCTGCTAAGCATGGTCAAGACCAAGCGCTACACCCACGCGCGTCTGCGCCGTGTGCTGACCTGCGCGCTGCTCGGGGTGACCGCCGCGCTGCAAAATACGGAGCCGCAAGGCGTCCGCGTGCTCGGCTTTACCGATGACGGCGAGCAGATTCTGCGTTCGTGCAAGTGCCAAATTGTCACATCGGTGGCAAAAGCGCTGCGGCAGACAGGCGTCAACACGGAGCACCTGCGCCTTGATTTGCGCGCGACGGATATCGCTGCCCTTGCGTACAATGAAATTTTGCCCTCAAATCAGGATTATTGCACAAAAATCATCCGTATAAATCGTGAAATGTGACGAACTTGCGACTTTTCAATAAAATTGTCTAAAGAAATTTTACATAAAAATGTAAAAAACCTCTTGTATATTTGTGAAAATATATTATAATAGTAGTATAGAATATTTTGGAGAATTATATTTTGATATATTTATCCGCAAAGGTTCTGTAAAAAACTTAGAAAAGAGGTATCATATGGCTTTTTCAATCAATGACACAAGACCCCCGCTTGAACAATTTTTGCAGGGCGAGGCCGCCAGAGCCTATCACTTCCTCGGCTCTCATTTTGAAAACTGGGATGGCCGTCAGGGCGTTGTATTCAGAGTCTGGGCGCCGAACGCGAAGTCCGTTTCCGTTGTCGGTGATTTCAATGACTGGAATCCTGACGCCAACTTCATGTACCGTATCTCGGACTCCGGCGTTTGGGAGCTGTTCATCGAGGGCATCTGGGAATTCTGTTGCTATAAGTACTGCGTGGAAACCCCGTGGAATGACCGTGTGATGAAAACAGACCCCTATGCTTTTCACTGCCAGACACGTCCCGACAACGCTTCCCGTACCTATCATATCTATGATTACGAATGGAACGACGCGGCGTGGTATGAGTTCAAGAACGCTCATCCCCACAAAACCCGTCCGATTAATGTCTATGAGGTCAACGCCGGTTCCTGGCGCAAATATGATGACGGCAACTTCTACGGCTACCGCAAGCTTGCCGAGGAGCTGATTCCCTACGTCAAGGAAATGGGCTACACCCATATCGAGTTTATGCCCCTCACCGAGTTCCCGTTCGACGGCAGCTGGGGCTATCAGTGCACCGGCTACTATGCCGCTACCTCCCGTTACGGCGAGCCGAAGGATTTGATGTATTTCATCGACCAGGCGCACCAGGCAGGCATCGGCGTCATCCTCGACTGGGTACCCGCTCACTTCCCCAAGGACGCGCACGGTCTTGCCCGTTTTGACGGCACCGGCTGCTATGAGTACGAGGACTGGCGTATCGGTGAGCACAAGGAATGGGGCACCTATATCTTCAACTACGGCCGTTATGAGGTGACCAGCTTCCTGATTTCCTCAGCGATGTTCTGGCTTGATATGTACCACATCGACGGCATCCGTGTGGACGCTGTCGCTTCCATGCTTTACCTTGACTACAACCGCAAGGACGGCGAGTGGATTGCCAACGCCTACGGCGGCAGAGAAAACCTCGTCGCGGTTGACTTCCTCCAGAAGCTCAACAACGTTGTCCATATGTTCCATCCCGACGTCATGATGATTGCCGAGGAGAGCACCGCCTGGCCGAACGTTACCCGCTATCCGATTGAAGGTCTCGGTCTCGGCTTTGACTACAAGTGGAACATGGGCTGGATGAACGATATGCTGTCCTATATCTCCCTCGATCCCCTGTGGAGAAATTACCACCACGACACCCTCACCTTCAGCATGGTTTACGCCTTCTCCGAAAACTTCATGCTGCCCATCTCCCACGACGAGGTGGTTTACGGCAAGGGCTCTCTCATCAACAAAATGCCCGGCGGTTACGACCAGAAGTTCCAGGGCGTCCGCGGCTTTATCACCTATATGCTCGCGCATCCCGGCAAGAAGCTGATGTTCATGGGCAGCGAAATCGGTCAGTTCGACGAGTGGAACGCCAATGAGCAGTTAGAGTGGGGACTTCTTGATTATGAGAAGCATCGCCAGATTCAGCACTTCTTCGCCACCGCCAACGCCTTCTACCGCGACACACCTGCCATGCACGAGAATGACTACGACTGGAACGGCTTCCAGTGGGTTGCGCTCGATGACTATCAGAACAGCGTTATCGCTTTCCGCAGAATCGCCAATGACGGCAGCGAAATTCTCGTTGTCTGCAACTTCCAGCCTGTCACCCGTGAGCATTATCGCGTCGGCGCACCGGTTTACGGTGTGTACGAGGAGGTGTTCAACTCCGAGGCGGAGGAATTCGGCGGCTGCGGCATCAAGAACGAAGGCGACCTCAAGACTAAAAACGAGAAGGAGCATGAGCTTGACTATACCCTCGAGCTGACGCTGCCTCCGCTCGGCGTTTGCTACTATCGCCTGAAGGAAGCCCTTCCCGTGCCGAAAAAGCGCGGCAGAAAGAAGAAAGAGGACGGCGAGGAAGCCGCTCCCGCTCCCGAGGCAGAGAAGAAGCCTGCTGAAAAGAAAGTTGCCAAGAAAGCGACTGTCAGAAAGGCTGCGCCCAAAAAGACCGCCAAGAAAGCGGAAGTCAAGGCGGAAGCTAAGGAAGAGAAAACCAAGGACGAGAAAGCGGAATAATTCGTTTTCTGTAAGTCTGTCTTTATGATTCTAACATGATTTGCGTAGGGTTCGGCACTTCACCGAACCCTACGTTTTATCTCACAGGAGGCAACCATGAAAGTATTGATACTCAACGGCAGTCCCCGTCCGCACGGCAACACCGCTGTCGCCATTGAAGAGCTGGTCGGGATTTTCACGCAGGAGGGCATTGAAACCGAGGTGATGCAAGTCGGCAACAAAGCTGTCCGCGGCTGTATCGCCTGCGGCAGATGCGCCACGCTGGGCAAGTGCACCTTTGACGACGCGGTCAATGAGGCGGCGGAAAAGTTCCGTGACGCCGACGGTCTGATTGCGGCGACGCCGGTTTACTACGCGTCCGCCAACGCCACGCTGATCGCCTTGCTCGACCGCTTGTTTTACAGTACGCCCTTTGACAAGCGCATGAAGGTTGGCGCAGGCATTGCCATTGCGCGGCGCGGCGGCTGCTCGGCAACCTATGATGAGCTGAATAAGTACTTCGCCATCAGCGGAATGCCCATCGCCACCGCTACCTACTGGAACACCGTCCACGGCAGGGAAAAGGGCGAGGCGGCTTATGACGCCGAGGGCTTGCGCAATATGAGAGCGCTGGCGCGGAACATGGCGTTTCTGATGAAGTCCATCGCGCTCGGCAAGGAGCAATTCGGCTTGCCCGAAGCCGAACCGTGGGTAGGTACGCACTTCATCCGCGAGGATTTAAAAAACTGATTTTCAGCGCCGGCATTTTTGTCGGCGTTTTTTTCTGCGCGTTTCTATTGACAAATCGGTTTTGGTGGGGGTATAATAAAATGGTTAAACGATTTACTAATTTAGGAGAGAAGCAGCATGACCATCAAACAGGTTGCGGAAAAAGCAGGCGTCAGCGTCGCGTCGGTGTCCAACGTTGTCAACGGCAACTACCACAAGGTGTCCGCCGAGACACGCCGCAAAATCGAGAAAATCATTGAGGAAACCGGCTACACGCCGAACGCTGTGGCACGCAGCCTTGCGACACAGGAAAGCAAAATCATCAGCCTGGTGATTCCGTACATCGGCTCGTTCTTTTCCTTCAATTATAATCCCTACTATGCCGAGCTGGTCGCGGAGCTGGAAAAATATGTCCGCGAGCAGGACTATTGCCTGATGATTCGCTGCATCGAGCGCTGCGGTGATATTGTGCCCGTGCTGGCTTCCTGGAACGTGGACGGCGTGTTCTTTGCCGGCGCGTCGGCTGAGGATATCCGCAAGGTACGGCAAAATCTCAAATGCCCTGCCGTATTTATCGACTCCTATTGCGAGGAAAACGGCGTGGTCTGCGTCGGTATCGACGACTATCGCGGCGGCTACCTCTCGGCGCAGCATCTGCTCAACAAGGGACACCGACAAATTGCCTTTGCCGCGCCGCGTTTCGGCACCGAGGGCGTGATTTGGGAGAGGTTTTGCGGCTTTCGTGACGCCTGCGCCGAAAAGGGCGTTACCATCGGGCAGGAGGAGATTTTTGAGGTGGACACCGTCGAGAGCAACAGCATTATCGCCGGCAACGATATCGCGCTCTCGCCGCGCAAATTCACGGCGGTCGGCGTGATGTCCGACCTTTCCGCCTGCGGCATTATCCAGGGCTTGCGCCAGTGCGGCAAAAACGTGCCGGACGATATTTCCGTCATCGGCTTTGACAACCTCTCCATCTGTTCCTTCACGTACC
Source organism: Ruminococcus sp. (assembly GCA_017471345.1). Lineage (GTDB taxonomy): Bacteria > Bacillota > Clostridia > Oscillospirales > Acutalibacteraceae > Ruminococcoides. Next base: position 17,768 of record JAFUUV010000065.1, read on the forward strand.
CGAAGCTCACCACCATCTCGCAGGATATCAGCGCGAAGGCGCGACGCTCCGGCGACCTTCTGCTGCGGATGATCCGTGAAAAGCATGAGCTGACCGCTTGCGAGAAAATCTCGGTCAAGTTGGTGGAGCGCGATTCGGTCGGTAAATTATAATACTAATACCTAATAAAAAGTAGACAATCTTTGCGGTCTATTTTCCGCAATACTGCGTTGTCGTCCTTGCAAGGCGTCTCCGTTGTATGGGTGCGGTGCCCAAAATCAAAGATTTTGACCGCACCTCAAGCCTTGC
>JAFUUV010000066.1 GCA_017471345.1 Ruminococcus sp.
CTATTTTCCGCAATACTGCGTTGTCGTCCTTGCAAGGCGTCAGCCTTGCCGCGTCCTTCGCCTTGTCTTGCGAAAAATATCCTCGCAAAGTATTAGTCTACTTTCTATCAGGAATTAGTATAAAAAGTAGAAAGTCTACTTTTTAATGAAGATTGGTATAACCTACGAAAAAGGAAGTGAGCAAGGTGAAGAAAAGAGTATCGCCCCCCATGCGAATGACCTCGTTGATGCTGACGCTCCTTTTGCTGTTCTCAATGACAGCGAACCTCGGTATTATTTCCGCTTCCGCCAGAGAGATCGAAACAGAAAAAGAACTCGTCTACATACATGAAATCCGTCCGGGCAGCTTTGTTGCCCGCGGAGCCTTTCTGACTAACGACATAAGGTTTTCCGGCGCAAGGGCGATGGATGTTTATATTGACGGTACATTGCTTGGCAGCGCAAGCGATACGATTCAAATGCCTTGCAACGCGGTTTTGCAAAAAAAGACAAGCGAGAAGCTGTTTATTCAGGATGTTACGCTGTACTTTCAATCGATCAGGAATCCGTTCGCGGATGAAGAGCTGAAAGAGAAGCTCGGGCAAAGCGAAACCGTCGAGCTCTCGGAAAACATGATGTTTGGGGATACGATAACCATCAACGACGGCAAAAACCATGTTATCAACGCCAACGGATATAGTTTACATATCGAATCAAACATGGCGAGTATGTTTGTTGTTGAAAACGGCTCTACCCTCACCATTAACGGCAAGGGTGAGAACGACCAGACAACGATTATCTCAAACGCCGGCAACAAGGGCGCTGACACCGGCGCGATCCGGGTTCTGGAAAACAGCAAGCTGATTGTAAACGATGTCACATTTGACGAAAACAAAAGCAAAAACGGCGGCGCTGTCTCTGTCAGAGGCGGCAGCGTACAGATGAAGGACTGTGTGGTGCAAAACTGTTCTGCCGATGAAAAGGGCGGCGGCTTGTTCGCGGATGAAGCTGCAACCGTAACGCTGACAAACTGCACCTTTGACAGCAACTCGGCATATGACGGCGGCGGTATCGCCAATTTCGGCACGCTCACTGTCTCCGATTGCGCGGTCAAGTCCAATACGGTAAGAGGCGGCGGCGCGGGAATATGGTCAAAGGGTGACGCGACGCTCTCCCATACAAAGATTGAACAAAACACCAACGCCATCAACGGCGGCGGCGTTACCAACCACAAGGATATGACCATCAAGGGCTGTACCATTTCCGGCAACAGCGCCTCCTCATGGGCAGGCGGATTCTTTAATGAAAGTGACGGCAATACCGTCATCGAGGGCGATACCGTGATTGAGGGCAATACCGCAAGCGAAGGAGCGGGTATCTTTCACCGTCAGGGCAAGCTGTCTGTTACCGATACCTCCATCTTGAAAAATTCAGCCAAAACCTCCGGCGGCGGCCTCTGGGCGAATAACGATACTCAGGTCACGCTGAATAACGTTACCGTAAAGGAAAATAACTGCGGTACAAACGGCGGCGCACTGAACTCACACGGAACGCTCGCGCTCAGCAACTGTACGATCGAAACCAACTCGGCGGGAGACTGCGGCGGCGGTATCTATTTGGATTCCTCCTCGCCGCTCACGCTCGAAAACACCTCCGTCCTCTACTGCACCGCGGGGAACGCCGGAGGCGGCATATACCTGCAAGCGGGCGAGCTGATTCTCGCGGGCGGAAAGCTGAGAATCACCGACAATTTAACAAACGGCAATTCCGACAATATTAATCAAAGAGATTTTAAACCGATTCAGATCACGGCAAGATTGACCGGCGGCACGGAGATCGGCATCAAGCCGCCCTCTGAGGGCGCGACCCGTGATGCGACAACCGGCTACGGCAAGTATAACGACGTTGACCCTACGCGCTATTTCCGTTGCGATACCAACGAGTATAGGGTGAACTATGAGAAAAAAGATGAGTTAAACCTGATCGAAGGACTCCGCTCCACCAACAAGAGCTACAAGGTTAAAATCCATATCGCCGTTACCAATGATGCCGACGTTTGGTATCACGCTTATTTCCGCATCTACGGCAGAAGCGGCAAGGGAATGGGTGAGCAAAAGCTGCTCAACACCTCGCCCGATTTTCATGAAAGCATTGATGAATACGGTGAATCTTACACCTATGAATATGACTGCGGCGCCGACGACTTTCCTACAGGCGTAGAAGTAGAAACCGACTTCGGCAATTGGGGAGTATGGCGTGATTTTGAGGGTGACGTAACGATTACGATCAACGACGTTTTGGTAAGCTCCCCTCACGTTGTCCATAGTATTTACGGCTATGAAGAAAAGAAAACGATGCTCAATATCGGCGGCGACAAATACCCCTATCCCGACCTGTTTGAGATCGATACGCCGCCCGGCGACATCGAAGAGTCCGGCGTTATCACCGTCTCCGGCGTCGATCAATACGGATTGATCTGGAAGGCAAACGGCGACAACACCTCCATGAAGAACATCTCCTTCCCGGAGGAGGACACCTTTAAGCCGGTCGATAACTCCGGCTTTAAGTGGAGGCTGAGCAGCAGCCACAGAACCAATCACATGAGCACCTATCACCTTACCTTCAAGTCCGGCAGCAATGTCTATCCCGAGATCACGAAGGCGATTACCGTAAGATTTGTATTTCCGCTGCACGTGAAGGTCTTTGTGAACGGCAAGGAGGTAATGGATAAAACCGCCCAGCAAAGGGATACGGTTCAAATCAGGAACATAGAATCAATCCCCGGCTATTATATCAACGGCTATGAAAAAGAGGGCACCGGAGAGCTCGTCAAGGTGAAAAACGCCGACTACGATCTAACCCTTGTCAACGAGTCCGTTATCCTCAGGGCAAAGCTCCTTCCCAACAACTACAGAATCGCCTTTGACGGGAACGGCACCGTAGGCGCGGACGGCACCTATGATGATATTGTCGGTTCCATGAATACGAAAACAGCGTATTATGACAAGCCGTTTAAGCTGCAGGGCAACAACTTTATGCGCACAGGCTATATCTTTGTCGGTTGGAACACACAGCCGGACGGCAAGGGAAAGATGTTTAAGGATAAGGATACCGTGCTGAACCTGACGACAGAAAGAAAAGCAGTGGTTAAGCTGTACGCGATATGGAGAGCCGAGGACGGAGCGACGACGGCGTCGATTTTCTCCGACGGAACAGCGCTGCTGTACATCGGCTCCGTTATCCTGCTTTTATCCATTGCCGTTGCGATCGTCCATTATATAAGGAGAAAACGCGAGGGCGTGCAAACGGCTGACCGATAAGCGAAGGGGGTAGACAGCATATGAAAATGAAAAAATTCATAGCGGCGGCTTTTGCGATATGCCTGCTCCTCTCAGTGTTCGAAGCGCCGGCTGTCGGGGCGATCGACGGCAAGACCGTCACCTCCGGAGCGGTCGTGGAAGCGTACCAAGAGGATCGAATCGTCGAAACGGCTAATCTCGGTTCGTTATCGGAGGCGTGGTCAGACACGAAGAAATTTGCCTCTAAATATGAAAAAGTTGTCATGACCCTGGGAGAAAACTGGGAAGAGGACGAGGTGCTGACAATCGGAGAGAACCAACATATCACCATCGACCTCAACGGCCATTGTATCCGTCGTAAAAGAGAGCATGAGATCATCAGGAGCGGCGAGGTGTTCCTTGTCGAGAGCAAAGCGGTCTTTACCCTGCGTGACAGCAATCCCTTCTCAAAGGGCTACGCCGGCATAAGGGGCGGCGTCGTCACCGGCGGCGCAGCCACCAATTACGGCGGCGGCGTCCATATCGAGGAGGACGGCGCGTTCCGTATGGAGGGCGGTACCATCTACGACTGCAGAACCAGTTACGCCGGCGGCGGCGTATGCGTTGACGGTATGTCTAACGATACCAAGTTTACGATGACCGGCGGCAGGATCTTCGGCTGCAAAACCGTAGACAGCGTGGACAACAATCCCGGCGGCGGCATATATCTGGAAAGAGGCGTAGTTGACATTACAAACGCGAAGATAGACGATTGCTACAGTGAAAACTGCGGCGGCGCGATCTATTCAAAACGCGGCGTCATCAATCTGAAGAACGTTGTCCTTTCCGGCAACAGCGCCCATGAACAGGGCGGAGCAATCTACACCTATCATGATATATTGAAATACCAGGCGACGCTGATCAATGCGCAGGACTGTGTTTTTGCCTCCAACAAGGCGGATACGGACGGCGGTGCCGTTTTTATCAGAGATAATCCCGATAAGAATCAGGCAATTGTTTTCCATAACTGCAAGTTCCGCAACAATACCGCAAAGGGGTACGGCGGAGCATTATATGTTGACGACGACAACATTGCGCTTTCAAGCTGCGAGATCGTCGGTAACAGCTCGGATGGACCGGGCGGCGGCGTATTTGTAGACGGCCGTTACTATGTCACGCTCAGAGGGCTTATGATCATCAAGGATAATCACAGTGACGAGTCACAGGGCGTTGCCGACCTCGCGCTGCAAAGCAAGGCCCTCGGAACCGCGCGGATTATCAACGCAGGGCTGTATAAAGGCTCAGTCGTATATGTCGGCTCAACGTCTGGCTCCGGCAAGCAGATCACGGAATGGGTCAGCGATTATCAAGCGCAGTATTTCAAAACCAACGACGGCAGGATCACGGAAAGCGAGCAAAGAACGGTCAGCGTGCCGCTGGTGACGACCGGCTCCGTGATCGGAAACGGCAACCTGATCGCCATCGTTCTTCTCGGAGGCGCCGGCATTATCGCTGCGATGATCCTGATTGTACGTAAACTGAAAAACAGCAAGAATACGAAGGTGACGGAAGGCGGTGAAGAAAATGATCCAAACTCAAAAGCGTAGCTTGAGAAATACCGTTTTCTTTACAATCAAAACGATAGCGCTGATCCTGATCGTCTGTTTCGCGATCGAATACCCGGTCCAAATGCTCGGAAAGGTGCTTGCCGCCGAAAAGGTGTACTATGTCTCTGACGTAAAGGTCTTTCAGGCGGAGAAGGAAGAGGACGCGAAGAGGCTCTGCAAAAGCGAGGGCTATACCTGCACCGACAAGGACCTGAACGCGGGAACAGGCAAGGACTTCGTTTTCATGGGCTACAAGCTCACGGAGGACAAAAGAGAAGCGCTGTATGACGTCAAGCTGCTTCATATGGACGGCGGATATCAGATCAAGGACTATAAGCAGGCGAACGATGATTTGGAAAAATCCAACTCGGGCGCTGCCGAAACCATGTATTCGTCCGCAAACGAGTTCATCATGAACTATCAAAAAGGCAGCCCGAAGGCGAAGGCAGCCTATGAGGGCTTGAATCTGTTCAAGGTGCCGGAGGCTAACGATACGAAGCTGGGCGATTATATCATCAATAAGCAGGCTGATAAAAACTTTTTCGCCAAGCTGATCACGCAGGCGAGTACGGCAGCCTTGAACGCGATCACCAACTTTCTCGCTGCGGGTCTTACCCCTTATGACAAGGAAACGGACAGTAAAACGGGCGAGGAGGTTGACATTACCTGGGCGGATAACGTTAAGAACAGCAACCTTTGGGGTGTTATCGAAAACGACGATTTGTCCAAGGATGAGCTTGACGAATACGACAAGGATATGGGCGACGCGGCGAGGGATCTCCATAAACAGCTCCAGCTGTTCGCCACTAAATTCGAATCCGGCGAAGCGGTATACAATGAGAAGAAATATATGCAAGAGGCACAGCAAACCAGTGTGGAGACCGCGATCAGCGAAGCCAATAAGCCGACGGAGCAGGACAGCGCGATCGCGTATGTCAAGGCGTATCACTTCCTCAATCAATACCAAGCCAACGACACCATGCCTCTGGGCGAGTATCTTGTCGAAATCGGCAAAAAGACAAGCGCTGAAGTAGACCTCAAAAGGCTCTACCCGATCATTGACTCCATGACCTACGCGCAGAGCAGGATGGCAGGCATGGCGGGCTTGACTTCCGTTATCTCCAATCTCGGAGAGAATAAAGAGAATCAGGACGCGCTCAATCTGATCGAAAAAGCCAAGCAGAAGATCCAAAAGGAGCTAAAGGAGGATTCCTTCTCCATTTGGGTCAATACCAATCCCGAGCTGGCTGACAAAAAGGTCGCGTTTACCTCCGACGCCATCCGCCTCCATGCCGCGGGACAGATGCTGAATGCCGAGGCGACCGATAAATGGGACGAGACAAAGAAAACCGTCGCCGAAGTGCTCAAGTGGATCGACGTGGGCAGCTGCGCGATCGGCTTGCTGACATGGCTCGCCGGAGAATACGGCATCGCGGGCGCCGTGGTTGCCGCCGTAAAGGCTTCCACGGCAGTTGTCGCCACGACCGTAACCTCCATCGCGACCAAGGTGATGGCGATTTCGGCGGCAATCTCCAGCTGGGCAGGCTTTTTCGCGCTGATTGTTCTCGCTGTCACCATCTGGTTCTATGTGATAGCGCTCATCATCGATCATGTGCTGAGAACCAGACCGAAGCAGTATACCGAGATGGCTGAATTCGTGGTAGACGCGAGGATGACCGACAACAAGACCGGCAACCTGATCTATCGTGCGGTCAAGGACAATCAAGGGCGGATTGCCGATATCAACGCCTATCAGGGGCAAAACGGCTGGGTATGTATGTACGTTTCCGACGATCCCGCCTCCGGCAGTCCGATCCGCGCGGATGAAAACGGCAATGTGTTCACGATCAACTACGGCGAGGCCAATCAGCCCAACGGCTGCGACTGCGCCAGCTTTTTCGGTCAGGTGACTCCCGGCAACTGCAATACGGGCGCAAAGCGTGATGACGTGAACGGTATCTATATCAATTATTTTACCGAGAGCTCGCTTGCCAAGCGTACGCAGAGCGCGGATCCCGAGAGCACCGAGCAATCCGGCGGCGAAGGTAAGCTGTATTACAGCGATATGATCGTCAGATCGGGCAGAAACGAATCGAGCGTTAAGGCAAAGCTGACCACGGCAGGCTTCCAGATTTTCGATCAAAACCTGAGCCCCGACGCCAGAGTGGCAATGCTCGACGATGATCAGTATACCTTCCTCGGCTACAAAACCACCGCCAATCCGAATATGGCGATCCGCGATATCAGGGTCGCGCCGTACACCAGTGAGGGCACGCTCCAATTCGGACAGGTCAAATACGGATGCGCCGGAAAATTAGGCTTCCCGGCGGATTCAAAGGATGAAGACGAGAACTATCCGTCTGATTTGGACGGCTTGTACATCAGCGCGGACAAAAACGCCGGAACGCCGATTGAAGTCGGCAAGCTTCATTTGGTCAGCAAGCACAGCGACGCAAAGGCAGGCTGGGAGCCCGTCACCACCTTCAGCGGATTGCCCTATAACTTCGCGACCAGTCGCTACACCTTACCTCGAACGGACGGCGGCGAGGGAAGATACAGAAGAAGACCTTACAGCTATACCGGTTACGCCACCACAGATGACTGGGAGCCTAAAAACAAAAGATCCTATATGTACTATGAGCCCGAGGAAAAATACACCGAGGGTACCAAGTACCTGTCGGGTATTTTCTTCGCCTTCGGTACGGATTCGGAAAACGGCCCCGGCTACTATGAAGCGCCGGAGGACGTCATAAGACATTTGTTTGAGGAGCTTGCCGATCAACCGTTTATCGAGGAACCGAACGCCTCCAAGGGCGTCAACCTTGCCCAGTCCTTCTATTACAAGGGCTACATCGTAGACAGTAATCAAAAATATCTGCGTTTGTTTTATACCTGGAGCTACAACCCCTACCGCGCGCTGACAGACGTGCAGGCGTACAGGGGAGAGCCCTATATTTCTAAGCTCCCCTATACAATCAGCAAGGCGACCGAATATCAGGCAAAGCCCTCCGGCTCCGCCAGCAGCAACGCGGTCTACGCGGCTGCCACCGTAGTGGTACAGCGTGATATTGAAAAGGAAGCCAACATCAGAGCCATCGCTCCCGAAAACGCCTATATGGCGACTAACGGACTTTTGGGAGATAACGATATCGACTCCGTCTACTGGGGCTTTTCAAGGGAAGATCAGGGCAGCATGAAAACCGCCGACGGCGTCATGCCGTATCTTGCGACCAACCTGTATGTTACGGGCTATGTCAAGGACGCGCCGCGTCTGACGCTTGACAGCGTTGTCGTCAGCAAAAACAGGCACGACGCGACGAACAACGACGGCGTTATCACCTGCGACGTTTCGGAAGAAACCACCCTCGCGGGCAGTAAGCCGAGCGGCGACTTCAACTCTGTTCAGGAGTTAAAGGATCCCTATAAGCTGGAAGCGTTCAATGTCGCCTTACCCTCATGGACTGACGGCGGAGGAAGACCCAAGTACTCCGACAGCGAGAACGGCAGCTCTTTCCATCAAGGCGAAAAAGTCTATATGTACATCAAGCGCGATACCGTCAAGAAGCGTTATATTTCAAGGATATTTGTCGGCGCGTCGTCAAGAGAAGACTCAAAATCAACCGACAAGAACGTTCTTAGCAACTATGACAAGCAGGTCGATTTGCTCGCGATGGTATCGGCGACCGCCGCTGCCTCCGACGAGATGATACCGTACGACGTGGCAGGCGATCCGTCAAAGTCATGGACGCGCACGCTTGTACCGAACTATGAGCCCGTGCCGCCCGGTGGCGGCGATCCCGCCGCTTATATCAGCGTCGCCAGAACCGACAATGCGGATAAGGCGGTCAGGAGCATCGTGCTGTTCCGTTCAAACGAGAAGTCTGTCCCCGATCAGCAGCAGTTTGACAACGCGGTTTATTACTGCGCGTCCAACACAACGCCGATCAGGATGAGCGATAATCATACTTACTTTATTTATTACTCCTATAACCAGGGCACCGTTCCCGGCAGGCCGATTACCGAGCTTAAGATCGGCGAGGACGTCTTTATCTCCGGCTGCTCTACAGCGCTTGTGGTAGACAAGGCGGACGTAACCGAGCAGGATGAGGTATATCACAAGAGCAAGGTAGTCGAAGCCGCCGCGTTCAAGGGCGATGTCAACCATAGGGTGTTTATCAAGGGAGAATATGAGGCGTCAAAGCTCTTTTATAACAAGATTTACGCCTGGAGCGGAAGCTCGCCAAAGGAAGCGCAGCTGGGATTGCTCGAGCAGGGCTGTACGGAATTCCTCGATATCGATCTCAACAAGGGAGCAGGCGGAAAGTATGTTTATTTCGGTTACCGCAGCTACTCGCTGAACGAAAAGGAAATCAACCAATACAGCTCCGAAGAGGCGAGAGAGAATGAGATCGAAAGGCAGAAGCAGGAGGCGGTATACGACATTGTCTGCACTGTCGGCGAGAAATTCCGCCCCGAGGGTATCGTGACCGACCGTTACCAGCTATACTACACGCCGGTGGCGAGGGAGGACAAAAACCATGACCTTGTCGGCGTCAACCTCAACGAAGGAACAACCGGCCCCGAGATTTATATGTACTACGCCACACCGTTCGCCGCAAAGCGATACAACGAAAAGGCGATGAAGGATCCAAGCATGACCCTTTCCACCATGCCGAAGGACTATATGAAGTCACCTTTGACAAAGATCTGCTTTGCGATGTATGACTATGTTCCCTATTCTCAGGATCTTGTGACGCAAACCCCGGGAAGCGATGAACCGGTCGCGTGGGAATATGTGATGAAGAAGGATTACAGCGCTCCGATTGAGCTCAACGAGGGCGCGATATCCTTTGACAGCTGCCATCTGATGAGCGATAACCGTATTTCGATGTTTGTACAGCGGGAGGACGGTTCCGTCAAGCGCGACGCTGAGATCACCGGCGGCTATATGACAACTGAGGTAACAGAGAAAAAACTGTCCCTCGAAAAATAACGGAGCTTCCGCACAAGTGGGAGTGAAACACATAAAATACAGGGCTGCCCGCGCAGCCCTGTAAAGTGCGTTTATAACATAGTCATTGCGACGCCCCTTGACGCGCGTGTCGGGGCTGTGCAATCTCATACCGATTCAATCAGTATCAAAAAGGAGGTACACTTGAGTATGTATTTGATCGCGAACATTATTGTTTGTGTAGGTGCTCTTGCCGGGTATATCTACGGAGAAATCCGATTATTCCGTGCCGGGAAAAAAATGCTGTATGCACAAATGATAGCCCTTTCCCTGCTTTGTATCACCTACGGAAGACTATATCATATCGTCCGTCTGGTAACGGACGGCAGCATTACGGAGAGCTTTCAGCTCGGCTTTTTGGGAGTGCTGGGAAGCCTGATCTTCTTCTTCTCGTCCAATTTCGGCGCCGTTGATTCTCTGGCAGACGACGGCTCAAAGAAATTGAAAAAGTATCGGCTGATAGCGCTTGCCGCTCCTGCGGCAGCCGTTGTGTTATACGTCTGTCTGTTCCTTTTGGGTGAGGTTGCGCCCTTGTGGAGGGTACAGGGAGCAGTGCTGACGCTGCTTGTCGTACCGACGTCCTATTTTAGCTTAAAGCATCTCATTTTTCCCGACGTCGAAGGCGGCTTTGTAAAATGTCTGAGACCGTATAATCTTCTGGTGCTGATTTACACGGCTTCGATGATGATGGAATGCTTTGCTATGAGCCGCAACAATGGGCTTTTGACGCTCATCAGCTGCTGTATTGCCGGTCTTTCCGCAGCGGCCATGCTTCCGATGGTGGTAAGGGGGAGTAAAATATGGAAAACATGATCTATATTCTTTATATATGTATCGTCGTCCCTCTGGCGCTCAGCCTGCCGCTGATACATAAAGCCTCGCGCAGAATTATGGTGTTTATCATCATAGGTATCAGCTCTGCGCTGTTTATCTCCGAGGTCAACGGGCTTTTGCTCAGGCTGATGAATTTTGACGCGGAATATGTCACCACCATCATCACTCCCGCCACAGAGGAAGTCATCAAGGCGATCCCGATCCTGATCTATGCGTTTGTGGTTTCGGATCATATTGATAAGCTGATTGGATCCTCGTTTGCGCTCGGTATCGGTTTCGCTCTGTTTGAGAACACCTACATCCTCATCAACAGCCTGGAAGCCGTTTCCATTCCATGGGCGATCGTAAGGGGCTTTTCCACTGCGTTGATGCACGGAATCTGTACGGCGTATGTCGGTTACGGTATGAGCTTTATCAGGAAAAGAAAAAAGCTGCTATTTTGCGGTACATTCGCTTTGCTGACGATGTCGATCATTTATCACGGTGTTTTCAATATGCTCGTTCAGTCCGAGAGCTTAAAATACCTTGGCTTTGTTCTTCCGCTTGCATCCTATGTTCTGGTAGCAAAAGAACCGATTATGCGCTATAAAAACAGAAAAAAATCCGAGAAAAATGAAATTTCGGAACAGTCATTGTTGTTCATGCCTTCATCTGCTGAGGACGAAACATCAGAGAAATAATCAATTCGTACTCAGACCCCGATATGACTCAACGAAATAAGATATTATATGATATTGTATGATTGTCTGTCGCATACACGCCGGTTTTGTGTCCGTGCCGGCGACGCGACGGATTGAGCGGCAGCTTTCCCGAAAAAACACTTGCAAAATAAGGCGAACCGTGTTATCATACTAAAA
>JAFUUV010000067.1 GCA_017471345.1 Ruminococcus sp.
CAGCACCCATGCAGCGCTGGGATCCCCTTGATAGGACACCAACGTTTCTCACCGAGGGGGATCCTTCGACTAAATCGCTGCGCGATTTTGCCCTTCGGGCACCGCTCAGGATGACAGGGAAGCTGTAGGGGACGGCTTCCCAGACGTCCCTGAAAGCCTGACGTTTTGTGCAGAGCATATTGTAGGGTTCGGTCTTGACCGAACCGCCGGATTTATTTCATACGTTATGATTCATCGCCGGCGGTTTGGTCAAGACCAAACCCTACAGGCATGGGTGCTGTTTTTATTGTTGCATTTCTATTAATAAATCAGATTCACAAGTTTTCTGTCGCTGAGATTCTTTACAATGTCGTGGTTTTGTGGTATGATATAATTTAAATTATCAATGAAAAAGAGGGATTGATATGTCGTCAGAAAACGCAATCGGCGTATTTGACTCAGGCCTCGGCGGTCTGACCGCGGTCAAGGAATTTCTCCGCGTGCTGCCGCATGAAAAAATTATCTACTTCGGCGATACCGGCAGAGTGCCCTACGGCACGCGCAGCCGCGATACCATTAAAAAATACGCGGTGCAGGACGCGGGCTTCCTGCTGCGCCACAAGGTCAAAATGGTGGTTGCCGCCTGCGGCACCGTCAGCTCCGTAGCCGGCGAATTGCTGCGCGAGCAGCTGCCGGTTCCCTACACCGGCGTGGTCAATCCCACCGCCTACACCGCCGTGCGCGTCACACGCAACAAGCGCGTCGGCGTCATCGGTACCGCCGCCACCGTCAACAGCCACAGCTACCGCCTGCGCCTCAACAAGCTTGACCCGACCATTCAGGTCTTTGAGCAGGCGTGTCCGCTGTTTGTGCCGCTGGTCGAAAACGGCATCATCAACCATCATGATATCATCACGATGTCTGTTGTCGCGCGCTACCTTTCGCCGCTTCGGGAAAACGGCGTCGATACCCTGATTCTCGGCTGCACACATTTTCCGCTGTTGCGCGAAGCGGTGTCCGACTTCATGGGCAAGGGCGTGCGGCTGATTGATTCCGGACTGGAAACAGCGGTGTATGCCGCCAAGGTGCTCGAACGCGAGCACCTGCTCAGCAGGCGCTATGAAACGCCGCAGCCGGAATTTTTTGTCAGCGATACCCCCGACGGCTTCAAGTCTGTCGCCGGACTTTTCCTCGGCAGAGACATGGAGCACGCCGTCACACAGATTGACATCGAAGCCTACTGAGGTGCTTATGATTGAAAAAGATTTGAATCCCTACCGCATCACCATCATCGGCGAACAGGTGGTGGACGGCGAAAGCAACCGCATCGAGGTGCTCACCGACGGAAAATTTATGCGCAAGCGCGACCATTTTCTGATTGGCTACCGCGAGTATGACGAGGACAACCCCACCAAAATTTATAACAATGTCATCCGCGTCGATGAGGACATGGTCACCATCAGCCGCACCGGTCCGCAGCGATCGCGTCTGCTGCTGCAAAAGGGCAGGCGGCACCAGTGCATTTACAGCACCGTCGCCGGCAATCTGACCATCGGCGTCTTTACCAAAACACTCAACAACTCCCTCGGTGACAAGGGCGGCACACTCGAGGTCAGCTATACCCTCGATTTCAACACCGACCTCGTCAGCGAAAACCGCTTTCACATCACCATCGAAGAGAAGAATTAAAGGAGTATATATCTATGGATACCTATTCACAGGCTGTCGAACAGCTCAAAGCCGTCGTCAAGGCGGCAATGAAACAAGCCATCGAACAGGGAGCTTTGCCGCAGGCGGAGCTGCCTGATTTTATCGTAGAGGTGCCGGCGGACAACGCGCACGGCGACTTCGCTACCAACGCGGCAATGGCAGGCGCAAAGGCGTTCCGTATGCCGCCGTTCAAAATCGCGCAGGCAATCACCGCGCATATCGACCTCGGCGGTACGGTTTTTGACCGCTTCGAAACCGCCGGTCCCGGGTTTATCAACTTCTTCCTCGGCAGCGCGTTCTATGTCAAGGTGCTGCAGGAAATCCTCGCCAATCCCGAAGGCTACGGCTCTTCCGACTTCGGCAAGGGCGAGAAGGTGATGGTCGAGTTCGTCTCCGCCAACCCCACCGGACCGATGCATATGGGCAACGCGCGCGGCGGCGCCTTGGGCGACTGCCTTGCCGCCGTGCTCGAAAAAGCGGGCTACGCCGCGTACCGTGAGTTTTATGTCAACGACGCCGGCAACCAGATTGAAAAATTTGCCGAGTCCCTGCAGGCGCGGTATTTGCAGATTTTCAAGGGCGACGAAATTGTATTTCCCGAGGACGGCTATCAGGGCGGCGATATCATCGACCTCGCCGCCGAGTATCACGCCGCCAATGGCGACAAGCTGCTCAACGTCACCCCCGAGGAGCGCAAACGCGCCTTGGTGGAGTACGCCCTGCCGCGCAACATCCGGAAGATGCAGGAGGATATGGCGGCGTACAAAATCACCTATGACAAGTGGTTCTTTGAAAGCGAGCTGCACGCAAGCGGCGCGGTCAGAGAGGTCGTGGATATCCTCACCCAAAAGGGACTGACCTACGAGGAGGACGGCGCGGTGTGGTACAAAAATAAGGAAGTGCTCACCGAAAAGCTGCTGCGCGAGGGCAAGACGCAGGCATACATCGACAAGCTGGAGCTCAAGGACGACGTCCTGATTCGCAAAAACGGCAATCCCACCTACTTCGCCGCCGACATCGCCTACCACCGCAACAAATTTGAGCGCGGCTTCACCACGCTGATTGACGTCTGGGGAGCCGACCACCACGGCCATGTCATGCGCATGAAGGGCGCGATGGATGCCATCGGCTGCGACGGCGACAGCCTGCACGTCGTGCTGATGCAGCTTGTCAAGCTGCTGCGCGACGGCAAGCCTGCCAAGATGAGCAAGCGTACCGGCAAGGCAATCCAGCTCCGCGACTTGCTCGAGGAGGTGCCGGTGGACAGCGCGCGTTTTCTCTTCAATACGCGCGAGGCGAACACCCAGATGGACTTCGACCTCGACGTCGCGGTCAAGCAGGACAACCAGAATCCCGTCTACTATGTGCAGTACGCGCACGCGCGGATTTGCAGCATCTTCAAGGCGCTCCAAAAGGATGGCATAACGCCGCGCGGCTGCACCGCTGAGGAGCTGTCGCTGCTCACCGCTCCCGAGGAACGCGAGCTGATCAGCCACCTTGCGCTGTACACCAACGAAATCATCAGCGCCGCGAAGGACTACGACCCCACCAAAATTACGCGCTATGTCACTAAGTTGGCGACGCTGTTCCATAAATTCTACAACGCCTGCCGCGTCAAGGGCGACGACGAGGGACTGACGCAGGCGCGTTTAGCTCTCTGTGACTGTGTGCGCTCGGTCATCAGGAATGTGTTGACGATGTTCAACATCACCTGTCCGGAGAGTATGTAAGATGAAAGCGCCTGTTACCATCCGCAGATGGCGCCCCTCCAAGTCCCTGCCGCAAAAGCTTGCCTTCACCTTTTTGACGCTGCTGCTCGGCTTTGGCATGGAAATGCTCGCGCAGTTTCTCGGCAGTCTGTCCCCAAAGGACATTCCCTCGTGGCTCCGCTTTTTTGATATTGTCAGCTTTTTCAGCGTGCTGTTGCCGTGGGCATTCGCGGCGCTGGTCATTTCGCTGTTCAGCCGCACGCCGATTCGTGCCGCCATCAACGTGCTCGCGCTGTTCTGCGGTATGCTGCTGGGATTTTTGCTCTACTGCGGCGTGTTTCTTCACACGGTGCCTAACTGGGATTTTCTGAGCAGCCGCCTGATTCTGACGGCGGTCGCGCCGCTGATTGCCGCCGTTTGCTGGTATGGCAGAGGCGTCGGCACAGTCGCGGGCTTCATCGCCGCGTTTATCATCGCCTATTACTTTTTGCAGGCGTTTCATTTCACGCCCACCTTCGCCGGCTTCGGCGTCAATTGGACGTACAGCTTTGTGCCGCTCGTTCTGCTTGCCGCCGCCATCGGTATGCTGTGGCGCAGACCGCTGCAAACACTGTTTTCCACCCTCGGCGGCTTCGCGCTGGCGTATATTTACGTCCTGCTGCCGTTCTCCATTCCGTTTATATAATACTATTCTCTGATAGAAAGTAGACAACTTTCTATCAGAGAGAAAACGCTTGGCGCGTTTTCCAATTGCGCAAAAGCGCAATTGCCGTCTTATACAATCTTGACGCGCCTACGGCGCTATTAAAAAGTAGAAGGTCTA
>JAFUUV010000068.1 GCA_017471345.1 Ruminococcus sp.
AGGCGCGTCAAGATTGTATAAGACGGCAATTGCGCTTTTGCGCAATTGGAAAACGCGCCAAGCGTTTTCTCTCTGATAGAAAGTTGTCTACTTTCTATCAGAGAATAGTATTAGGCGGCGGGAATCATCCATCGCCCTAAGGATGGATTATGCCGTTTGGTTTTCTTTTCTTTTTTTCGAAGCAGCTGTAAAAAGCAATGTAAGACCTACGCCTATGACAACGCCTGCCACCGTACCGAGGGCGATGAAGCCGCCCGAGAACAGGGAGCCTGTCGTCGAAAGATCCTTCACGGTTGACGTATCGTTCTTAAAGTAGACATAGGTGCCGTCGTTGGGATCGTTGTAGCAATATAATTTGCTGGTAAGGTTAAAGGCGTTTTGCTCGCCGAAGCGGTGGATACCGGCTGTATAGCCCTCGGGCGCGTCGCCTTTGCCCATTTTTACTTTCAGCGAATCCGCGAGGATCGGCATACCGTTCTTATACTTGACGCTGTAGAGCGACAGCCACTGCATACCCACATCGCCGTTGAGGTCGTTGCGATCCTTGAGTATCTCATGATTCTTCTTTTCCAGATCGCTGCTGCCGTCGGTGCGGTTGCAGAGGACGGACTTGTAGTAGGCGGTTTGGTTTTGGATCATCACCGGCTTGCCCTTTTGGTCGGTAGCGGTGATGTCGGTTCTTTCTACAATGTATTTGGGAATCGGCACGAAATCCACCTTGTAATAAGCCTTCATTTCCGAGATGGTCAAATAGATTGAAACACCTGCCAACACTGCCGTAAGAACGGTAAAGCCTGCGGTGAGGTATTTGCAAATGTTTGATTTGAGATCAAACTGTCTGGTGATTTCAGCGAATTCGCCGTTTTCATAATCTTTAGCAGCTTTATCTGTATTAAAGCGCTCATCTAATAGCGCATTGTATTCTTTATCTTCTATTACTAAAGACCTTACTCCGGTCTCCTTGTCAACCGTATAGTTCGTGAGCCTTTTTTGAAAATTGTCCATTGCGTCATCTGCAGCCCTTTGCAAATCTTCCAAGTGTTGGGTGTCGGGCGGATTAGACACAGTCTTGCTCCACGCAATCGCCGAGCCTGCTGCCGCAATTCCCGAGGCTGCTGTGCAGCACCAAAGCACAATACCCGTGTTGCTGAGTTCAAAGGTTTTTGTTGCTTCCTGAGCGGTTGCCTTTGCGCGCATGGCGGCGTCCGTCAAGGCGACTCCGCCCTTTTCGTAAATTTCACGGTTCACGTCCTGATAGATCGACGCCGGTGCAATCTCGCTTAAATCAACATGATTAAAGCCGTTTTCATCCGTAAACGCCATCAAAATCATATCCTTGATACTGAGAAAGTCAAGTCCGGCAAGCTGACCGCCCGTGAGAGAATCTACGATCGGATAAAGCTCGCGGATATTCTCGGCGCCGTCAAATTCCTGCCTGTCCCTTTCAAAGAATTCAAGCATCGTGCCGTCGCCGTATTCGGTTTTTTCAAGGTAATCATGAGCAACGATATCCTCAGCCGCCGTACCGCCCTTTACAAATGTTTCCTCAGCTTTGTATGCTTCAATGACGACTTCTTTGATTTCTTCATGTGTCGAATTTTTATCAAGCTTGATATCTTTTTTTATTTCGGAAGCGCTCTTTTTAACTTCATTCGTCTTTTTTAACGCGTTATCGTAGTTGAGCAGAATTTCGTTGAACGCATCCCACTTATCGAGAATTCTTCTCGCGTCGTCGCCGTACTTCTTGTCAAGCTGCTTGTTGATCTCGGACGGAGTCATATTCGGGTTTTCCTTCTTTTCGGCTTCCGTCAGCTTGTCAAGACTGCTTTCCTTGAAGCGGTCAAGCCATGTGCTGCTTGATGAATCAGCGGCTTTCGTCAGCAGGGTTTCCATCAGCATAACCGCCTGACCGTTGCCCTGCATCAACAGGGTGAGGATATCGCAGTGGTTTTTCTTTTCTGCATCGGTCAGCTTATTATACGCCTCGTCCCCCATCTCGTACTTGGTTTCGTTGACCAGCAGATCACCCAAGGGCTTGTTGCCCGTGTCGTCGTCGGTCAGCTTGTTGAGCAGGGTTTTGTAATAGTTGGCGCGCTTGTAGTTGGCGCTGTCCTGCGGCTTTTTCAGATTCTCGCGGTACTCTGTCAAGGTCGCGATGAACCGATCGACAAACGGCTTGATCCGGGTGTTCATATGGGTTTGCACCATGTTTTCATAGTCCTCATAGCTGTAGCCGCCGTTCATATTCATTACCGCGAGATCGGTGATCGCGTCGTTTGCGTCCGCGGTGGTCTTATAGCCGAGGTAGACAATCTTCTGGTTGGGGCCTTCCTTCAAGGCGCTCTTAGAGCCTGCGTTCTTGTTGAGGTCGGCATATTCGCCGCCGTCCTTGAGGATAGTGTAGCCCTCCTCCAAGAGCTCCTTGCTTGCCTGCTCCGAGGTCTCGCCCATGCCGACCTTGACCTCGCTGATATACTTTTTCTCGTTGTTATCCGCCGCCGAGGCAACAACCTGAGCGGGGCCGATAACGAGCATTGTCATACAGAGCAGCGCCGATGTAAAAATCATGAGTAATCGTTTCATTTCTATGTACCTCCGATAATCAATGGTGTTATTTACGATATATGCTTATTATACCATATGTTAGGGGACAATTAGGGGACAAATCCGCATATTTTTCGTAAATCTTAAATCATTTTTAAAACGCCATTACGGGCACAAGTTTTTCCTATGCCCGTAGTGAGTTGTTTATGCCTGCGCCTGTTCTTTCTTCTTTTTCTTTTTAGCGATGATCGTCATGACGGCAAAGGTGACAACACCTCCGAGAATCAGACCGATCACCGCGCCGATTGCGAGGGAGCCGCCCGAGAAGGCGGAGGCTGTCGTCGAAAGATCCTTCACGGTTGACGTATCGTTCTTAAAGAATACATAGGTGCCGTCGTTGGGGTCATTGTAGCAATATAATTTGCTGGTAAGGTTAAAGGCGTTTTGCTCGCCGAAGCGGTGGATACCCGTGGTGTAGCCCTCAGGCGCGTCGCCTTTGCCCGTCTTTAATTTCAGCGAATCCGCGAGGATCGGCAAGCCGTTTACATACTTGACGCTGTAGAGTGAGAGCCACTGCGTTCCGACGTCACCGTTGAGGTCGTTGCGATCCTTGAGTATCTCATGATTCTTCCTTTCCAGATCGCTGCTGCCGTCGGTGCGGTTGCAGAGAACGGACTTGTAATAGGCGGTCTGGTTTTGGATCATCACCGGCTTGCCCTTTTGGTCGGTAGCGGTGATATCCGCTCTTTCTACAATGTATTTGGGAATCGGAACAAAGTCCACCTTATAATAAGCCATCATTTCCGTGATGGTGGTGTAGATGGATAAGCCCGCCAGCACTGCGCCGATCAGAGCGAAGCCCACGGTAAGGTATTTGCAAATGTTTGATTTTAGGAAATATTGTTTTTCCGTCTTCTGAAAAGAAGCCTCTGCTTCCTGATACTCAGCAGTCTCCTTATATTTATTCTTCGCATCAAGAAGATCATTTTGTTCTCTGGTTACTCTATCATAATTTTCTTTATATTTCGCCCGAACAGCCGGATCGGGAGAAAAATGCTCCTGCGTATTCGTAAGCCTACTGGCTTCAAAAAAACGATCTTCCGCTGCTTTCTGAAAATTAGCCACTATATCAAATTGGAAACCTGTTCTTACAGGGGCGCCCTGTTTGATTAGTTTTGCCCACGCAATAGCGGAACCGGTCAACGCAAGTCCGGCGGCTGCCGTACAGCTCCATAGAACAATACACAATTTACTTAACCTAAATGAAGTATCTTGTACCTGCGAGGACGCCTTTGCACGCATGGCGGCGTCCGTCAAGGCAACGCCGCCCTTTTCATAAATTTCACGGTTCACGTCCTGATAGATAGACGCGGGGTTCAGGTTTTCTAAATTGACTTCCTTAAAGCCGTTTTCATCCGATATCGCCATCACGACCATATCCTTGATGGACAGGAAGTCAAGACCGGCGAGCTGACCGCCCGTGAGCGAATCGACAAGCGGATAAAGCTCGCGGATATTCTCGGGATCGTCAAACTCGGATTGATCCCGTTCAAAGAATTCGAGCATGGTGCCGTCGCCGTATTCGATAGAGGCAAGAATGTTATATACCGTTACATTTTCCGCGTCCGAGCCGGATTTGACCATTGCCGCCTGGGTTTGAAACATTTCAAAAGCGACCTGAGCAAGCTCCTCATCTGTCAATTTTTCCTCCAGCGATTTGCCGCTTAATTTAATATCATCCTTGGCGGCAGTCGCATTTTTCACCGTGTTATCGTAGTTGATCAAAACCTCGTTAAACGCGTCCCATTTGTCAAGGATTTTTCTTGCGTCGTCGCCGTACTTCTTGTCAAGCTGCTTGTTGATCTCGGACGGAGTCATATTCGGATTTTCTTTCTTTTCGGCTTCCGTCAACTTGTCAAGGCCGGTTTCTTTAAATCTGTCAAGCCAGGTGCTGTCTGAGGAATCCGCCGATTTTGTCAGCAGCGTTTCCATCAGCATGACTGCCTGACCGTTGCCCTGCATCAACAGGGTAAGGATATCGCAGTGATTCTTTTTCTCCTCGTCGGAGAGCGCGTTATATGCCTCGTCGCCCATCTCATACTTGGTTTCATTGACCAGCAGATCGCCCAAGGGCTTGTCGCCCGTATCGTCGTCGGTCAGCTTGTTGAGCAGGGTCTTATAGTAATTCGCGCGCTTGTAGTTGGCGCTGTCCTCCGGCTTTTTCAGATTCTCGCGGTACTCTGTCAAGGTCGCGATGAACCTGTCGACAAACGGCTTGATCCGGGTGTCCATATGGTCGTTCACCAGCTTTTCATAATCCTCAAAGCTGTAGCCGCCTCTCATATTCATCACCGCGAGGTCGGTGATCGCGTCGTTTGCGTCCGCGGTGGTCTTGTAGCCGAGGTAGACGATCTTCTGGTTGGGGCCTCCCTTCAAGGGGCTCTTCGCGCCTGCGTCCTTGTTGAGGTCGGCATACTCTCCCTTGTCGTCCTTGAGGATAGTGTAGCCATCAGCCAACAGCTCCTTAGAAGCCTGCTCCGAGGTCTCGCCCATGCCGACCTTGACCTCGCTGATATACTTTTTCTCGTTGTTATCCGCCGCCGAGGCAACAACCTGAGCGGGGCCGATGACGAGCATTGTCATACAAAGCAGCGCCGATGTAAAAATCATGAGTAATCGTTTCATTGTTTGTACCTCCGTTTTATATTCTAAAGGTTGATAACGATGTTATTATAGCATAAGAAAGGGGACAATTGGGGGACAAATTTGTCATTTTCAGAGTATTCCTTAATAAGGGCACCTCTAAAAATATAAAGCTGCCCATATGCACCCATCTTTCACAGCAACTTCTTGCCAAAACTCCTCGTTATACGTCAGTATGACTTCGTCGTTTTGACAATAATTTGCTATAAAATATCCGCACCTCTGAACA
>JAFUUV010000069.1 GCA_017471345.1 Ruminococcus sp.
CCATGCCTGTAGGGTTTGGTCTTTGAGGTGTTGTCCAAATCTTTGATTTGGGTAACAACACCCATGCAGCGCTGACCAAACCGCCGCCAACCGCAGAAGCGTTTGGCGGTAAATCCGGCGGTTCGGTCGAGACCGAACCCTACAGAACGTTATGCATGATTCACACAGCGACAGAATTCCCTTGACAGGAACGCTGTAGGGGACGGCTTCCCAGACGTCCCGATTTGCCTAACGTTTGGTTCAGTGGGACGTCAGGGATGCCGTCCCCTACAAGTCGTAAAATACTACCGGAAACCCTTGCTCTGCATGGGTGCGGCACAAAAAACGCCGCCGTTTTGAGGGCGAACCCCAAAACGGCGGCGGTGATAGAAATATTTAATTCAATACGGATGATGAAACATTTGCCGGTATGAGATGATGCACCGGCTTGTTATGCGAAGCGATTACATCTCTTCGCCGATGGGATAGTCCACCGGTACGTTGGCGATGTAGAGCTGGAGAAGGGTCGCGTCGTTGATGTCGATGACGCCGTCTCCGTTGACATCCGCCGCGAGACGCTGGATGTCATCCAGTTCTACCATGCCGGCAATCTGCATCTGGACAGTGGTAACGTCGGTGATGTCCACCACGCCGTTGCCGTCAGCGTCACCGAGGATAGCGGAACGGTTCAGCTTCTCCTCCGCCGCGATGAGCTTGTTGAGGGTATCCTCGTCAATCAGCGCCTTCTGCGCGTCGGTCAGCGCGTCATAAGCGGCTCTTGCTTCTTCCACGGCAGCCTTGTCGTCGGAGGTGATATCCTCCGCCGCGGGCAGCGCGTCAATCATATCCTTGACAGCCTTCGCGGCAGCCTCGTCCGCAGCCTTCTGCGCATTTTCGAGCGCGTATTCGTCCAGCGCAAGCTTTACCTTGTCAATCAGGGGAACCTGATTCTTCTGCGCGTCGGTCAAGTCAGTAAACGCGGCGCGTGCGGCTTCGATCGCGTCCTTATCGTCAACGGTGACACGGAGCGGATTGGGCAGCGCCTTGATCATCTCGCTGACCGCGTCGGCGGCAGCCTTGTCAGCCTCCGCCTTTGCGAGAGCGTCCTCGTCGTCGGCGAGCTTCTGAACGGCTTCGTCGTCAATCTGTGCCTTCTGCGCGTCGTCGAGCGCGTCATAAGCGGCGCGTGCGGCTTCGATGGCGTTCTTGTCATTGACGGTAACGTCCTCTGCTGCGGGCAGCGCGTTAATCATATCCTTGACAGCCTGAACATCCATCTGATCCGCGAGCGCGTCCTCGGCGTCGGTCAGCTTCTGAACGGTTTCGTCGGCAACAAGCGCCTTCTGGTCGTCGGTCAGCGCGTTGTAAGCGGCTCTTGCCGCCATTACGTCGGCAACGTCGTCTGCGGTGATATCCTCCGCCGCAGGCAGCGCGTTAATCATTTCGGTTACCGCTTCTGCGGCAGCGATGTCGTTCTCAATCTTCTCAATCGTGGTTTCCGCCATGATGAGGTCAACGGCGTCTACCAGGGATACATATTTCTTCTGGTCGTCGGTCAGCGCGTCGTAAGCGGCGCGTGCGGCTTCAACAGCAGGCTTGTCGTCGAGAGTAAGCTCCTCGTCGGCAGGCAGCGCTCTGATCATTTGCTCGACCGCGTCGGCGGCAGCCTCGTCGGCGGCAGCCTTTTCCGCGTTTTCAAGCGCGAACTCGTCAAGAGCAAGCTTAATCTTGTCGCTCAGAGACGCCATATCCTTCTGATGGTCGGTCAGCTCGTCGAACGCGGCGCGCGCGGCTTCGATGGCACCCCTGTCGCCGACGGTAACATTCTGCGGAGCCGGCAGCGCGGCAACTAACGCGGAAAACGCGTTGACAAACGCTCTGTCAAGCGCTTCTTCCGCTGCGGCTAACTTATCGAGAAGGCTGTGGTCAAAAACTTCGTCCTGCTCGGGCGTCAGTGCTTCATAAGCGGCGCGCGCGGCTTCAACGTCAGCCTTGTCTTCAATGGTGATTTCATCCGGCAGCGCTTCAATCTGCTCCTCAACCGCCTTGGCGGCTTCGAGGTCTCTGATTTTATCCTCCGCCCGGAACAGCTTGTCAATTGCCATGAAGGTCACATAGTCCGCCTGCGCGGTCGTCAGATGCTCCAAAGCATCTCTCGCCGCTTCAACGTCAGCCTTGTCGTCAAGGGTGATGTCCTTCGCGTCGGGAAGGGCGTAGATCTGATCCTCAACCGCCTTGGCGGCCTCGCGGTCAGCGATGATTTCTTCGGCGTCGGTCAGCTTTTTGAGCACAGCTTCGTCTACCATAGCCTTTTGGTCGTCGGTCAAAGCCTCATAAGCGGCGCGTGCCGCTGCAACGTCGTCCTTGTCGTCGAGGATAATGGTTTCGGGCAGGGCGTTGATCCGATCCTCAACCGCCTTGACAGCCTCGAGGTCGGCGATAACTTTCTCGGCGTTGGTCAGCTTGTTCATGTACTCGTCGGAGATAAGCGCCTTAAAGCCATCGTTGGAATCGTTGTAGAAAGCTCTCATGTTGCCTACAAGCGCCTTGTCTTCGAGTGTAATCTCCTCGGGCAGCGTATCGGCAGCCTCAGCAAAGAACGTAGCGAGCATAACATTGTTAATCTTTGTCGTAGCTTCCTCGGAGAGATAATCAGCCTGCGTGTAAGTAAGACCGATGTAAGCGGAGCTTGCGTCCTTGAAGGTCTGCTTGTTCTCGGGGGTAATCTGCTCGGGCAGAGCGTTGATCATATCCTCAACAACCTTTGCCGCCTCGCGGTCGGCGATTACCTTCTCAGCATCAGCCAGCTTGTTGAGAGTCTCAGGTGTAACAAGATGCTTCTGGTCGTCTGTAAGCGCGTCATAAGCCTGTCTTGCGGCTTGCACAGCAGCCTTGTCGTTCAAGGTGATTTCAGCCGGCAGAGCGTTAATCTGATCTGTAACAGCAGCCGCCTTATCCGCGTTTCTCTGAGCGGCAAGTGCCTGCGTAAGCTGCTCGATATCCGCGGCGGCGTCCACTGCCGCCTTGTTCTCGACATACGTTTTGCTTGTGTCATAGCTCACCGCGTCGATTGCCTGAACGGCGTTGTCGATGATCTGCGTGACAGCCTCGCTGTCGCCCTCCTGCGCAAGACCCTGCACCTCGGCGATTTTTTGCGCTTTATAGGTGTTACAAACCTCGGTCATCTTGTTGTTCATTACCTCGGTTTGGGCTTGAACAACAGCGTCTACCGCGTCTTTGTTTTCTGCCAGCAATTTGTCGGGATCATGGGGTAAACGCTCGATCTCAGAAGCCGCCTCATTCAAAGCATTCATCAGTTCTTCTTCGTCATTGCTGCCGATTTTCTGATTCATGGCTTCTCGGAAGCTATCTGCCTGACCGTTACGGTATTCCCTAAACGCGTCATACTTCAAATCATCGAGAGCCATATCTGCGTTAATCAGACGGTCATACGCATCGTCGGGGACAAGCTGCCTCTCGTCGCCGCTCAGCGCGTTATAAGCCGCTTTTGCCGCCGCAATCTGCTCCTCGTGAGCTAAGGTAACTTCATTTTGTTCGGGCAGGGCGTTGATCAGAGCGATGACGTTTTTCACCGCCTTGTTCTCAGCGGTAAAGGTCGCGGTGTACTCCGCGTCGCCTGTTACCTCGGCAACCTCGGGAGTCCAGCCGGAGAAGGTGTAGGTGTAGGTTTCGTCGTCGTCCATTACGGGAGTGGTGCCGTTGTACTCGGGCATGGTGCCCTTCGCTACGTTCTCGTCGGTTTCGAGAACGGTGTCGCCGTTCTTCCATGTGACGGTGTAGGTGGTGGGAGTGGAAGCAGGAGCAATCGTAAAGGTGATTGTAAATTGATTATCACCGAAATCGTTATTCAGCCTTCCGGTAAACTGAACGGTTGAAGAACTACCTGTCCATGTTCCGTTACTCCAGCCTTCACCACTAAAGCCGCCTTGACCGCCGCTTATCTGTATCTTGGTAAATACGCCTGCGTCTGTTTTAAATGTTCCCGTAGAATTGTCATCTCCTACTATACATTCGAACATATCGGCAGAAAGTGTGGCGTCTGTTAGCTTAACAATACTTTGATCAAATTCTCCGGTATAACTATTCCATACAACAGTAATCGGTTCAGCCGCGGGCTCGGGCTCGGTCGCTACGACATAAACATCTGAACAAGTTTGGGGGACGCCGGTATAAGAATGAAAATACACTGTTACATCTTCGGAAAGATTAGCTTCCGTACCGGGCATACTGTTCGATTGGTAAAGTGTAAGCGGAATTTCCGCTCCGGTTACGTCATAGAACTTGTAAGTATAACCCTTTGCGTCATACAAGGCTACTGACGAATTTGCGCTCGGAGCGCAAATCGTGCCGCTCGGCAATGCGCTCATGTCTGACGCGTCTGCTGTAAGCGGAACATTGGCATGAAGCACAAAATTTTGGTATGATAAAGTATTGGTGCAATCCTTGATGACCTCGGGGAGCTCGGGAACGGTCGCTACAATGTAGATTGGATCTTTTGTATCATCAAAGCCATCGGGGAATGTAACATCGAAAGCCTTCATATAAATCGTTACATCGTCGCTGAGACCTACATCTGAGCCGTGGACGATTGCGGTTTCGCTTAGAGTAGCAGGGATCTCAGTTCCTGTCTTGTCATAGACGTGATACGAATATCCCTTTGCGTCATACATCATGGTATCTTGGTCGTCACCGGGTAACACCAGTATGGCGCCGTTCAGGAATTCAGAATAATCTTCGCCTATGATAAAAGGAACATTAGCATAAACGTTTTCAATACTTTCATACTGATAGGTGCAGTCCTTGATGACCTCGGGCAGCTCGGCTGCGGTGCTCTTAAGCGTGAACACGATGGACTGAATGCCGTAAACAGCACCTGAGAAGGTTACTTCTGATGATTCACC
Organism: Ruminococcus sp.; assembly: GCA_017471345.1. Lineage (GTDB taxonomy): Bacteria > Bacillota > Clostridia > Oscillospirales > Acutalibacteraceae > Ruminococcoides. The sequence continues at coordinate 4,902 of JAFUUV010000069.1, forward strand.
TGTCCATGTAACTGTATAATATGGCACCCATTCTGGTTCGTCCGGCATCATGGTATCCCAATATCCGCCGCTTTCCGCAACTGTGGCATCGGGGAAATTAAGGTAGTCAACATACTCAGCATCCTTGAGTTCAATCTTGGTGAATACCGATCCTTCGGGTGCCGTAAAGGTGGCGCTGCCTCTATCAGTATAGAAACAATCGTTCACACGGGTATTGCCTTGCTCTGTAGTAAGAGTTACACCGCCGGAAGATTTTCCGCCGATGGTCTGTTGAAGGCTATTATTATCCCATGTGACGGTGCTTGTTTCTTCTGCCGCGCTCGCCGTAATCGGAACCACAGCGAACAGGCTGACGACCATCAGCAGGGATAACAATATACTGAGCGGTCGTTTGATTTTTTGCATCATAAAATAATTCCTCCTTGAATAATTTATAAATTTGGCTTTTCCGATTGGTATGTTAACAAGGCCGCTGACCGCGTATGAAGCATACCGAGCCACAAAACACAAACGCCAACACGTGCCTGTGTCTTGCAAATAACATACTTTCTCTCCTATATTTTCTTATATTTTGGCGCATTTGTCAATAGGGTGTTCCAATTTGGTACACTTTTTTTGCGCCAATCAGCGTCATTAATACTATTCTCTGATAGAAAGTAGAAAGTCTACTTTTTAATGAAGATTGGTATGAAACGCCTTGCCGGTTTCATTGCCCTGATTCATGAAAAAGCACGGCAGCCCTGTCAAAAGCAGGACTGCCGTGCTGTTTCGTCTGTAAACCTGTATCCGCGCCTTACCGCGCCTCGGGTGTTATGGGAATTCACCTGTCAATCGCCTGTATAAGCTCCGGAATATTTTACATACGCGTCAGGGTACTTTTCTTTTACCGCGTCGAGCTGACGAGCGGCTTCATTCTCGGACGCATACTTTCCGGCGGTCACGACGTACCATTTTTCGCTATTCAGATTACTCCAATCCGTAGTCGTGATGACATAACCATCAAAGCCGTTTGACGAGACGTTTGACGCAAAGTCCGCGGCTTCGTCATAGCTTTTGGAGGCGGATACCCAGATTCCGTAAAACGATGGATTTCCGCCGTCGGAAAACGTTTTGTACTCTCCGGAATACTTCACATACGCGTCAGGGTACTTTTCTTTTACCGCGTCGAGCTGACGAGCGGCTTCATTCTCGGACGCATACTTTCCGGCGGTCACAACGTACCATTTTTCGCTATTCAAATTACTCCAATCCGTAGTCGTGATGACATAACCATCAAAGCCGTTTGACGAGACATTTGACGCAAAGTCCGCGGCTTCATCATAGCTTTTGGAGGCGGATACCCAGATTCCGTAAAACGGCGTATTGTACTGAAACACGGGCGCGTTGACCTTTGGATCCGATATCGGGCTATCATCTTTCGGCGCCGTCGATACGCTGCTTTCTTCCGGAGCCGGCTGCGTTTCCTTCGCGGGTTCCGTAGGAGCGGCAGTTTCTTTATCCGCCGCAGAGCCGTTTTGCCCGTAATAATTGTTGGTGACAAAAGAACACGAACTGAAAGCGACAGCCATCATAACAACCGTCATCAACGCAAGAATCCTTTTCATTGTCTATCCTCCGATTTGATAAAAAAGCTTTATGTCAATTCCTGTTATACCACAAAAGCGCTGAAATGTCCAGTATGCAAGCCGGTTTCTTCGTAATTGCGTTTTTTCAAATTCATGGCAGCGAACTGAAAATCAATCCAAAAGCCAATCTATCACATTCTCAACAGTAATGCCATCATAATTGCCGGCAGTAAATCTGTCAAGAGTCAGAATTTTTTTCGGATGGTTATCCCTGATTGCTTTTAACGGAGCCATTTCCCGTTCAAAGGTTTTTTCATCTGTCATTGACGCGGTTACCTGTACATAAGTGACATTTCCGCTTTTTTCTGTCACAAAATCCACTTCCGTGCTTCCTACCTTGCCGATATTGATTTTGTATCCCCTTCTTTTCAGTTCAAGATAAACGACATTTTCCAAGGAAAAGCCAAGGTCATAGTTTTTCTTTGTTACCATATACCGGCGTAATCCCAAATCGGAAATGTAATACTTTTGATTTTGCTTGAGCAGCTGTTTGCCTTCCACGTCATACCGCTCCACAGGGTAAAAAATATACGGCTCTACCAAAGCGGATACATACTCGCTGACAGTATTTTGCGATACCTTTCGACCCGATGAGGTGATATAATCCGCTATACTTTTTATTGAAACGGGATTGCCGACAGAAGACGCAAGAAAACGCGCGATATTTTTCAGCAAAGCAATATCGTTAATGTTGCGTTTGCCGTCTCTGTCTTTTCTTTTTTGCCGTTCTTCAATATCCTTGATGATAATGGTATTGTATATTCCTTCAAGATATGTGTCCGCCTTTTCATTTGCGTCATCAAGCGTAACGATATACGGGAGTCCGCCCAAGCGAAGATAATCAGCAAAGGCAGCGTCATCAGAACCGTCTGTTTTGACGCTTCGGAATTCGGCAAACGACAGCGGAAGCATATTGATTTCCACATATCTGCCGGACAGCAGAGTTGCAAGTTCTCCCGAAAGGAGATACGCATTGGAACCGGTAATATAAATGTCGATATTATCCCTGATAAAAAGACTGTCAACCGCTTTTTGATAATCATTAACCATTTGAATTTCATCAAGAAATACATAATTCTTTTTATCCGGCACTATTCTATCTAAGATGTATGCATACAGTTTTTTATAATCCAAAAGCTCCTCAAATTCGAGAGCTTCAAAATTCACTGCAATAATCTGCTCACGGGAGATACCGTTACTGACAAGCTCCGTTTGGAACTGCTCTAACAGCGTTGATTTACCACAGCGGCGTATTCCGGTAACGACCTTAATTACCTGTTCGTCTTTCCACTTATTCAGTTCGTTAAGATAATCCGTTCTTTTAATCACGCCAAGCACCTCCGTTCATCTGATTCCATTATAGAATAGCATTCCGAAAAAGTCAATAAATATTCCGAAACGGGAATATTTTTCTTAGATTATCATAATTTTTCCCATTTCGGAATATTTAGTTTTATTATGCCTGCTCCCTCGAAATAAAATGCTTCACTTCCCTATCGTTTTCAAAATCCATAGTCCGGTAAAAATCGGGATAAAGAGTAATGTTATCCGACTTATCCAAATCAATCCACTCTAAATATTCTCCGCCGGGGCCGCCGTCGGTTTGGGTGCCGTCCTTGATTTGCAGAAGGCGTTCGTTAGGCTTGACAGTGAAGAAGCAGGAAATCTCATGAAAAAACACGCCGTCGTCATCGGTGAAAAAGTTCTCGTGAATCGCCGCAAGGCGGTCAAGCTCACAATCAATGCCTGTTTCCTCTTTCAGCTCGCGCAAGGCGGCTTCTTCCATACTCTCACCGAAGCGGACGCGTCCGCCGACGGAGTAATAAAACGCGCGTTCTTCATTCGGATTGCGCGCCATCAAAACCTTTCTTCCGCTGTGGATAATCACGCCCACGCGGTAGTTGAATTTTCCTTGCGCTGTTTGAAATGTGCAGTCCATGCTATCCCTCCTTGTCCTGCTATTGTAACGCTGCCGGCAGATTTTTGCAAGTCAAAATCTGCGCCGCATGAAACAAAGATAACCGCTGGAAAACAGCGGTTACTTTTTCAGTTTGTAAATTCTGTTTCGGTTAGAGCCCTCAGCGATAATCCAGCCCTCTTTTACTAACTCTCCGAGGTAATCTCTTGTGCGTGACGGTTTGAGATAGATTGCTTCGGCAACATCACGCGCTTTTACATAATCCTTGTCTTTCATATAATCGAGTATCGCCTGCTTCGTGCGTGCGTTTATCGCCGATTTTTTATCGCCGATTTTTGCGTTATCGCCGATTTTTTCAGTCGTTGATACATCCGCTCCGATTATCAGATAGCGGTTTTTCAGCTCGTTATTTTCACCGAGGATCAGATTTCTGAAAAACTTTTCAAGAAAACTCCTGTCCTCGTAAATGCCATTTTGAATATCGGCATAATTCGCCCTTACAAGCGCGTTTCTGAAATACCATGAATTGTCGGCAAAAAGCGTATTGGTGACGTTAAATCCAAGAGAACGAAGATACTTGATCGCGAATACAGCGGTTGTTCTGGTATTGCCCTCGCCGAACGGATGAATCTGCCACATATTCGCGATAAATCCGGTGATATGCTTAATGCTGTCGTCTATGCTGAGAGCGCTGTAATCAAAGCTTTTCTCCAGATCAAAATCATAGTTCAAGGTATCTTTAATCATATCCGAGCCTGCGTATACAACCGATTTGCCTTGTAAAACCCATTCGCGTTTGGAAATATTGTAATCCCGAATGACACCGGCAAATGGATAAATGCCGTCAAACAACCTTCGGTGTATCGCAATTAACTGATTAGGCGAGAAAACAAACGCGTCCTCAGAGAGTATCTGAGCGATACGCGCGGAAACCTTGTCCGCTTCCTCCGTGCGGCCTTCAACGTCGAGCCGCGCGGTTTTGCTTTTATAATAGCTGTGGATCAGGTCGTTGGCTTCTTCAAGGGTAATATCGCCGTCGATGTTCTTTTTTGCGGTTTCAATCAAGTATTCCGACGGCTTCAAGCCGTCAACATCCTGCAAGCCGATAGCCGTCTGCCAAATATAGCCCTTTTTCTGTTTTGAGGGCTCGCTCTGACGGATATATTCGTCAAAATCGAATGGAATTTTATCGCTCATTTTTTCACCGCCTTTACTCTGTCAGTATACCATATTTTCCGCTGAATAACAACCGTTTTCAAGTCAAAATCTGCGCCGCATGAAACAAAGAAAACGCAGCAAATCATTTTCTTGGGGGCTGTGAAAAAACACCCCAAAAAACAGACAGGCACATAACCGAAAGCATAGACGGTTATGTGCCTGTTGTGGTATAATAAGTTTGTGAATAATAACACCAAAATCAATTATACACCAAAGCAAGGAAGATTTCCAGTA
>JAFUUV010000070.1 GCA_017471345.1 Ruminococcus sp.
GCATGACGCGGTGGTAATTGTGCGACAGCTGCGTCAGCCCTTCGGCACAGGAGAGAATCACCTCGGGGGTGAAGAACGACGCGCCGGCGGTCAGCTCCCAGCGGAAGCGGTCGTCGTTGACGCCGGTGACAATGCGCACCGTGTCAAACTGGTCGCGCTCGATTTCGGTTTTATGGTTGCCGGAGTACATCAGCATCAGACCGTAGCAGGTGCCGATGTCCTCGGTGGCGCTGCGGTCGCAGACAATGACAAAGGGGTTGTGCTGGTGGCCGGACATTCCTCTGCCCGAGCTGAGCGTATGTACGCCGTGGAACAGCGGCACCCTCTCGGGCTGGCGCTCCATACAGTGCCTTCCGTGGAAGTGTATCATATCCCATTTGCCGAAGGGCAGCTCCAGACACAGCGACGACGCCTTGCGCAGCCACGCGGTCTCTGTGCCGGCATTGACAATTTCAGCGGCGCGTGTGATGATGTCCAGCTCCTCAAACACGCCGTAATACAGCCTGACCTCCACATTGACAGCGGCGTCCCGCAGCGTGACCGCCAGCGTGTGGACGGTTTCGCCGTCGGTATACACAGAGGGCAGCCCGGGGATGGTGTACTTTCCTTCGAGGATTTCGTGTGAAACATAGCGGAACTCCGCGCAGCGGCTGCCGTCCGCGAAGGACGCGCGGAAGCTGGTCACTCTGAAATCGCCGACGCCGAAGGAGGTGTACTCCTGCGCCATCGAGTCCAGCGAGTAGGCGCGGTTGTTGCGCATATCATAGGGATTGCCCGAAAAACCGTGGTCGTAGGTGCGGAAGGGGTAGGACATATCGTTCTGACCGATTTTGGAACCGTAGTAGAGGTGCTGCAAATAGCCCATTTCGTCCACCTTCATCTGGTAGCAGGTGTGGGCGGTTTCCAGAATCAATTGCCTGGTGCTGTCAATATATCGGATGCTCATGATTATTCTCCTTTTTTTGATGCCTGACTGCGCCGGTACGTCCGCGGACTGACGCCATAGTAGGATTTGAAGATTTTAGAAAAGGTCAGCGGATTGTCATAGCCGACATTGTGCGCGATTTCCTGAATCGGGTTGTTGGTTTCCGAGAGCAGCTTGCACGCCTGCCGCAAACGGCACTGCAGCAGGAATTCCTGCGGTGAAACGCCCATTTTCTTTTTGAAAATCGTGGTCAGGTAGCTGCGGTGGATGCCGATATTTTTGGCGACGCTGCCGATGGTGGCGGTCGCGAAGTTGGCGCTGATAAAGTTTGCCGCGAATTCCACATAGCTGTCCGCGTGGTACTCGTGTTTGCTGTGCTCTCTTGCTTCGGAATCGGCGTAGGATTTAATCGCCAAGCCGATGAACTGCAGCAGCAGACCGGTGCAGGCGTAGACAGCCGAGGCTGTCAGCTCGGGCTGGCTGAGCGTCTGCTGGACAATCGCGTAAAAATTTTGCTGATCCACATAGCAGTCGAGACAGTTGACGCCGTCAAAAAACCCTGCCCGTTCCACGCACCCTCCGGCGATGTTGCCGTCAAATGCCATCCAGCAGTACACCCACGGATCCTCGCTGTCCGCCTTGTACCATGCTTCCTCGCCGGGCTTGGTCACAAACATCTGACCGAAGTGGAGCTTGTGCTCGACGCCGTTGACGCACAGCGTACCCTTGCCCTCTAAAATGATGTGCAGGTGATAGCCGGTGCGTGTGCCGGCGTCAAACCGGTAATCGGGCATACAGTGCTCCACACCGCATAGCCTCAGATAAATATCGTCGGTAATGCGGTTGGAATACACCAGACATCTGTATTTGGTTGTTTCGTATAATTTTGACAATTCGCTTGTCACGGTAATTTCTGCCATTTTGGTACCTCATCAGAAAGCACTGCGCGCAGTGCTGCCGCGCCGCGGCTCGGTTCATAAATCATCTCATTATAGTATGGACGCAGCGCCGCACAATTTGCGGCGTACGCCTCACTTTCAATTTTTCCTGAATCCGTAAAACTGAAATCATCCATCATCAACCATTATGTAGGGGACGGCTTCCCAGACGTCCCTGAAAGCCTGACGTTTTGTGCAGTGGGACGTCAAGGATGCCGTCCCCTACGGTTAGGTTTCACTTTCACCATATAGGTGTTTGTGATTATTCGCGTTTTTTCCGGTATTCTCTATCTTTATTAAGGTTTTGTATCCGGAGATTCACGGATTCAGGTTTTTGTACAAAGCTGTCATCCCGATACCTGTAGGGTTTGGTCTTGACCAAACCGTAGCCAACCGCAGAAGCGTTTGGCGCTAAATCCTGCGGTTCGGTCGAGACCGAACCCTACAAAACGTTTTTCCGTCCATCGTAAGAACAGCCGGAGATACCTTGTCGATACCTCCGGCAGAATTGGTGTATTTAGGAATTCTTTCTGTCCGCACAGGTGTGCTTACAGCTTGCCGCCTGAGGTTGCGATACCTTCTACAAATTGTTTTTGGAAGATAACATAAATGACAATCATCGGTACAACAGCTAAAACAGCCGCAGCCATCATGGTGGGGTAGTTGCTGCTGAACTGACCCTGCATTTTGGCAAGACCTGCGGACAGCGTGGTGGTTTCCGCCTTGGTGCAGACAATCATCGGCCACATCAGATCCTTGAACGCGAACAGCGCGGTGAAGATGCCCAGCGATACCATTGACGAACGGGTAAGCGGCATCATGATGCGCAAAAAGCGCTGACCGATGTTGCAGCCGTCAATATCCGCCGCCTCCTCCAAATCCTTGGGAAGTCCCTCGTAGCCGGTTTTCAGCAGGTAGGTGCCGAACGCGGTGACGATGCCGGGGAATACCAGACCGGAAATGGTGTTGAGCAAGCCGAGCTTACTGACCATCAGATACTGCGGAATGATGAAAATCTGCGCGGGAATCATCATCTGTACCAGCACCAGCGCGAAGAAGAAGTTCTTGAGCGGAAACTTCAGTCTGCCGAAGGCGTAGCCTGCCATGGTGGCGGTCAGACAAGCACAGATAACGCGGAATAAAATCATTAACAGTGTGTTTTTATACAGGATAACAAAGTTGTAGCTCTGCCACACCTCGGCGAAGTTCTCCCAGTGCCAGCCGTGCGCCGGAAAGATGTAGAACGGATCGACGGAGATGGCTTCCTGATTGGTTTTCAGGGCTGTCAGAATCATCCAGACAAACGGAACCAGCATGATAAACGCCATGATGATCAGGACGACATACATTACAACCTTGCTTGCGATATTTCTTGCGCGAGCACTTTGCATAGCTCAGTTCCCCTTTCTTACGGATGATAGACAAGCTTCTTCTCTGCGCGCTGCATGATGAAGGTGACAATCATGATGAAGATGACCAGGAATACAACGATGGTGGCGCCGTAGCCCTTGTCGCCGTTGGTAAACGCGTAGGTGTAGAAGAGGTAAACAATCGACTGTGTATTTTCGAGCGCGAGGTTGGTTTTGTCCATGACCATAAACATCAGGTCGAAGATGGTCAGCGCGCCGATAATACGTGTCTGAACAATAAAGAAGGTGGTGGGGGAGAGCAGCGGCACGGTGATGTGGAAGAACTGACGGATGCCGGTGGCGCCGTCAATCTCCGCCGCCTCGTAGTAATCGCCGGGGATTTCCTGCAATCCGGAGATAAACAGCACCATGTTGTAGCCGATGACCGACCACACGCCGATGATGCCGATGGAAACCCATGCGATGTGCGGATCCGAAATCCACGCGACGTCGGTTCCGAAAACGTTGTTCAAAAGACCAAACTGCTGGTTGTACAGCCATTTCCATACCATCGCGACCGCCGCGGGCGCACAGACCATCGGCAGGAAGAAAATGGTGCGGAACACAGAGGTGCCCTTGAGCTTTTTGTTGAGGAACACCGCCAGTACCAGCGCAATCACAACGCCGAAGGGCACTTCGATGAGCGCGTACTTAATGGTATTCCACAGGGAGTGCCAGGTTTCGCCGGCGGTGAAAACCTTGGCGTAGTTCGCGAAACCTATAAAAACATTGCCTTTGCCGAAGTCGCCTGTTTTGCAAAAGGATTGCCATACGGTGTCGATTGCCGGATAGAAGTTGAGCACAATCAGTCCGATAATGGTCGGCGCGATAAAGCACAGCGCCCATATGGCTTCCCGCTTCTGCGCCTTGGTACGCTTCTTCTTAGGCGCTAATTGCTTCATAAGTTCCCTCCTTTGTCAGAATTATTTTATCATCCGGCGGACGAAAAAACCGCGTCCGTCCGCCGGAACAGGTGGTGAGGTTGATGCCGGAGCAGCTGATTATTCCGCCGCGATGGCGTCCTCAATAATCTTCTGCGCGTTGTCGCACGCCTTCGCCATCAGGTCGGCGTCGTCGGGCTTCTGCCACGGATCGAGGAAGGCGCCTGCCTGCTGGAGAGCGTCCTCCCAGACGGTGGTCTTGCGGGTGTAGGGACGGAAGTAGAGGCTGAAGTTCTCGGCGTCGAGGAAGGGCTTGATGTCCATGCCCTCAAACGCGTTGGCAAAAGCGTCGGAAACGCCCTTCATGCCGCCCATGGTAACGCCCTTTTCCGCCTGCAGCTTCTGACCTTCCTCGGAGCAGAAGTAAGCAATCAGGCTGTAGCAGGACTCGGGATCCTTCACGGCAGCGGATGCCGCCCAGCCAAGGCCGTTGTACGCGGACCAGCGCTCGTCCTTTTCGCAGGTGCCGTTGCCGTTGCGGTCAGCGTAGGGAAGCAGCGCCCACGCGTAGTCAGCGTGATTTTCGGCGGTGAAGAAGGAGTTGATCATCCAGGAGCCCTGGGTAATCATGCCGACCTTGCCGGACATGAACAGGGAGTCGGTGCCGGTTTCGGCAACCACCGACTGCGGAGCGCCGACGGTGAGGAGCTGGCGCATCATTTCCATGCCTTCCTTACTCTCGGCGGAACCGATGGTGGTGCCCTTGTGATCCTCGGTGATAACCTGTCCGCCGTAGCTGTAAATCAGGTTGTACCAGCCGTCCTGGTTGTTGGAGGTGTTCAGCGCATAGCCGTACACGTCGCCGCCGGAGCCCTCGGTGATGGCTTTCGCCGCCTCATACATGTCATCCCAGGTCCAGTCGGAGGTGGGGTAGGCGACGCCGTACTGGTCAAAGAGCGCCTTGTTGTAGAGCAGCGCGATGGTGTCGTGGTCCTTGGGCAGCGCGTAGACGTTGCCGTCGCTGCGGGTGTAGAGATTGACGATGCCCTCATAATAATTGGAGAGGTCAA
>JAFUUV010000071.1 GCA_017471345.1 Ruminococcus sp.
AGACAGTGGTAACCTTATAATTGATGCCTGCCGGCAGCATGGTTTTGACCGCGTCGTAGAGGGTGCAGAAATACCGCTCCTTCATGAAGCGGGCGGTCATCAGCAGCTCCTCCGAAAGCACCGGCTCGCTGTCGAGCACGGCAGACAGCTCCTTGAGACGGTCGTCAGGCTCGATGTCATGCAGCTGTGTGACAATGCCCTGTCGGCGACGGTTGCCGCGTCCGAAGGGCACAAGTACACGCTTGCCGACGGCACACTCTGCCGCTAAATGCTCCGGCACAAGATAGTCGAATTCGCGGTCAAAGGAATAGGTGGTATTTTCAACCGCCGTAGCGGCGGCTAAAAGGGTTTTCATCAACTCAGATTTCGTCCTCGTCCGGTTCAACGAGGTTGATTTTGTGATTCTTGATTTCCTCGATTGCCATCAGCACGGGTTTTTCCTCGGTGACCACGTTGTCACGCTCGAATACCTCGGTGATTTCTCTGGCTCTCTTGGAAACGCCGACAACCAGCGCGTACTTGCTCTGCTTGCCTTCAAATAATTCGTCAACATTTACCTTATGCATATATAATCTCCTTTGCTCAATCCTGATGGATGATATCATAGACCTCTTTCACGGCGGTGTTGAGGTCGTCGTTAATGACATTGTAGCTGTAGCGGCTGCGGCAGCCGATTTCCTCCTTGGCTTTCTCCAGGCGGCTTTCGATGGTTTCCTCATCCTCGGTGCCTCGGTTCCTGAGACGCTTTTCGAGCACCTCAAAGCTGGGAGGCAGCACGAAGATGCTGAGAATGTCAGGAATCTTCTTCATCACCTGCAAGGCGCCCTCCACCTCAATTTCCAAAAAGACGGTTTTGCCCTGTGCGAGCATTTCGTTGAGCTGTCTGAGCGGCGTGCCGTAGTAATTGTCGCAATACTCGGCGTATTCGAGATAACCGCCTTCGGCGATTTTTTGCTCAAATGCATCGCGTGTGATAAAGCAGTAATGTACGCCCTCGATTTCACCTTCACGCGGAGGACGCGTGGTATCGGACAGCGACACGCAGACGTTGGAGTCAAGCTCCATGAGCTTTTTGAGAATTGTGCCCTTGCCCACACCCGAGGAACCGGAATAGAGCACCAGTTTTCCTTTTGAATTATTCATCCTTTCCCTCACTTTCCGAAGAGCGGTTCTGAATGGTCTCGCAGGACACCGCCGACAGCACCACATGATTGCTCTCGCAGATCAGAACCGATTTACATTTGCGTCCGCAGGTGGCGTCGATGAGCATACCGCTTGCCTTTGCCTCCTGCACAATACGCTTGACAGGCGCGGCGTCGGGCGCTGCCACAGCGACGAGCTTGTCTAAGCTGACGAGATTGCCAAATCCGATATTTATCAGTTTCATCCTATTACCTTACTCAATATTTTGCACCTGTTCGCGGATTTTCTCGATTTCGCTCTTGATATCCACGACCTTATGCGCCAGCACGGCGTCCTGCACCTTGGAACCGATGGTGTTCGCCTCACGGTTCATTTCCTGAATGATGAAATCGAGTTTTCTGCCGACCGGCTCGCCGCGCTCCATAAAGGAACGGAGCTGCTCAATATGGCTGCGCAGTCTGACAGTTTCCTCGGCGACAGCGACCTTATCGGAAAAGACGGCAACCTCAGTCAGTACACGCTGCTCGTCTATTTCAACACGGAAGCTGTCAAGCGTCTGGCGAATGCGATCCAGCAGGCGTTCCTCATACTCCCTGACAGTCTGCGGTGAGCGCTCCTCAATTTCCGAGACGATCCGCAAAATACTGTCGGCTCTGCCGAGAATATCCGCCTTGAGCTTTTCGCCCTCTGTGCATCTCATTGCAATAAAGGCTTCAAGCGCCTGTGACGCCGCGTTAAGCACGTCGGCGGTGATTTGCTCCTCATCCTCAGCGGCCTTGTGCACGGTGAAAACATCCGGGAAACGCGAAAGAGAGACGGCAGACACGTCGTTTGGCACGCCGTAGGTTTCGCTGATCTCCTTCATGGCGGCGAGATAGCCCGCCACAAGCTGGTGGTTGACTCTGACCTCGGAGGCGGTGTCCTCAGCGGCACCGACAGTGACAAACACGTCGATTTTGCCGCGCGCGACACGCGCGTTGACAAAGCTTTTCAGTTTGTCGTCGAGAAAGCTGTAAACGCGCGGAGTACGGCAGCTGAATTCAAAATAGCGGTGATTGACGCTTTTGATCTCCACCGCGATTTCGCGTCCGTTGATTTCCGTTTCACAGCGACCGAAGCCTGTCATGGAATGAATCATTATAAGACTTCCTTTCACTTGCCTTGTTATATGTCTGTTACATATCTATTATTATAGCACTACGGCACGTTCTTGACAATAGTTTTGTGACCTTATTGTCATATTTATCACACAGCTCCAAAAACAAAAAAATCAGCTCAAAAACTTGATTTCTGAACAGAAAAGTAGTATGATTAAGGATAAGATTGTAAAGGAGGTCTTACATTGGACGAGAACAAAGAATTCAATACGGAACCTGTTACCGAAGAAAATGTAGAAAATACGGCTGCATCCGACGCCGTTTCCGAGCCGGCTGAAGTGGTATCGGAAGCTGCTGCCGCTGCGGAGAACACAGCAGAAGAAACCGCGGAAAATGCGCAGGACACTGCACAGGAAGCTGCGGAAGTCGCGCAGGACACTGCTCAGGAAACGGCGGATACTGCCTTTGACGCCGCTGCCGGCACTGTGACGGAAGCAACGGACAGCACGGCTGCTCCTGTCGTTGAGCCAAAGAAAAAGATGATTATGAAGCCGATTATCATCGCGGCGTGCATTGTCGTTGTTTTCGCTTTAGCGGCGCTTCTGTTTTTCCTTTTTAATAACTCCGGTGTGGAAGGCACCTGGCACTATGTCAGACAGGTTCCGATGCTCGCGGCGGACGCTACCGACGACGAAGCGGTTGAGAATGTTGATGTAGACTACTATTTCACCTTCAAGGGCAACGAGGTACAGGCGACCATCGGTACCGTTACCACCAAGGGTACGTACACGGTTTCTAAAAATACCGAAGGTAAGTCCGTGATGACCATGGATCTGACCGACCTGATTACGAGCTACAACTTCCTGCCCTACGGAGAATATGAGCTGACCGTTTCCGGCAACAGCTTCACCGGCAGAAAGCTTGTACTGACCACTCCTTCCGATGAAACCGCAAAAATTGAGATGGAATCCGCCACCTACACCGCGCCGAAGTTGGAGCGTGAAGGCGAATTTGAAACCAACAGCGCCATTGTCGGCAAGTGGGTATTCCAACAGGAGGGCTACAACCTCAGCTATGACATCAAGAGCGACGGCACCATTCAGTATCGTGAAAACGTCACCCAGATGAATATGTATACCGGTACCAGCATGACGATTGACTATGTGATTGACGGTATTTACGAGGTCAACGACAGCGCTATCACCATGCACTTCTACTACACCAAGGATACTTCTATGGATATCACCTATCAGGCAGACGGCGATACGCTGTATCTCAACAGCATTCCCTTTGTCAAAGAAGGCGTCGCTACTCCTGCGGAAGCGCAGTAATACCAATCCCCGTATACAGC
>JAFUUV010000072.1 GCA_017471345.1 Ruminococcus sp.
AAATCATCTGCGGCGAAATCACGAATGTCAAGGAGCAGGCGGCACAGCTTTATGAAAATATCGACGGCGAGGTTCGCAAATGGTTAAAGAAAAAGAGCACGGTCACGGGCAAAATCCGACAGCTCAACGCCGAGCTTGAACAGAAAAAGAGCGACCAAAAAGAGATTCTGCTGGAGCGTATCCGCGACAAGGAACACGCTTCTATCTATGATGAAATGCTCGCAGCGTGCGAAAGCGACATCAAAAAAATCGAACAGGAGCTCTATGACATTCAGCACTACAGCGAAACCATCAAAAAACGCAAGTCGGAAATGAAGCGCACCGTGGAGCTGATCGACGAAATCATCAAGGAGGGAGAGATCAGCGACGCCAATCTCAGACAGCTGATCGACAAAATCATCATCTATGAATCAAGCGACGGATTGCGGATACAGGTCAATCTCAGGGCAGTCTTCACCGAACACATGATCATACTGGACGAGTTTGGCAAGCAAAATGCCGACCTCAAAGTAGAAGGAAAATACAATTATCCGTTCGCTATGCGCAGAAGAATGAGGTTCAAAGAATAATGATTTAACAGCCGGATAGCTGAAATACTATCCGGCTGCACGAAAAAACAAAAAAATGAATTGGCAGACGCACGACGTTCTATCTCTGATTTTTCGTCATTACAGCCAAATAACGGATAACTGTTTTGTTGGGAATAGCCAAGACGTGTAAGGCACAGGTCGTGCGTCTGCCAAGAAAGAACGGGCTGATTTCGCTATTTTTGCAACATTTTATGTAGATATATAACAAAACAGCCCGATAAAATCGGGCTGTTTTTGGTGCGGATAACAGGACTTGAACCTGCATGAAATTGCTTTCACATGGACCTGATGGTTACACCACGTCGGTGAAACCTGATTTTCCCCATTCCTATGCGGTTTTTGAGAGTATAGCATAGAGAAAAAGGTTAGTCAAGTGGAAATTTAAGAATTCTCACCGCAATTTCTATCCGATAGCTAACGAAGAACAACTCTTTTAAGTATATGGATTTAGGCATTGTTTGCATTTTTTGTCGGATGACCTATCTTTTGTGTTGTTAGATGGTGCAATCATCATAGCCAATTTACGAATTTGTTCTAACAGCATAAACAAACCCCGAGTAATCGGGGCAGGATGTTGCTATTGAGTATTAATTCTATAATAAAGGCTCCAAATGAAACAAACGATAAAATAGTATTAATCATAGACATCCCCCCTCGAATACTTGTTAATGTTGTATGTCCTCAATTATACATTTAACATTCCCCTTTTCAGGTTCCGGAGCAGGACAATTGTATTATATCACAATTTCAAATAACTTTCAATATGCTTAGTATAAGAATAAATTGTAAAAAAACCTTTTTTATTTTTTCTTCCTTTAATCGCATATATCGCTTTGAATATATCGTCACCATATAAATCAGTGAGTATCTTTAATGTCCAAAGATTTAGTTTGTTTTTATTCACGTGTAAAACATGTGGATCATAAATCAAATCCTCATTACTCAACTCAATTAATTTGTTTTGAGTATCATTCTTCAATTCTATATTTGGGTAGGTATTATAAACTCGATAATTTGTGTTATCTGGCAAGTTCTTTGTTTTACCAGTATCTGTACAAACAAATATTACGTTTTTAAACTCTGCATTCTGGAAATTAACATCGCGCAAATCACAATTAATAAAGCAAACATTTTGTAAACGAGCATCCATAAAGCTTGTTTTCCTTAGATTGCTATTACAAAAATCAACACCATTTAAGTTGGTATTATTGAAATTGCAATTTGTAATAATGGAGGCTCTGTATCTTACGTTTTCAAATTTGGCGCCTTTGAAAATAAGATTATGCATATTTGATTTATAGCAGTATTTGTTTGAAACACCTTGGAGTATTTTATTACACTTAGTCAGCGTGAAAAAAACCTTTTTGTTCATCGCTCTTCTAATGTGTTCACGTTTTAACCGTTTCACTTTTCTTAAATGCCGCCTTTTATCTTTCCTCAAAGAAATTACCTCGATTCAGTCTATTCTTATATTCGACATACTTCTGAAAAACCATCGTCTGAATTGAATATCATATTGTGCTTATATTTTAAGACTGTATCCGATGGGTCAATAAACCCAAACTTGACTTTTGAAAGCGAACACTTATCAAAATCGACCGACAGAATAGTCTGATTATTCATTACCGTATGTACAATCGTATGATTAATCGGCAACAACGCAAACATGTCTCTGGCAATTCTGATGCTCAAACTGCATATAAAGTCTTGTAATAAATCATTATAATCCGCTTTTCGCATAATATGTTGAGCTTGCGACAGAACTTCGGAATTCACGGTAAACTCAACTTCAATAACATCGGAATCATCAGTTCCAAACTCAAAGTTGGTGCCATAATCCAATAAATCATCTAAAGGATTCACCTCATATATAAGTTTAAGGTATGTATCAATATCTCCTCTCAAAACATCCGGCGCAACAGAGTAGTAATAAGACCACATCTGTTGATTATACGAATTGTCGGGTGCGGAAGGAGATACAAGTATCTCAGTCCAGTCGATGGTATCGTCTGCGGTTTTGTGAATGGATTTCAAAGTATTAACATCTACTTGTTTTGCAGTTGTTTTATGAATATTCACATCCTGATTACCGGAATTATAAGCGCAAGCCTCAGTTACGGGTGGAACATAAGAAGCATCGGGCTGTGAATGTTCAGAAGATGCCGGTGTCTGATCGTTTCTGTTTCGGCTGCTTTGTTTATTACCGGCTTTCTTGGTATCTACATAATATAACCCTGTGCCGGGGATACCGACAGTTGTTGTCACCTGTCCTTTTGTATTAATAGTTTTTCTGAATCCCGGTACGCCCGAACTGACACTCATACCGCTTTTACTAAAATTTAAACGAACGCCGGGAATCAGCGATATGCTTTTACGAAAGCGCAAACCCATTAATCTACACCTCCCAAAATTACACTTGCGTCATCCATAGAACCGTTACTGCGGGCGAGCTCTATCAGCTTTTCACAGGCTTGCAGCGAGATGCCGTATTCGTCGATAACATCTTCCAAATCATCAGCGCTGAGATAATCGTGTATCCCATCTGAGGTCAGCATGATCGGTGATGCGATATCCTCAATGGATAACTTCGCTTTGAACAGAGCAGGCGTTCCTCCTCCAAAACAAGCAATAATTTCATTCTTCTTATCAAAACTCTCTGCCTCTTCGGGAGATAACTGTCCGCTGGTGATCAGATAGTTGAGGGTAGTATCATCGGCAGTCAGCTGCTTGAGATACTTTCCTCCTTGCAGCGCATATACACGCGTATTGCCGATGTGAAATACCGGAGTCCTGCCGTCCGCAAATTGTATGCCTGACAAAGTTGTCGCCATGCTGCTGTATTGCGGGCTTGATTGAGACAGTGTGATTAAATCCGTATTGATTTGTGATAGCATTTCCATGTCTATGGTATCGGCATTACTCAATCGTGCAGCAACAAAATGTGACGCTGTGGCACCGGCGTTATTTCCTCCAACGCCGTCAGCTACCGCTATGATCCCGCTTTTGATATCCGTAATGAAAGAACCTCCGGCAATCACGGATCGACCAAGTATCATTCTGTCTTCGTTTTCTGTTTTTCCTATTCCTATTTGAGAAGAAGCATAAAACTTCATAATTAGCTCCTTGTACAAATCAATGCCGGAGGATTGCTGACAGTATCAAATTCTTCAATAGTTACCTCGGCGTTTTCAAAAATCTCATTGTCAAATAGATATCTCGACAGAGGATTTATCAACAGGTTTTCAACTACGTTACCAATACCGCGACCGCCGTTTGCAAGATTATTATTCGCTTCTTCGGTAAGCGTATTAACAGCATTATCGGAAAGCGAAAGAGTAATGTGCTTTTCGACCGCCAAATTTTTGATAATTTTCTTAACCTGTGAATCCAAAATCAGTTTGGCAACATCGGGACGGATAAAGTCAAATACTACGATGTTTTCGCCAATGCGGTTAAGTATTTCCGGTCTGCCTAATTGGAGTTTGAAGTAATCCTCCACGGCGGTTCTCACACGAATTTTCACTTCTTCGTAAGGCATTTCGCTGTTGACATTGCTCTGCCTGTTGCCGTATTCATCAAGCGTATATATACCCAGATTGCTTGTGAAAATAATTATCGATTCAGAGAAATATACCGTGTTGCCCTGACCGTCCGTCATTCTTCCGTCCTCTAAAATTTGGAGGAATTTGTCCAGAATAGACGGATGGGCTTTTTCTATTTCATCAAACAATAGAATTGAGAACGGATTCTTTTTTACCGCATTTGTCAGTTGACCGCCTGCTTCGTAGCCCACATATCCGGGAGGCGCTCCGAGCAGCTTTTGGTCGCTGTGGCTCTGACCGTATTCACTCATATCAAAACGGATGCAGCAGCTTTCATCACCGAATAAGATTTCAGCCAACGTTTTTGCTGTTTCGGTTTTACCTGTACCGGTCGGACCTGCAAAGAACAGAACGCCTTTCGGACGTGTATGAGAGGAACCTTGTAAGCCGGACATGCCGGTAACAGCTCTCTTGATCACATCCAGCGTTTTTGTAACAGCATAATCCTGACCCTTTACCCTTGACTCAAAATGTGTTTGAGCATTTCTTAATTCTGCAAGATCAAGGGATTTCCATGGGTTTTCTTTTACTCCGTATTTATACAGATCAACAACGTCACATAAATCCTTAATGCGGATCCTCTCGTTTTTACAAAGCATTCTCAATCCGTTAAGCTCGGTAAAACTGAACCCGTCTGTCAGTGCGACAAATCTGTCCTGTATCTTGTCCAGCTCATCGGGATGTTCGTTATAATATCCGAAATCTTCACGATAAACTTCACCTGCAAAGAAGGTTGGGAAGTTTCTGCCCTTTACCAAAGCCTCGCGTTCTTCTTTTGTTGGCGCGGTAATAGTAATCATTTTAACGTTTGGATTTTGCAGATAAAACCACGCAGGTATATCATTCGCCTTGTTGGTAATCAGGATCAGCAAATTTTTCAATACTCCGTGTTCGGGCGTTTTGACGTTCTTAGCTTCAAGCGACGTCTGAATCAGTGAGGTAAAACTGTCAACCTCAGCCTGTGTCATGTTATCGGGATTGACGATATAGCGGGAAGCAAAATTCATAATGATAACACTCGCTTCCTGATTCTGCGATAAAACCCGCCGTGTGATTACTGCGGCTGAGTTATCTCTGTTGCTCCTGAAATCAGCGCGAATGAAGCCGCTTTCGGAAGAAGTGCCGCTCAACTTCGCAAAGCTATCCAAATAACCGTTCTCACAGTTATTATAGAAGCCCTGCATACTGTCGTAGAATATGATGTTCTGATAACCGGTGTCTTTGAAAAAGTAATGAAGGTATTCGGGAAGGCGCAGGATAGAACCCTTCGGCGTGCTGCCGTCCTCAGGGTATTGGTACGAATCCAGCACATTGCCTTCCAAAAGAATCAGCGGCTTTATTTTGCTGAATATTTCAAGCTCCCTGTGCCATTTTGGTATGTAGTCGGACATAGGTATCAACTCCTTATCTGTCTTTTAAGAATTCCGAAAGAGGACGAACATCACACTTGTGTTGGCGCGCACGTTGTAACGCTTTACTCTCGGAACTGCAATACACCGTGTAAACAGGATTTCGTGGGAATAATGAGTTGCTCCATTGTGTGTTATTATCCAAGAAAACCAATTTACATCTTGAATTTCTGCTAGAGGTATCTACTACCTTTGGATCGACAGAGGACATGCCTATAGGAACGATCAATTCGTTCAGATTATCGCAATAATTGAACGCGTAAGTACTTATTGAAGTCACTCCTTCTGAAATTAGTACTTTAGTTAATTTTTCACAACCCCAAAAACAACAACTCGATATCTCTTTAACTTTTTGAGGAATAACTATTTTTTCAATTCCAGTATGTGCAAAACACCGTTTACCTAATGTTACTAAAGAACTTGGAAGATTTATTGTTTTTAGTGATTCGCAATCGGAAAATGCATTATTGCCAATATAGATTACTCCTGAACCAATAGTTACTCTTTCGAGCTTTTTACAATCACTAAAAGCATATTCCCCCACTACTATAACTGTGTCAGGAATAAACACTTGTCTGCAAGAAGAATTCTGAAATGCTTGGTTCGATATTTTTATTACGTTTATTCCCCTAATTGTTGGAGGAATAATTAGTATGTCTTCGTTGAAACCTTTGTACCCGGTAACAGTTAATCCTTGCCCCTCTTTTATCGTGCTGAACAAATGCTCATTATCCACACGTGAGGTTGTATTTAGCTTTTCACTCTCGAGTGCTTGTTTTATTTGCAGTTCAAGACTTTTTTGTTCATCAGCAAGTATTCTTGTGTTTTCGGCTTCTTGATCACTAAACACAATTTCCTCATCAGACATAGAATTAACAAGCGACACCAAGCTTTGATTTCGTTTTCGTTTTCTCAAATATTCCGAAATGCGCTCGGATTTCTCAATCATACCGATTGTATTAATTGTTGTTTCCAGCTCTTCCACTTTTTTCTCAAGAGCTTCTATTCTTCTTAATAAATCCATTTCACTCATTAGTAACCTCAGTTCTTGTTATAATCCGCTAACGGATGCACTTCATATCCCCATCGCAGGGCATCGGATAACACTTTGCTTCCGATAACGCAATAGATAATAATGTGTGATGTGTGCAACGTAGTCCGTATTAAATTTGTATCTTTTCCCAAGAAAACCAGATTTATTGTATAATTTTTTGCTAGGAAAGAACTGTCCATTAGTTTATTGTTGACTTGTTTGACGCTTTCAGGAAAAACCATATCTGTGATTCCGGTTTTCGTAAAGGCATCGTGCTCAATTTCGTATATTCCGTTTTTCAAAATAATATTTGTCAAATTCCGACAATTCTGGAAACAACTCTGAGGAATCTTTTTTATTGACCCGGGCAATACGACTTTTTCTAACCCTGATTGCCAAAAGCATTCGTTTCCTAATTTTGTTAGCGTTTCAGGTAAATCTATGACTTTAAGACCTATGCATCGCTCAAAGGCACTCTTTCCGAAACTAATAACATTTTTGCTCATGACAATATCAGATAAATGTTCGCAGCCCCAGAACGCTTCATCTTGTATTTCTTTCAACGTGTTTGGGAGTACTATTGATTCACATTCAGCCTTCTGAAAAGCATTTTTGCCTATTATTGTCACCGGTTCAGAAATAATAATTCGTTTGCATCTCGAATTTTGAAATGCATTATTACCTATTACTTCTACGGGTTTCCCGTTGATTGTCTGGGGAGTAACTATTAGGTCAGATTCAAATCCGGAATAACCGATAATCTCAATATATAATTCATGTTCTTTTATCAAAAATACTTCCTCACCGGTGGTTACGGAATTGTGAGTAGGTAATGTTTCCCTGATACGTTGAGATATCTGTTCTTCAAGAATACGTTTTTCTTTCTCATATCTGATGATGTTTTCCTCTTGAACACCAATAAAATCTAGCTTTTCATCGTTTACTGAATTGATCAGCGAAAGGACTTTGGAATTGGTTTTCCAGTTATTTAGATATTTTGTGATACGATCTGATTTTTCCATCATTGAAATCGTTTCTATGATACACTTATATTCCTCGTTTTGCTTTTCAAGTTCTTCAATTCTTCTTAATAAATCCAATTCGCTCATATTGATACCTCAAAACTTGAAATCCTTATTATGTATTCCAACTGACACATATCCGTCCACCGTAGCAAAATTTTGTATTTGATTGGTCGCTGTCGATAAATAGTGCTCATACTTATCTCTCAGCCGTTCATTCAATATGTGTATCTGCTGATTATCAGAACCGCGGAGGATAGCACCGTTGTTCCGTTCCTCGATGTACTCTCCGTCAATCAATACTGCCACGTGGTCAAGATTTTTCCCTTGCAGTTCTGCTAAAGTGTAGCCGGTATACACCAAAATATCCTCGCTGATATAGGATAGATAATCGACTAACAGCCGGAAATCCTTAAACTGGTATAACGGATCGCCGCCGGTCAAAGTAAAACCGTCTACAGAGTTTTGACTGCAAATCTGGTTAATCAGCTTCTTTACAGTTTCAATATCCACCTTATAACGCTCCTGAAACTCCCACAGCTCGGGATTGCTGCAGCCCTTGCATCGTCTCGGACAGCCGCAAAACCAGATGCCGATGCGCTTGCCGGGACCGAGCACCTCAACGGGATAAAGGATTCTTGCTATGTACATGAACCGATCCTCACCAAAAAATACGCCGCTTGTTCCTGCCTGTTGCCGTTGATGCTCATTCCACCGAGTCCGACCTCATCACCGTCGGTCAGTTTTGTTTTCTCAGTTATTCTTTTGTTATTGACATATGTATAATTGGTGCCGCTGAGATTTTCAATCCAAAGCTCACCATCTTCCAAACTGAGCTTTGCATGGGAACGGCTGACATAACTTTTGCTGTTCAGGTATTCTCCCATTACACTTTCTCTGCCAATTGTCACTACGTCTGAGGTTAATGTATAGGCATATTGTCCGTCCAAACTACTTAGTATGAAAGAAGCCGCCTCTGTTTCTTCAATGTCGGGAGATGGGGTAACGTCGGAAATATCCTCACCGCAAGCGGAACATTTTCTCGCATTCGGCGCGTTTTTCGCTCCGCAGTCACATAACCGTATCAGCTTTGCAGAAGGCTCTGCAGGTGCAGCTGCGTTTGCTTGTGTCATTTTTTCGGTCTCTTCATCCGTGATTTTGACGCCCGTCAGATCCGCTTCACAAAAAGCGCACTCTATCATAAATGGTTCGTTCTTTTCGTGACATTCGGGACAAATCTTATACTTATTCATCGTTTACTCCGCTTTCATTGTTTTCTTTTCTGCTGCTTTTCCTCTGCGCTTTTCAGCGGTAAAGCGCTCTGTTTCTGCACTCATTTGATAATCCGATGTGTTGATAATCTGCGCATATGCTGAATCGGGAGGCAAGAGCGAAATTCGGCTTGCCAAAACAACGCCTCTCGCAAACAATCGACGCTCGATTTCTTTGAAATCATTACAGAAATCTCCCATTTCTTCGCATAAGGCAGCGCTTTCGGAAGCGGAAGGAGTTCTGTCAGTCGAATCCAGCCCGCCAAGCTCCATTGCTATCCTGCCGTCGGAAGAATAGGTAACATTAACCGCCGTTCCCTCGCCGTAGTTGTAAAGTTCGTTGCGGAAGTGATTTCCGTTTCGCTTTGTAACCTCGCGGCTGCCGATAACGGAATAACCCATCTCTGTCATCACTTCATCTATCGCGTTTTGTATGTACTCCTGTTCGGCTTGATGCTCTGCCGTAGTATTGATTCTCTTGATCTCTTTTTTCAATAACGGTATCGCATTCTCTGAGAACGGCACGTCTTGCGCGACATAATGGTACAACTCACACAGCGCGGTATATTCTGATAGTAAGTTCTCGTATTCTTCGTGATATGCGTGATAGGTTTCCGCATATACCGCACATCGTTTCAACAGGGGATCGACCGTAATGGCGATATAGTTCTTCAAAAACTGTTCGTCGCCAATAGCAGACACGCGTGCTATGACATGCTCTAATTCGGCAGACAGCTCATCGGAGAGGATACCGGAACTACGAATAGCTTCGATTCTGTTATCAATCTCGGCTTTTTTCTGATTTAATCCGTCAGATGTATCCGGAACAGCCGGACGGATATCCGTAAACGATACCGAGAATCCTTCATCCAAAGTTGCCGCAATATCTGCCTTGACCCTCTTTTCGCTGCTGGACACGATTTCCTGAATCTCGTTTTTTATTCGTTCGGCTTTTTTGACGCTTTCTGAGGCGAGCTTTTCCGCCGACTCCAAGCTTGACAAGCTGTTATTATCCACCCGTGCAGCAACAGCCTCTGCATCTTGGATAACACGGTGCAGTTCCCCAACCTTCTTATAATATCCGCCATCGTCACCTAAGCGTGATATCGCTTCTCCGGCGACATCAGTATCGTGCTGCATTTCTCCTGACAGTTTCCTCAATACGGCTGTATGTCTTTTGATGTTGGCTTTCGCAACTGCCCTTGCGCGTTCTATTCTCCTCTGTTCGGCTAATATGCGCCGTTGTTCGGGCGTTAATGTATATCTAGATGATTTAGGTCCTGACATTAGTCTTCCTTTCAATTTTTTAATCAGAAATTATTCGATCATCCACCTTAACATCGGCATAATCATCAGTATAAACATTGTGATGATTATATTCGTAGGTGTGTCCATCGGAATCACTTATGACGAAATTTCCGTAAAACTCAAACTTTACTACCCAACCATTGCTGTGTTTATAGGTGTAACTGTGACAATCGACTTCTCTATATATTTCTAACATTAGCGACTCTAACGTTTTGGCTTCATCGCTATTTTTATCGGTAGTATAGTATTTTGTTAAGTCATTACTATGGGCGTAAAAAATAAACTGATATTTTACCTCTTTTGTGCGGCTCGGAATGTAAACATTATCTTCATCTTTATAGCTAATAATTACGTTGTCAACGGTAATCTCAGTATTTTCATTTATTATACCTGTTATATCAAAATTGGATTTGCAATCTTCTTTTGCCAACCATAGGGTAAAGCTTGTTGAGTTATATAAAGCAAGTGCTACAATTCCACTTATCATCGAAACACAAATAACAACAGAAAAAACAATTCTTAACGGTCTTTTATAGCCCTTACCCTGAAGTTTTTCAAATTCATGTGTTGATTGAGTTTGGTTAATATTTTTAATCTTTGTATCTATTTCCTTAATCTCTGATTTTATCTTTTTCCTATAGAGTGAAAGCTCACTATACTCTTTTGGAAAGTGCTTCCTTTCATCTTCGTGTATTTTCTTAACAATATTAGTTTTTAGACTATTAAATTTTTCGCTGACGAAAGAATTGTATTTAGTTTTTAATGAATTATCATTCGATGATAAAGTGATCAAATCGACAAATCGATTATTTCGATGCTGTTCATCATCAAAAACTTTTAATGCATTTATTACTCCTTGTTTTATATTTCTCTGAGATTCCAGTGCTTTTGTTATTTTTGCCTTTTTCTCTACCAGCTTTCTTTTAGAAATCGACTGCAATTTAAGAACAATGCATATAACTATAACACCGATTATTATTAGATTAAAAACAGAAGCAATTATAACTCCGATAATGTTGTCTTTGTTAATTGCATCGTTGTATGAAAAACTGTTAAAAATTGCCGCTTCACCATCGGTACACGCTTTAAACCCCAAAAGAAGGATTAGAACTATTCCTATAAATCCTGCACATATAACAAATAACCAGATAGAATCCGAATATCGTTTCATGAATATACCACCTCTATTCAGAAGCTATAAAGATACTCCACTGCCCTTTACTTTCTTATTCACTCAAATTCCTGCGCCAAACCTCCAACTGATTACGCTTACCCAGTGCGATCAGCCATGCTTCGAGCTGAACATCCAGAGTATCGTTATAGTCGATCATACTGTGGCAAAAAGCCTCGAATTCTTCATAGGAAGAATCCAGCAATGATTTCATATATGCCGCAAGCTCCGGTACGCTCTTTAACTTTTTTCCACCGACGGCAAACAGCTTCTGACCTGATAGCAAATAAGCCATCGTGTAATAGTCCATCAACAGTGCTCGTCGATTGCCAATGTTGATTTTGTATGACGATTCCAGTGCCGCCGTTGCTTTTGCCAGCTTATCATTATTTGACTTTACTTTGACAAGATATTTACTCAAGAGCTGATTTTTCAGGATGCTGTTCCAATAATCGTAATCGGAGCAGTCTTTTGCCCACAATTTTTCGAGCATTTCTCTGCCGAGAGCGGGAAGCGATTCGTATGTATGTCCAAGCCAATAGAAACCGCTAAGCTCCGGATAAATCCTATACAGTAAATCCCAGAATACAATATCGTCGTTGCCGGGATTTTTTGTCGCTTCTTCCTCGGCATCCATACAAAATCCCGCGATCTCGGGATTGAAGCTTTTGAAAAAGCCCGAAAGCAAGCCTCTGAAAAGCTGCTTTTTTCCGTCATTCCAATTACTCGCCAAAGCAGAAACAAGCGAAGGTAGGTCTCTATATTTTGCTCCGAGGAACGTATAGGGCGGGATTGCATTTTCGGCGTTTATTCCTGTTCCTTCGCCCGGTATAACTTGTTTCTTTCCCTTCAGCCAGTTATCAACTTCTTTATATGTCCATCGACGGTTAGGGTTTTTCTTATCATTTCTGTGGGTCAAGTCACGGAAAGTTAATCCTAGAATAAGGTTCTTCAGTTCCTCGGGAGTTTCATTCGGGAACGGAATACTTTGCAAAGCCGAAAAACGAGCTCTGTCCTCGTTACTGTAATTTTGATAAGGGGTATAACCGAAGAACAGCTCGTAAATAGTTATGCCAAAAGAATAATAATCCGATTCAATAAGGTATGTTCCAAGCAATGATTCCGGTGCGGAATATGTTGGGGTCATTCCTGTTTGCGTGACAATAACGGTATTGTCCTTATCAACTACCGAACTAATTCCGAAGTCAATGATAGCAACGCCCTTTTGATAATCACGAAGCATGATATTTGACGGCTTCAGGTCTTTATGAAACAGACCCTTTTCATGCAGGCACTTCAGCGCCTCGTTAATGCAGGGGATTACGGTTTTCTTCAGTCCGTCCAGTGTGAATGTCTTTCCTTGCAAGCTTCCGTTTTTATAGTAAGGGATAATCTCATACGGTTTTCCCTTGTATGTACCTGTATCATAGAGCCGAGCGACATAAGGCGAGTTGATAGACTTCAAGACGCGTATCGTTTCGGGCTTGATCGCCTTCTGACGCCTGTATAGCTTCGCGACATATTTCACTGAATCTGCTTCACAAAGGTACAAATCCGCCTCACCGGTAGTCGCATTCAACGGCTCTATGATTTTGTATTTATCCCCTAAAATGGTGCCGTTTGCAATACCGGCAGAATCAGAGGTCAGGCTGGGATTGATAGCGGTAGCCTGTCCGATTTGCGGATTCACCACGGTAGCGTTATTGATATTTGGGTTTATTTGAGTTTTATTGTCCATCAGTTACCTCCTGTGAGATACACTTTTCCGTCAACAATCTTTGCGTATCCTTTGTCAATCAATAGGCTAAACGCCGCTTGCGTTTTGGCTTTTATCTTTTGTCCTCTTCTCTCAAAACCAAATACCCGCGCACACTCGGCTGCCAAATCTTTAGGGGATAAGCCATAAGAATGCCTTACGATTTCGACCATAGCCAGAGCTACTTCTTCATCATGAATGTATTCCATCGGTCTCGGGGGGTAGTATGGCTTTGGGATACGGACAACTATCCGTTCTAACGGAAGCATCCTGACAAATTGATTCTCATCTACCTGAACCCGACCTTTTAATTTTTTGTCAATTATGAAATTGATCGTATTCTTTACAGTGCTTGTCGCCCTTCCGGCAGTAAAGCTATTTCCAAGACGTTTATACAGCAGCTCAAGGTGGATCGGTTGCTCTCCCCGTACAATATGCAAAATATTATCCGCTATTCGCGTATCGTTATCAAGCCGATTTGTATATTCCGTTTCCCACCACTTTGACTCTTCGTAATACGCGAACCCATAAGGATTTGCCGAGGGAGCTGTTTCTTTTCGGGTTTGCTCATCGGCAATTTCATCTATACTTGATTCATCAGTATTGCTGCTTGTGATCAGCGCGTGCTTTGTTTGCCCGCTTTCTTCGGTCAAAGATTCCAAAAACGAAACAAGCGCTTCTTTCTCCTGCTGAGGATATTTGCTCCACTCGGTTGACCAGACACGATACATATTCCAGCCCATATTCTCAAGCACTTTCCTGCGCAGATGATCACGGTCACGTGCTGTTTTTGCCTGCATATACGATAATCCGTCACATTCGATTCCGGCTATATAGTCACCTTCAAGCTTAGGATTCTCAACTGCAATATCTATCTTGTAATCCGAACAGCCGATTCTGCGCTGTATTTTATAGCCTTTTTCAACCAAGAACGCCGCAACCTCGTCGCAAAACTCGTCCGAAGCGATAAACTCATCGATTTGTTCGCTACTATGTGCCGACGCAAAATTGCTGCGCGCAAACTCGATATAGGAGCGAAGCATTCTCACGCCCTCGGATTTCGTTCTGTTCAGATCGATATCGGACGGCGAAATGGAGCCCACCAGCTTAACATTGCACTTTGCACGGGTTATGGCAACATTCAATCTGCGCTCGCCTCCATCGTGTCCCAGCGGACCGAAACGCATAAACATTCTTCCGTTACGGTCCTTTGCGTAACATATGCTGAATATTATAGTGTCTCTCTCGTCGCCCTGAACATTTTCCAGATTTTTTACAAAGAACGGCTCTTCTGCCGCTTCATCGAAGAATGCTTCATATTCCGGGTTGCTTTCGCGGAACTCAATAATCGCGTTTTCTATGGCGTTCTGCTGCTTTTCGCTGAAAGCGATTATACCTAAAGAGCGTTCGGGATGATTGCGGATATGCTCGACAACCAATTCAACACATTTACGGGCTTCTAAAACATTACAGTTTTTGCCGCCGCCTTCATAATAGCCATCGGGAACATAAATGTATTCGACTCCCATATCAGCAATAGCGTCGGTGCTGTTTGGAAATGTTATCAATGTGTTCTTATAGATTTCGCTGTTGGAGAAAGAGATAAGGCTCTCATGCTTGCTTCGATAATGCCATAGAAGCGTTCTGTTGGGCAGGGCTGATGCCGTTTCTTCCAAAATGGAATCGGATATGCTTTCGGCAAAGTCCGCGTCATCATCGTTGATATCATAATCGGAATCCAAATTATTGGTCGTTGACGCAAAGAAATTCGTCGGCGGAAGCTGTTTGCTGTCACCGGCAATAATCACCTGTGCACCTCTGAAAATAGCGCCGATAGCGTCTTCGGGGAATATCTGTGAAGCCTCGTCAAAAATAACCATATCAAAGCTGTACGCTTCTGTCTCTAAGAAATACGACACCGACAGCGGCGACATCATCAGGCAAGGCTTTAGCTTCAGAAGCAGGTTTGGAATCTGCCTGAACAACTTTCTCAGCGGCATGATGCGCCGCTTTTTGCCAAGCTCTTTTTTGAGGATAGATACCTCATCGGTCGCCTTCAGAAGATGATTGGTCGACGGAAGATTTTCTATCAGCTTCTCTCTGATTCTCATTTGCGCAACTTTCAGCTGATAGTCATCCAGCTTGGCGAATTCCGTAATTCTGTTATCCTGCACGTTGCGTCTGAATCGTCTGACGGCAGGTAAATTATTGTACGCTTCGCTCAGCCACATTTGATAGAACCCTTTAAGGAAAGACGATTCCATACTGTCAAATGTGCCTGCGGCTTCAACTGCGGAAATATAGTTTTCTAATCCAATTTTATTACAATCAATTTTTGCTTCCTGATAATCGATCCATTTTTCAAGTAAATGGAGATTATCCTGACATCCATTTAACTTTTGCAGCAGCGAAAGTACGTTTAGCGATAATATACTATTTTCTTCCGTGAAATAGCCGTTCAGCCATTCGACGGATTCGCCTTGCTCTCTCAGATATAATTGAATACTGTCAGCCGCTTTCGCTATCTCACTTCTTCTTATATCGGAAGCGTTTATCAACGGTCGGGTATATGAAACAAACGGCAGCGTCCAAATCCCGCGATACTGTTTATCACGCGAAATAATATCTGCCCAATCGGTATCTTCCTGCCGAAACAGAAAACCAAAAAAAGATGCATATTCCTGTTCGGAACCTTTAATTTCAGATAATACTTCGTTATATTCATTCAGTCTGTCTATTGTTATTGATATCGTATCATAATCCGTGTCGGGATTATCCAAACAGCTTTGCATAGCTGCTTTTTTGGAGGAAACCTCTTCGAGCAGAGATACGAGCCTGTCAGCTGTTGAAACAAGCGCTTGAGCATTTATTTGCTGAGCGGAAAAGTCCACATTAAATTGATTTTGTTCAACAATATTTATCGCATTCGCAAGTGCTGTTTTCGCCTTGTAAATTATGTTGGATAGGGAAACAATTAACATTTGATGGTCACGAGTTAGCTCATCAACTGTTTTTTGGGGAACTTGTCCGTTGAAATGCTTTTGAACAAAAATGCCAATGTTTATCAGCCAAAGAGCTCTGTCCCAGTCGGTATTGATACCGGCGAAATGATAACCTAATACATATGCGTATTCATCCGAATTACGGTTAAAAAAATCCAGCTTCTCGTGATATGTTTTCAATTGATTAAGGATATCAAGCGCGGCTTCATCAGTCAGCTTTTTGATTACATTTATCGAAAGTGCTTGAATGCTCTTTTTGTCTGCGCGATATTGCTGATTGAATACCTTAAATATTCCGGTATAATCTGTCTTAAAACGCTGTAATACAGGTAGATAATCAAAGGTCAGGATTTCTTTTTCCCACGACTGCAAAAGAGTCTGTTCAATCGCCTTGATTTCAAACGCCAACGCCTTTGCCGCAAAAACAGTCTGCTGTAATTTAGCAACATTGCCAAACAGCCATTCTTTCAACAAAGGATTATTTCCCTTTATTATGCCGAGAAAATCTTCTGCGAACTTTACCCCGGCAGAGCTGCGTAGCAGCTTAATGCCCAACAGCCCATCAATATCGCTGATGGTGCTTTCAAAAGTAGCTATCTCTTCAGAAAATGCATGAGCCTGTAAAGATATACTCTGAGCATTTCCATAAATGAAACTATTGTCGTTTTGCCCGAGAAAACCTGTATTTGTTATCTTGGAAAGCGCGTCGGAAATGTCGTTGTTCCAACCGTTGTAATCAAAGGAGAAAACAGTGTCATTAAAAACGCCAAATATTTGTTTTCTCAGCGTTTTCATTTTGCTGTAGCGTTCAGAGGCAGTGATAGCTTTTGTGGAAATAACATCCGTGTTTTCATAGCGCAACCATTCGGAAGGTATCTTCGGTAAGGACGTGACTGAGAGTAGGTCATGACAAAAATCTGGAAGCTGTTTGTATGTCAGCGTCGAAGCCATATGATCACATTCTTTGATGGAATCGAGCTGTTCGGTACAATGCGCCAATAAATTTATTGCGTCGGATAAGCACAGTGCCATCTTCTCTTTTTCATCATAGCCGATAGAACAAATACGAATACCATCCCACGGATTATTTTTGATATAATAATTCAGTCCGCTGACGGCAAGGCTGTACTTTTTCAGCAACCCCAGTAGATTATTGAGATCTGTTTGTGATAATGAGGCTGTTTTATCCAATGCAAATGAAATGCTCGGGGATGCGCCGACTTCATCGAGCTTGCCATACACCTCATAACAGCTCATATTCAGCGGTTCGATCACCTGATGCAATTCTTTTGCGTATGCGTTGATTTCATCACGGATAGACTGCAGGTTATCTAAGCTATTCCTCGCTGTGTCTTTTACTCTTGTTTGTTTTAATTTCAGATTAGCGCCTATCTGTTCTAATATCTCTTTTTTATTTGCCTTATAACTGTGAAGCGGCAAACAAAACTCACCGAGATGCGCTTCCTGCAAACGTCGGTATACAACCTGTAATGCCGCCATTTTTTCGGATACAAACAATACTTTTTTGCCGTCGGAAAGAGCTTCAGCAATAATATTTGTTATAGTTTGACTTTTGCCTGTTCCGGGAGGACCCTGCATCACAAAACTTACGTTATTCTTGGAATAAAGAATAGCGTCTTGTTGACTTGAATCCGCGCTCATAACCTGAAAACAATCCTGAACGCCTATGGAATCCAAATCAAAATCAATCAGTTCTTCCGGGATCTGATTAACTTCTTCCGCTTCTCCGGCAATTGCCCTGATAACAGGATGCTTCCGAATCCTTTCTTCATTGACAAGCAAGTCGTTATACATCGTAATTTTCAGGAATGATAACAAACCGAGGCTGACTTCCGGTAAGATTCTCCAGCCTCTCATATCAGCTATTTCTTCCATCTTGATCAGGAATTCGTCAATCGATTCTTTATTCTCGTCAAATTCGGGCAAATCGATCCCATATTCCGTATTCAAATAATAATCCAGAGTAGGATTGACAACGATATCGTCCTCGTGTTTTTCAAGCGTGTATGGAGAGTTCAGCGATTCCAATGACAATACAACCGGAACCAATACCAAAGGAGACTTGATCCATTTCGCGGACGCTCCTTTGCCGTCCTTCCATTCGATAAAACCAAACGACAAATATAGAATATTGGTGCCCTGTTCTTCGAGAGCCAAACGCGATTTTGAACGCAGGTGTTTCAGTGTTTTCTGCCTTTCCATCACACTGCTTTCCGTTCCGATGTCTCCAACGGTTACCGGCAGAGGCGATGATAAACTTTCCAGTAGAGAAAGGATTGAAAAAACGCGTATATCGGTTTCTTTGTCAATTGCCCTCTGAAAAGTAAGCTTCTCCTCTTTTACGGCGAGTCTGTGAAACAAATCACTTAAAGACGGCTCTGTAATTTTCAGAGTCGCCCGTTTTGTTTCACGGTAATTTATCATTTTGTTTCGCTTGCCTAAATCAAGTAACTGGTGCTCCCAGTAATCGATTTTTCTGTCTAAAATTGAAGAACTCATATCTTGCTCCGAAAATAACACTTTCTCAATATAATTATACTATTATTGTGAAAAAAATCAATGATTTTAAAACGCTTTTGTATTTTTTATGCTAAAATACAGAAAATGTTATCGAAAAAGCTGGACTATAAAAAAATTCTGTGGTATTGTCTGTTGCTTGAAAGGACGGTGAGAATATGACCACACTCGAAAATCTCTACTACGGCAACATCGCTCCGCACGAATATGAAGTCGTGCGCGGAAGTGAGTACGACATTACCGCAAAGCTTGTGATTCGCCACGAGCAGGAATTATCCGCTACACTGACAGAGCAGCAGAACGTCATACTCCAAAAGATCAAAGACAACCACACAGAGCTTATGAACCTCGGCGAGCGCGATGCGTTTTGTCGAGGTTTCTCTTTGGCTGTCAGACTAATGGTTGAAGCGATGACAAGCGAGAAAACCTGACGCGCCCTGTTTCGCCCTGTGTCGCGCGAAATAAAAAATCGGGTTAGTACCCGACCTCGCCCAACAAAGCCCACACAGGCGATTTGTCGCGGTTTGTGGGCGGCAACGTGACGTTGCATCCACTCCGTCTTTGGAAAACGTCATCATGTTTGAATGTGTCTGCAATGGCGGATCAAAAGTTGCGGTTAACTTTACTTCATTACGACAAAAGTGCAGCGGAATTGCTCTGCTGCACCTTCGATTATAATAATTGTTTTATTTTTTTATGGAGCATATAGCGAGATACTCCATTACTTTGCGGATCACGGATAATGACAGGGTCGAGCTCTATTGGGAGCCACTTTTTGCTGAAATTACCGTTGCCAAAGTACGCGTCGATATTCGTTACCGGTAAAACGACCTTGTCTGAATCATTCGGCTTGTTGGCGATATAATACTTTACCAACAGTTCTGCGGCAGGTCGCGCGGAGGGAGTCAAAACATTCCGCTCAATATAATCCTTTATACCGTCAGAAAGAGAAAAATCATTATTCTTTAATTTGCCTAATTCCAGCGCGTCGGCAAGGATATCGTCAAAGCGCAGTATCCACGAACCTTTTGTCGACGGAGAGAAAATCGGAACCTGAAATCGGATAACCTTCTTTTCCCATTCCTTGTCAAAGCCCTTCCTCAGCGTATCGCATTTTTTGATGGTCGTTTTGCTGACGGAATCGGGATTGTTTCTGACAAAATCACAGATGTTGTGAACATGACGATAAAACCAGCCGCAACCGTCAGCATCAATCAACTCCGGAACACTATCATGCACCTCGCTGAAATTGGTGTTCGCTTTCCAATCGTCTTTCTTTTCTGTCGGTAAGCTGCACCACACTTGCAATGCGCGTCTTGCACGCTCAATATCAGGCGTTTCGGTTTCAAACATATAACCGCGCGCAATGATCGTCAGGACTCTGTGTAACCCGATTTGTTTTATCAGCATATCAAAGGTGAACCGCCCGAGAAACGACATATCTCGTTTTCCGGTTGCGCAATACTTCGGAAACTTTGTATATGCCTTAAATTCTTCAATTTCATTCAGCATTTCGCTTCACCGCCAATACATGAGAATAAACCGCGTCGGGCAGAAGCTCCCACAGCAAATCACGTTTTCCGAGTGCCACCACATACGGCACCGCCTTTTTCGGCTTGATGATTTTATCCATTAACTCTCGGCACGCAACGGCAACCGCCTGCCGGTAACTCTGTGCGTGAGATTTTTCAATATACGCCAGCATCATTTTCTTAAACTCCTCCGAGTCGTTTGGCCGGAGGAGTTTTTTGCGTTCTGTAGCGTTGTTTTCATCGTCAATATCGCAAATCAAATCTCCGAGGACACGGTAACCGCCAAAGCGAAAATCTGCCAGTAAATCAAAATAATCCTCGTATTCGAGAAGATAATCAGTTAGGAAATCACGCCGTGTATCCTTGTCCATTAAATGCCACGAATGCTCGGTCAGTTCACCACGGAGTAATGTTACTCTATCAGGTGACAGCTTTGAAAACTCAGCATAGAGTGCATCGCTGTCGATATACTCCTCCTGCCCGCGTGAATACAAAATACGGTCGATATCATTTTGCCTTGATTTATTCTTGATTGGTGCGCGGCAGGCGCGGATTCTGGATAAAACCACCTCGTATTGTCTTAATATGTTTCCGACGGAAGAAAGAATATTGGCGTCAAGCTGCTCTTTCCAATCAGGCTTGACGGCAAATGTGAACAGCTCGCTGTCCTCTGCGGGCTTTGGATTTAGCCGCTTGGTGTTTTCCTTTAATTGCTTGGCGAGATAAGGCAACCGCTCTACGTTTGAGGTCACTATGTTCCAATCGGTCATTTCAAAGAAATCCTTGATTTTCTTCTGCGGCGTGTCCTTGTACCAAGCGTGATTGGGGGCAAGCTCTAACAAAGATTTATATTTGAGGAATAAGTTATGCGCTCTACGCTCTTTTAGCAGGTACTCGGACAAATCAGGCTTCACACCGCTTTTTGCGGAATCGATTTCCAAGCCTGTCAGAATCGACAGCACCTCCGTTTGCTGACGGCAGCGCTCACGCTCTTCCGCGTCGGAGTTTTCATCGTAAGCGATAATACTCCTGTCAAACGCAGCATTGCAGATTTGACCGACGCGCGAGGAAAAGGTATCTCTCACGGTCACAAATCGGTCGTGCCAATCGTTTGCGTTTCGGGTGACAGGCTCCTCCGAAGGAATATACAGGAGAGGAAGGTTACTGCGGTCATCTAAATCGTCATATTCGTAATTACGCTTTACACATTCGTTAAGCAGATTGTCGGCAATCGTTTTTATCATATCGCCGTCGAAATCCGCGCCGCCCAAACGCTGTGCCGCAAGGCTCTCGGGGTCAACCATTACAACGTCTGTCAACTGAGAAAGATAGTATTTTCTCATATTGCTTGACTTGCCATAGAGCTTCAGCTGAATCTCCTCGTTCCGCGCAATATGCGGATTGCGAAGGAGCGTACAGACCGCGTCGGCATCATACGACGCGCCCGGCGAGTAAAAGCTGTTTTTATTAAATCTCTCGGTCATTGCAACCGACCAAAAAGTTCTTTCCTTACGGTTGCGTTTTGCTCCGTTGTCAATCAGAAAAATCAGCAAATCGAGAATGTCATCTGACAGAAAACGGTTGTCTCCTTTTACGAGCAGCCTGCCCAGACTGTACTGCCGAATCAGCTTATCGGCGTTGTCGTTCAGCTCTTTTACGCAGGCTTTTTCATTGACGAATAAAGGATTCTTTTTAATACATTTGCCAAGCGCATTATTTTTCTCAATAAAATACTGCCTTCGAAAAGCTTCATTTTGACAGAAATCAAAGTATCGCTGTTCGGTTGCCTTTGTTATCCATTCTCGTTTGTCGTCAGAAGGACTGCTTTTCCAACCGTCAGGTAAATCAACCGGACGGAATTCTTCCGAAGTCATGGACAGCGTATTCAAAAACTGATAGTTTAGCTCCGTGTGGTCGTCGGGCTTTACCTTGCTGACGTTGGTGATGTAGAGCGCGTGATTGTATTTTTCGAATACGCGCAGATAGTCATTCCAATCCATCCCGTTTTCTGTCAGCCAGCCATAGCCCTTGAACATACTCTGAGTAAGGATAATATCGACGTTATCAACCGGATGACGAATTCCCCAAATGTCGGTGATATATTTTGCACCCGCACTGAACATGAAATCATGAAAATGGACTTCATGCAGCATACCCTTGACAAAGGGCATACGGATTTGGAAGGAATGGTGAATGTGTTTACCGCAAAATATCTTATCAATGGTTCCTGCAAGCTCCTTTGAAATCAAGCCTTCGCCGTCGTGACGAAGAATAGTAATATCCCTCACATCTTCTTTGCGGGAATACTTTTTGACGGCTTCATTGACGCCGTTTCCCTCTACCGTAATAACTTTTGTTTGAGCGCGGAAGGTTTCATTTTTCACTACAATTACACGGTGAGGTTTTGCTAAATTGATTCCGTTGATCCGAACGCCGCCTGAGAGCATCAATCCATTGTAAGCATAGAGCTTAGAGAGCTGACAGTTATCTACTTCCATATCAAGCATGATCCGTTTGCGCACTTCATCATGAACATCAGCGCGGATAAACGACAGCTTCGCCTGACGGCTCATACTGCCGGAACGCTCAAAAGCAAGATAACGGTGAGCACCGTTTCCGAAG
Source organism: Ruminococcus sp. (assembly GCA_017471345.1). Classification (GTDB taxonomy): domain Bacteria; phylum Bacillota; class Clostridia; order Oscillospirales; family Acutalibacteraceae; genus Ruminococcoides. The sequence continues at coordinate 22,857 of JAFUUV010000072.1, forward strand.
TCAAGCATTATCCCTTCGGGACGGAACATTGCTTCCGCTTTTTTCTGCCGTTCCAACATCTTCGGAGAACTGCCTCTGTCAAATATTCCGTTGAAGTCAACATAGAAAATGACATCCTGCAAATCCACTAAAGCATTTTCGCTTTTTGGCGGTTCAATATTTTGTTTTTTCAGAACGCACATGGTCTGATAAAACAGCGCGTTGTCGTCCTGTTCATCGGCAGCGTCGCGCATAATGCATTTCCTTGTGTCAATCGTATTGAGCTGAAATGTGTATTGTTCATTTTCCAATCGCGCATAGCTGATGATAGCACGGGCGGAAAGCATGTGGATTTTATATCTGACATTCATCTTCCATCACCTGATAATAATTCTATCACAATTCCTCCATAAAATCAATAGAAGAGCATTATGAATACTACTCCCACTTTTAACAAGGCGGGAGTTTTGTATTCGCAAAAATATTTTAAGGAGGAATTACAGATGAGTAATTCAAGCACGAGCCTTGTACAGTATCCGTTGCCGTACAAGGCTGTCGACGGCTGTCTCTTTGTTGAGAAAGCCAACAAAAACGGAACAACCACAAAGAAGCTCTGCAACTTTCTTCCGTATCTCAAGTGCGATATCAATGTGGACGACGGTGTGGAGCAGACGAGAACATTTCGTATAGCGGGTGTTCACGAAAGCGGACGATTGTTGCCAGAGATCGAGGTCACCGTAAAGGAGTTCGGCAAAATGGATTGGGTGCTCGAACGCTGGGGAGCCGAATGCGTTATTGAGCCCGGGAACAGCAACAGAGAGAACATCTGCTGTGCCATTCTGAAAACAGTGGGAAACGCTGAAAAAAAGAACGTGTACCGAACAACAGGCTGGCAACTGATTGACGGCAAGTGGGAATATCTCTTGCCGAATGACAGAAAACACGACGTCAGGCTGTTCGGAAAACTCAGGCATTATGAGATGGCAAACCATTGGACGGATTCGGATTTGAAAACGGTGTGGTCGATGATGAAAGACAGGCTGATCGCGACGAAGGAAATCATCTGGACGCTGATCGCGTTTGTTTTCCTAACGCCGCTCAACGAGTTTTTCCGTGAGGTATTCTACGAACCGAAATTTGTTCTTTGTCTGATAGGAAAAACAGGCTCGCGTAAAAGCACGCTGGCGGCGTTGTTCCTTTCTTTCTTCGGGAGGTTCAGCGGTACGGATTTGCCGTTGTCATTCAGCGATACGCTGAACAGCATTCTCACCAATATCAATACGCTCAAGGATGTGCTGACCTGCATCGACGACTTCCACCCCGGTACCCGGGCAGCCGAGAAAAGGGATACCAACATCGCCCAAGGTATCGACCGCGCCTTTGGTGACCGCATCGGTAAAGGTCGGTTGACTTCCGATTGTACACCGATGGAAGCCCGACCTCCGCAGGGCAACGCTATCGTGACAGGCGAGACTGTTCCCGACGTCGGCGAGAGCGGCACCGCCAGAACCTTCACGCTGGAGATAAAGCGCGGAGATGTAGATTTGAAAAATCTCAGCTACTTTCAGAGTGAAGCGAAAAACGGAACGCTGATGAGTTGTCTGCTTTCATATACGGAGTGGATCAAGGGCATCTACCTGCACAATGAATCCGCACAGGGAATTTTGCTCGAGGATTTGCGTGAGAGCTTTGAAGCCTACCGCGACGAATTCATCAAAACAGACAGTCACAGTCACGGCAGAGTATCTGAGATGGTTGCATGGTTGACGATCGGTATGAAATACTTTCTGGAGTTTCTGTATATCCGCAGCATCATTGAAGAGACGGAAAAGGAATCTGTCCTGTGGGAGTATCGCGAAATTCTATTTGACTTAGCGAAAGGTCAAAGCGACAGCATCGAGCAGGATAATCCTGTGGTAACATTCATTCAGAAGCTCTACTCGCTGCTCGAAAGCGAGCAGGCGGTAGTGCTGGACAGAACGAAACCGGTCGAGTATATGCCGGTTAACTTTATCGGATATGAAGATGAAAAGTATTACTGTCTAAACGCGGATATGGCTCACAGGGCAGTCGTGCAGCTGTGCAAAGATCAGGGCGAATCCTTTACACTCAAAAAGAAATCTTTGATCAAGGCGCTGGCTGAGGAAGGCTTGCTGGATTCGGACAAAGACAAAAATGTTAAGTCCGTCAACGTCTATGGAAGGGGAAGTATAAAGCTGCTCTGCATTAACAAGAAGAAAGCGGACCAAATCATAGCCTTGTCCGAATAAGAGGGGATACAGGGGATAAAGGTTTGAAAACGGCATAGACACTGATTTTATTCCTTTTTCTGTTGGGGTGAGCTTCGGGTGAGAAATTCCCCTTAGCTTCCCCGAGCGGATTTCTAAAAAGCCTCATGGAATCTGGACCTTCTTCAATTCTCCCCCTAATTCCCCGAAAAACCCAGTACCCCTATTCTACAAAAACCGCATATCAAATTCAAGCGGATTTTGTCGAAGCCGAAATTTATTTCCTGCTTTTTTCTCAGCTCTGCTGAGGCAAGCAGAGCGTCCGGCTGTCCGCCGGTCGCATAAAAGCGGGCAGAAGCCCGCACCCACTTTGAATACTCACATGGAGGTAATTATTTGGCAAACAGAAAACGAAATCAAACTATATCAATTCGTCTTACGACAGAAGAAAAGGAAGAGATTATCGCCAAAGCAAAGCAGGCGAACATGACCTTGACCGACTACCTGATTGAGTGTTCACGGAACACAGAAATCACAGTGACCGACCTATCCGAAGTGCTTATCGAGCTGAAACGCATCGGAAATAACCTCAATCAAATCGCGCGGAAAGCAAATTCACGGCGATTTTTCTTCCCGAAATTTGATTCGGTTGTCAAAGGTCAACGCATAATCTATGACGCGATTCTCAGCTTGACGGGAGGTGACTAAGCGTGGCTACAGTGATGTTTATCCACGAAGGAACACAAAATCCTTCTGCCATGCGCGCGGTTATCAACTATTGTTTGCAGGAGCACAAAACCTTTGACAGCAAATCAAAGCGCAGGTTGGTCAGCGGAATCAACTGTGACGGCGAGAATGCTTACCGGGAATTCATGGCGACGAAGAAGGTGTATGAAAAGGATAACGGTATGTTCTTCTATCATTACGCACAATCCTTTGCACCGACAGAGAAGATTACTCCCGATCAGGCGCACGATATTTCTCTTGAATTTGCCGAGAGAGCGTGGCCTGGTCACGAGGTTCTGGTCACGACTCACTGCGATGCCGATCATATTCATTCGCACTTCGTCATCAATTCTGTCGGCTTTGAATCAGGAATGAAGCTCCGGCAATCGCCGTCAACACTCAAACATCTTCGAAAGCTCAGCGACGAAATCTGTATTGCTCACGGACTTTCCGTTCTTAAGCCATACGAGGGCGGCGGAAAACGAATGTCGTCAAGAGAGTACCGCGCGAGGATGAAGGGAGAAAGCTGGAAGCAAAAACTAGCGAACGACATTGACAAAGCGATGGAATATAGCGGAAGCAAGGACGAGTTTATCCGTTCTATGTCCATCCTTGGCTACCATATGACATGGAAGGACGAGAGAAAATATCTCACTTTTCACTGCTCCAACGGCAAAAGCTGCCGTGATATCAAGCTCCATGACGAGAAATATCTCAAGGATAATATCGAGCGTGAGCTTCTGCAAAGAGAGTTTCCCGACAGCGGTTCAGATGAAAAACAGCCAACAGGATGGGAAGATTCGCGCGAGCTGTATGAGCAGCATCTCAGAGAACGTGCGCTTGCGAAAGCAGAAACCCGTAGAGTTTCCGACAGTTATTCCGATGTGGGCAGCGGAGTCAGCAGCCTTGCCGGAGCGGTATCCAAAATCGTTGACAACGATTCCGAAGACCCGGACGAGCGCCGTAGGCGTATCGAAGCAGAAGAAAACGGTGAAGCGCTCGGTACAATTTTCGGTAAAGGCATCAGTTTATTGGCTGACGCTGTATCCGATTCATCAGTGAACGCATCCGCACAAGAGCCGGATCACGATGATATCATCGACCGTCAGCGAGAAGAAATTCTCCGAGAAGTCTTCGAGGAGGATGACTATGAGGACGAAGATTATGATGATGACGAGGACGAAGGGTTCACAATGACGCTATAAAAAAGATAAAAAATCCGGAGTCTGTCTGGACTTTGCGAAAAAGGTGTGGTAGTGTTTGGCTCAACAAAGCGCACACGACCGCACCTTGACGTGTGTGTCAACAGCATCCGTGGGAAGGAGAAACCATTATGAAATTAGAAAAGCAAACAAAAATCAGCTCCGTTCATTTCAAATATGTCGGAACGGATGAACAGTTCAGCGACTTCATCAGAAGTGTTATCAAGGATTATATCGTCGACGATACGCTGCTTCCAGATGAAGATGGCGCCATTATTGTTGAGAAGTCTGCTTGATTGGCAGGCTTATTTTATACTCAAAAAACTATTACAGGAGGTAACAAAATGAGAGTATGGCTATACGCAAGGCTCTCCCGCGACGACGATGACGAGATGAATTCGCTGAACAA